>JAZGAL010000171.1:0-8668 GCA_036475815.1 Gemmatimonadota bacterium
TCGAGCCGTCGCAGAACGGGCGCGGAGACGAACCGCGAGACGTCGCCGCCGAGTGCCGCCACCTCCCGAACAAGGGAGGCGCTGAGGAATGTGTACTCACCGGCAGGCGTCATGAACACCATCTCGAGATCGGGCAGGAGTTCCCTGTTCATCTGAGCCATCTGGAACTCATACTCAAAGTCGCTCACAGCGCGCAGGCCGCGAACGACGATGCGCGTCCCCACCTTCATGCAAAAATGCACGAGCAGGCCGCTGAACTCAGCCCCTTCTATGCGCGGCTCATCTGCGAAGCACTCCCCTATCATCTCCACCCTCTCGTCGACCGTGAAGAGGCGATCTTTGCTCTGGGTAGGATAGTGAGCCACCGCGATGATCAACCTATCGACAAACTTCAGGCTGCGGCGTGCGATATCCTCGTGACCCAGGGTCAGCGGGTCGAAGCTACCCGGGTAGATGGCGACCCTCGGCTCAGTCATGTCCTGTCCTCCTCCAGATCGGCGGCGGAGATGAAAGTGATCACAGTATCACCGTAGCGCCGCTCATCGCCGGCTCGCGGCGAAGAGAGCGGTTCACCCGGCTCGTGCTCGACCGACAAGATACGGGCGAACGGATTCCCTTCATACCGCTCGACCACCCGGCTCGCCAGACCGCGGCCGTAAGGTGGATCGGCGAACGCGATATCGAAGGCGGCGGCCCCGATACTGTCCAGATAGGCGAAGACATCCGAGGCCACCACGCTCGCCATGCCGCCGGCGTCGAGCGCCGCGATGTTGTCCCGCAGGTATTTCAGAACGCGCCTATCGCGCTCCACGAAGGTAGCCTGCACCGCCCCCCGGGAAAGAGCCTCCAAACCCAGTGCCCCGCTGCCCGCGAACAGATCAAGCACGCTCGCACCTTCGAGCTCGGAGCCCAGCACATTCATCCACGCTTCCCGGGCACGTTCCGGCGTGGGACGGACCGAGCGCCCTCGAGGCACCCTCAACCTGCGCCGGCCCCATCGCCCGGCTACGATTCGGAGCTCGCCCAAGCCGCCTCGCTCGGCCGCACATCGAGTACCTGCGCCTGCACATGCTCGATGCCTTGCCACTGCCGGACTCCCAGTTGGAATGCCAGATCGACGCGAGATGACTCCTTGAGCCACTCCGACGCGCCGGCCTGCCCGAAGGCGATCGCCTCAGGAGTGACGCCATCACCGACCTCTATCCGCAAGCGCAGATGCTGCTCGCCGACCACCTCGGGAGCCGCCAGCAGACGAACGTCACGGGCGAGGAAGACCGGTTTGGGGTTGCCCTGGCCGAACGGGCCGAAGTGGGCGAGGAAGCGCCAGAGCTCAGCCGATACGTCCGACATCTCGATCTCGCGGTCCACACGCAACCTCGGGTGAAGGTCCTCCGGCGCCAACCGCTCGTGCGCCACCGCGTTGAACGCTTCGCGGAAGGCCTCGACGTTCTCAGCACGGATCTGGAGGCCGGCGGCGGCCTTGTGACCGCCGAACTGCTCCAGGTACATCTCGCACGCCTTCAACGCGTCGAAGAGATGGAACCCGGCGATCGAGCGCCCGGAGCCGCGACCTTTCTCCCCATCGAGCGCGATGAGGAAAGTGGGCCGGTAATACTGCTCGAGCACGCGCGAGGCGACGATGCCGATCACGCCGGGGTGCCAGCCCTGGGAGGCCAGCACGATCGCCCGATCGGCATCGGGGTCGAAGGTACCCTCGAGCATCTCCAGCGCCTGCTCGAGGGTGACCCGGTCTTCCTCCCGGCGCAGCTGGTTCTCCGCGTCGACGACGGCGGCGAGGCTATGCGCCACAGCGTGGTCATCGGTGAGAAGGAGACTGACGCCACGCATCGCTTCGCCCATCCGCCCCACCGCGTTGAGCCGGGGTCCGAGGACGAAGGCGATCTGGCCGGCGTTGATGGCTCGATCCCGCTTCAGCCCCGAGACGCTCAGCAGAGCCTGCAGGCCCGGGTTGGGCGTACGCTGGAGCACCTTGAGGCCGAAGCGGGTGATGATCCGATTCTCGCCGGTCAACGGTACCAGGTCGGCGACCGTGGGGATCGCGATAAGGTCGAGGTACTTGTACAGGTCCTCGACTTTGCGCCCCCTGTACTCGAACAGGGCGTGCAGCAGCTTGAACGCGACTCCGGCACCGCAGAGCACCTTCTCCGGATAGCCGCAATCCGAGCGGTGCGGGTTGAGAACGGCAACGGCGGGCGGCAGCGTCGCCGCCGGTGTGTGGTGATCCGAGACGACCACATCGATCCCTTCGCGCCGAGCAGCTTCGATGGTCTCGTGGGCCATGATCCCGCAATCGCAGGTCAGCACGCAGTGGCTGCCCGATTCTTTCGCTGCGGCCAAGCCTGCAGGTCCGAAGTCGTACCCGTGTTTCAGACGGTTGGGGACGAACGCCTCGACGTTCGCACCGAGCTCGCGCAGCGCACGAACGAGAACGGCCGAGCCGCAAACGCCATCGACGTCGTAGTCGCCGTGGACGAGAATCGTTTCCTTCGAGTCGACAGCGGCGGAGATTCGATTCACCGCCTCGTCCATCCCGGCCATCAACCAGGGATCGTGCAGGTTCTTGAGTTCCGGGCGCAGAAACGCTCTTGCCGCCAACGGCTCATCGTAACCGCGGCGCACCAGGATGGTGGCGATCGGTTCGGGCAGCTGCAACTCGGTGACCAGCGCCGCGACGGCCGCCGGGTCGACAGGTTCGGGCAGGCTGAGAACGGGTTTCACGGTGTTACGACCGATTCGAGGCAGCGGGTGATAGCGGGCAAGTCAGCGGCCCAGGTCACCGGGGTAGAGAATCACACCACAACCCTCACAGCAGATGAGCGCCGACATGCTCTTGATTTGCATCTCCTGCTGGATGGTCACGGAAGTGAAGCAGTTGCCACAGACCCTCTCGTCCGTGAGCGGCGCAAGCGCGACGTGAGAACGACCCGCGCGAATCCGGTTGTAGAGCCCGAGCGCACCATGTTCGAGTCTGATTGCGAGGTTGTGGCGACGATCCCGCTTGATGGCCACCTCGTCCTCCAACTCCTTCATGCGATTCGCGATCTCTTCGCTCCCCGCTCCACTTTCCGCTCGTGCAGCTTCGAGTTTGGCCAAGATATCGTTGCGGCGATTCTCCAGCTCCTCCACCACTTGCATGCGCTCCAGCACCTGGTCCTCGAGCTTGCGAATGTCCTGGCGGACCAGGTCGAACTCGAGGCTGGCCGCGCTGTACTGCCGCTCGTTCTGAACCTGATTCACCCTGGAGCGAATCCTATCGAGGGCATCGCGTCTCTCGTCTACGGCCCGTTCACTTCTGCGTAAGTCGCCGCGGGCATGCTCGAGCTCGGTGTCCACTTGTTCGAGACCGGATTCCAACCCGCTGACGCTTTCGTCCATGGCGGTCACTTCCTCTGCGCAACGTCGGAACTCCTGCTCCAGGGTGTGGATCTGCTGATCGATCTCGTGCACATCCAGCAACTGCTGGAGGATTCCCATGTGTTTCGTCGGCCCTGTCATATGTCCCGGCTCGCTATCGTTAACGTCACTCGCCTTTGAAGAACCCGCGACCCGGCGTGCGGATGCCGAGCGCCGCCAGTTCCTGCCGCACCTTCTTGATCTCCAAAGCCAACTCCACCGCGGCTCCGGTGTCCGCCACAAGCACCTCGGTCATGAGGTCCGCCAAGCGCTTCTCGAAGACACGGGCCCGCAGCCGCGCGATCGAATCCACGAGAACGGCCTCCGGATTGGTGAGCTCTTCCGGATCAGCCGCCAGCTCACGGACCCGCTCGTACAACGGACCCGGAAGATCATCCGCCCAATCGAGAGAGCCCTCCGAATCGCGACCTTCATCACCCGACGGCATCGAAGGGTCGGCGCCGAGCAAGGCCCGATAGATCTCGCGGTATTCGGGTGTCCTGAAGGTATCCGGCTCGACCTGCTGGGCCACCCTTGGCACCAGAGAACGATCCCTGAGCAGGAGCAGAAGCAGCTTGCGCTCCGCCCCCAGCTTCGGGATCTCCTCCGCCTCGGGTAGCGCGGCCTTCGGCTGAGGGGCCCTGCGCCGGCGCCAGTCCGCCGCCGAGCGCTCCATCTCCCGCTCCAGGATGGCCCGCCGGACGCCGGTCACCGCCGAAACGCGATCCAGGTAGATATCGCGCAACGCTTCGTCGGAGACCGCTCGCACGGTGAGCAGAAGCGCGTCCACCGCCCTCCGCTTCCCTTCGGTGGTGTCCAGGTAGCCACGCTGCTGCAAGATCTGAATCTTCCGGTCGAGCACGTCGATGGCGGCATCGGTGTACTCGGCCAGCGCTTCCGGTCCACCCTTGCGCACGATGGAGTCGGGATCCTCACCATGGGGCAGAGTCGCCACGCTGGGATGGATCCCGAGGCGCAGCAGCTCGTCGGCCGCCTTGAATGTGGCGACCAGGCCGGGCTTGTCGCTGTCGTAGAGGAGCAGAGCTTTCTTCGTATACCGCTTCAACAACCGCGCCTGCGCCTCCGTCAGTGCCGTACCCAGCGGCGCGATCACGTTCTCGATGCCGCAGGCCATCAGCGACACCAGATCCATGAACCCCTCGACCACGAGCACCAGTTCCTGGCGGCGGACGGCGTAGCGACTCCAGTTGAGCCCGTAAACGATCTTCCCCTTGTGGAAGATCGGCGTGTCGGGCGAGTTGATGTACTTCGGGGCCTCCTCGGAGTCGGCCAGCAGGCGGCCGCCAAACCCGATGGGCCGGCCTCGAAGGTTGTAGATGGGAATCATCAAGCGCCCGCGAAACAGGTCGTAGGGCTCCTTGGCACGCTCGCTCTGCTTGATCAGACCCGCGCGGAGGAGCACCTCGTCAGCGATCTCGTGGACTGCCGCCGCCTCGCGCAGGCCGCGCCACGAGTCCGGCGCGAAACCGAACTCGAAACGACGAACGGCGTCTTCCGATAGCCCGCGCTGGACCATCAAGTAGCGCCGGGCGCGCTCACCGTGCTTCTCTTCCCACAACTGCTTCTGGTACCAATCGGATGCGAAGGCGACGGCCTCACGCAGATCGCGGTACGGATCTTCCTCTTCCCGCGACCGATCGTCGTCGGGCACCACGATCCCCACACGCTCCGCGACGAACTTGACCGCCTCGATGAAGTCCAGACCGAGAAGCTTCATCGGGAACGAGAATACATCGCCGCCTTCGCCGCAGACGAAACACTTGAAGATGCCGCGCTCGGGATCGACGGAGAAATTCGGGCCATCGCCGCCGTGAAGCGGGCAGGGGCCCCGGTACGTCCTGCCGCTGCGACGCAGCTGGACGTGCTCGCCGACGATCTGCACTATGTCGGCCTGTGCCCGGATCTCTTCAAGCAGTTCGTCTGTTACCATCGTCACTCGAGCTCCAGTACGGTGACACCGCTGCCGCCCTCCCACGATGCCCCGAGCCGGTGCGACTTCACGCGACGATCGCTACGCGCGTACTCGGCCACGGTCTCCCGCAGCACGCCGGTCCCTTTGCCGTGAATCACTCGCAGCTCGCCCAGCCCGGCCTGGATGGCGGCGTCCAGGGCACGAACCAGCTCGATACGCGCTTCGTCCGCCACCAGACCCCGCAGATCGACCTCCGAGCGCGCGTCGAGCTCGGCGCCGCCGTAGATGGCCACCTGCTCCCTCGGTCGCTCCGGCTCGCCCTTCCGCGTCAGGACGCCCGGCGCCAACTGCAGCTTGACGCCGCCCATCTCGACGACGACATCGGCGCCCCGCATCTCCACCACCTGTCCCTCGCGCTCTAACGACGTGATCCACACGCGGTCGCCCGGCTCGAACCGCGGGCTCTCCCGTTCCGTCAGCGGCTCCGCCGTCATCTCACGCAGCGCTCTCGAGTGTTCGCGCAGGCTCGCCTCCAGCTCACTCCGCGCCCGGCGCGCCATCTCGCGATCCGCCGTCAGCGCGTCGTCCAGCTGCTTGCGCGCTTCCAGAAGAAACTCGCGTGCGCGCTGGTGAGCCTCGCGCTCCAACTCGCGCTGCCGATCCGCGAATTCCGCGCTCTCGCGCTCCTGCTGCTCCAGAAGTCGGGAGAGCTCACGCTCCCGCTTCTCGAGCTCGGCGATCCGCTCGTCCAGCTCCGCTTCCTTCTGCTCGAGCTCGGCCAGCAGGCGAGCTGTGTCCACCTCTTCCTGGCTCAGCGCCGCCCGGGCTTCCTCCAGGACCGTCATTGGGAAGCCGACCCGCTGGGCCAGGGCCAGCGCGTAACTGCGGCCCGGCCGGCCTTTGACCAGGCGATAGAGCGGCTGCAGCCGTTCCGGGTCGAAGGCCAGCCCGGCGCTGACGATACCCGGATTCTCGCCGGGCAGCGTGTTGAGTGAGCCCAGGTGGCTGGTGGCGAGAGTCATACAGCGGCGATCGGCCAGCTCGCTGAGCACGGCGCGGGCCAGGGCGGCGCCTTCGACCGGGTCCGTTGCCCCGCCGATCTCGTCGATCAGGCAGAGGGCCTCGGCGCCGGCGCCCTCCAGGATCTCGTTGAGATTCCGCAGATGGCCCGTGAAGGTGGAGAGCGACGCGTCGATAGACTGCTCGTCTCCGATATCGGCGAAGATTCCATCGAAGACCGGAATCTCGGAGCCCGGCCCTAGCGGCGGCAGCACGCCGGCCTGGGCCATCGCCGAGATGAGCCCCACCGCCTTCAGCAGCACCGTCTTGCCGCCAGCGTTGGGTCCCGTGACCAACAGGGTGTACTCGCCGGGGTTCATCAGGAGATCGAACGGCACGAGTGGTTCAGAACTCTCGAGCAGCAGCGGGTGCCGGCCGTGCACGACCCGATAGCCGTTCTCCGCCCAAGGTACCAACTTGGGCCGCGCGCATCCGCGAGCCAAAGCGTAGCGTCCCCTGGCGAACCGCGAGTCCAGCTCCACCAGGTGCGAGAGCGTGTCAACAAGCTCGGCGGTTCGCGGCCGCAGGTCATCCGCGAGCTCCCGGAGGATCCGCTCGACCTCGCGCGCCTCCGATTGATGGACCTCCCGCAAGTGGTTCATCGGCTCTATGGCCGAGGGCGGCTCCACAAACAACGTAGCCCGACTGGCCGATTCGTCGTGCACGATCCCGCGAACCTGCGACCGCCCTTCCCTGCGAATCGGTATGCAGTAGCGGCCGTTGCGGATCGTGACCGAGGCATGGGGGACGACAAACCGCTCGGGCAGGCCGGCCACGATCGACTCCAGGAGCCTCACGAGCTCGGCGCGGGCCGTGCGGATGGAGCGCCTGAGCCGTTTGAGCTCGGGCGAAGCGGTATCCTTGAGCGTCTCGCTCTCTTCGTCGAGGGCGTTCTGCAGCAGCTTCTGCAGTTTCTCGTCCTTGAGCAGACCGGAGGCCAGCTCACCGAGGTGTGGGAACTGCGAGGACTGCGGGAGAAGGGAACGCCGTACCGAGCGCGCGGCGGCGAGCAGCCTCATGACGCCGACGAGCTCGCTTTCCGACAGCGCGCTCCGCTCGACGGCGAGGCGGTTCAGCGGTGAGCGGACATCGGGTATGGATGGTGGCACCCAACTCTCATCGCGAATCAGCCAGCTGACCATCTCGTCGACCTGATCGAGCGCGGCCGTCACGACTTCCGCGTGCTTAGATGGCTGGAGCGCTCGCACCGCCGCCCCGCCCAGCTCACTGCTCGCGTAGCCGGCCACGATATCGAGGACGCGGTCGAACTCCAGCGCGTCAAGCGCGTGGCGATTCATCTATCCATCCAGAAGCACCCGGGGGTGCTGATGTTCGCTCACCAGCACCCCCGTGTTCGCGTTACCGTCGGTTCGAGGCAACTCGAGCCAAGCATAGATCAGTCTCCCGCCGCTCGGGAATCGAGCACCTCCCGGACGATTCGATTCACCTCGCGACCATCGGCGCGCCCTTTCAGCTGCGGCATGACGCGGCCCATCACCGCGCCGATGTTGGAGGCACCCGCATCGACCGCCTCCACCACCATCCGGCGAATCTCCTCCTCGCTGAGCTGCGGTGGCAAGTACTCTTTGAGGGCTTCCACCTCAGCCCGTTCCTTGTCGGCGAGCTCGGGCCGCGATGCCATCTGCTCGGCGGCCTCGTTCCTCATCTTCACGGCCCTGGCCAGCACCTCGACGGCCTCGGCGTCATCGAGCTCGTGGCCCACCTCGATCTCGCGGTTCCGGACGTCCGCGAGGATGGTGGAGAGCAAACGCGCGCGGTCCTTGTCCTGCCGGCGCCGCGCGGCGTTCATATCATCCCTGATTCTTTCTTTAAGCGTACTCTCTGGCATCTCCTCAACTCGGATTACAGAACACTCCGATACTAACCGGACGCGGGAGCGACCGTCAACGCTAGCCCGGCGGCCATCCCATCGCGCGGCCACCCAACAGGTGCACGTGGACGTGAAATACCGACTGGCCGGCACCCGCGTTGCAGTTCAACACCGTACGGTAACCGTCCTCTGCGACGCCCTCGTCCGCAGCGATCTCTTTCGCCGCCAGGAATAGCCGACCCAGAAGCTCCGCCTTGTCCTGGCCGGCTTCGTTCAGGGTCGCTATGTGTTCCCGGGGGATGATGAGGATGTGCGTAGGCGCCTGCGGGCTGATGTCGCGAAAGGCCACCCAGTCATCGCCCTCCTGGACAACGTCAGCGGTAATCTCGCCCGCCGCGATCTTGCAGAACAAGCAATCGGCATTCGGCATC
>JAZGAL010000172.1:0-4555 GCA_036475815.1 Gemmatimonadota bacterium
GAGGCCTTCGAGCGGGCTGACGAGGTTCTGGGCTTCTCGCTCTCCAGGATCTGCTGGAACGGGCCGGAGGAAGAGCTGAAGCAAACGCAGAACGCCCAGCCGGCGATCCTGGTGCATAGCTACGCAGCGTGGAGCGCGGTCGGGGACGATCTGGCGGGCCGTGTGAAGTACACGGCGGGTCACTCCTTGGGCGAGTTCACGGCGTACACGGCGGCGGGCTCTCTCGAGTTCGAGGATGCGGTGCGCCTGGTGCGGCGGCGCGGCGAGCTGATGGCGGAGGCGCAGGAAGGGACCATGTCAGCCATCATAGGGCTCGATGCGGCCGTCGTCGAGGATATCTGCGGCCGCATCAGCGCCGAGGGCGGCGTGGTGGTTACGGCGAACTACAACTCGCCTCAGCAGATCGTGATCTCGGGCGAGGTCGAGGCAGTGCGGCGGGTTGGAGAACTGGCCAGGGAAGCCGGCGCGAAGATGGTGCAGCCGCTCGCGGTGAGCGGGGCGTTCCATTCGCCGCTGATGAGCGACGCGCAAGCCGGGTTGCAGGCCGAGCTTGACAAGGTGTCTTTCCGCGATCCCGCGTTTCCCATCGTATCGAACGTGACGGCGGAGCCGGTCAGCGACGCGGGCCGCGCTCGGGAGACACTGGTCAGCCAGCTGACCGCACCGGTACGCTGGACGCAGAGCGTTGAGTGGATGGCGGCTGAAGGGATCAGCGGTTTTGCGGAGCTTGGTCCGGGCAAGGTGTTAACGGGTCTGTTGCGCCGGATCGACCGTTCGTTGGGGGGGATCCAGATCGGGAAGCCGGAAGATCTCAAACGATTCAAAGAAGGTCTCGAGTGATGGATGAACTGCAGGGAACAGTCGCCGTTGTGACGGGCGGCTTTCGAGGGATCGGCATGGCGACGGCGAAGCAACTGGCGGACGCCGGGGCTCAGGTTGCGGTGCTCGACTTCGACGCGCCCGGCAAGCAGGCCGCGGAGGCGGAGCTGCCGGACGGGCGGGCATTCCTGTGTGACGTGTGCCACGTCGAGCAGGTCGTGCAGACGCTGGAGAGCGTCGAGGCGGAAATGGGCCCCATAGGCGTTTTGGTCAACAACGCTGGTGTGACGCGCGACAACCTCCTGCTCAGGATGAAGGATGAGGAATGGGACCTGGTGCTGAACGTGAACCTCAGGGGCACGTTCAATATGACGCGTGCGGTGAGCAAGGGTATGATCAAGAGACGCCAGGGCACGATCGTCAACCTTGCGAGCGTGGTGGGCATCATGGGCAATGCAGGCCAGGCCAACTACGCCTCGGCCAAGGCGGGGGTCATCGGGTTCACCAAGGCCGTGGCCAAGGAACTGGCCCCGCGGGGAATTCGGGTTAACGCGGTGGCGCCCGGGTTCATCGACACGCGGATGACGGCCGATTTACCGAAGAAGGCGCGGCAGATGCTGATGGCGCAGATCCCGATGGGCAAGCTGGGCGCGCCCGAGGATGTGGCCGCCGTGATTCGATTCCTGGCCGGCCCGGCTTCGGGTTATGTTACGGGCCAGGTGATTGTTGTGGACGGGGGCATGGTCATGTAGTTTCGTGGGGTTCAACCCCAGGTTCGTCGTTAGAGAAGTATTCTCGAGGGAGAAAAGGCAAAGGAGACAGCAATGGCAGACATCGAGTCCCGAATTCGGGATATCATCGTGAACGAGCTGGGCGTGGAGTCCTCGAAGGTCACTTTGGAAGCCTCGTTCGTGGAGGATTTGGGCGCCGATTCTCTGGATACGGTCGAGCTGGTCATGGCGTTCGAGGAGGAGTTCGGGATCGAGATTCCGGACGAGGACGCCGAGAAGATGGAGCGTGTCGGCGACGCCGTCAAGTATTTGGAGGAGAAGGAAGGATCCTGACTCCTCCCATGTCGTCTGACAAGCGCAGAGTTGTCATAACGGGCGCCGGCCTGATCACGGCGGTTGGGAACGACGTCTCCAGCAACTGGGAGAATCTGCTCTCGGGTGTCAGTGGCGGCGCCACCATCACCGCGTTTGACCCGTCCGAGCTGGCGGTACGGTTCGCGGCGGAGGTCAAAGACTTCACGCCGGCTGATTATATGGAGCGCAAGGAGGTGAAGCGGACGGATCGCTTCACCCAGCTCGCCCTGGCCGCTGCGGTCCAGGCCATGGAAGGCGCAGGCTTCGGAGAGAAGGCGCCGGATCTTCCGGCCGATCGCTTCGGCGTGATCACCGGGAGCGGCATCGGGGGCATCGGGACACTGGAGCGGCAGCACAAGGTCTACCTGGAGCGGGGGCCCGATCGGGTCTCGCCGTTTTTCGTCCCGATGTTCATCGCTGACATGGCGCCGGGCCTCATCTCGATAAAGTATGGTGCCAAGGGACCGAACTACAATACACAGTCGGCCTGTGCGTCGGGCGCCCACGCGATCGGCAACGCGTTCAAGCTGATCCAACGGGATGTTGCGGACGTTATCATCAGCGGGGGAACGGAATCGTCGGTGACGCCGCTCACTATGGCAGGATTCGCTTCGATGAAGGCGCTCTCTTCCCGCAACGACAGCCCGGAGACGGCGAGCCGGCCGTTCGACGCGGGTCGGGATGGCTTTGTGCTGGGTGAGGGGTGTGGGATCGTCGTGCTGGAGGAACTGGAGTTCGCGAAGGCTCGCGGTGCGCCGATCATGGCGGAAATCGTTGGCTATGGCTTGTCAGCGGACGCGCACCACATGACGGCGCCGGCGCCGGAAGGTGAAGGAGCGCAGCGCGCGATGCGTCACGCGCTGGAGGATGCGGGCATAGTGACCACCGATGTGGATTACATCAACGCACACGGGACGTCGACGCCGCTGAACGATCTCAGCGAGACCCAGGCCATCAAGAAGGTCTTCGGTGAGCACGCGTATGACCTGGTTGTCAGTTCGACCAAGTCGATGACAGGGCACACGCTGGGTGCAGCCGGGGGAGTGGAGACGGTGATCTGTGCCCTGACGCTCAGGGAAGGGAAGATCCCGCCGACGATCAACTTCGGCGACCGCGATCCTGAGTGCGATCTGAACTACTCGTTTAACCGGATGCTCGAGGGGCCGGTGGGGCTCGCGCTATCGAACTCGTTCGGCTTCGGGGGTCATAACGTCAGCCTGGCGATCAAGCGCTGGGATGAGTAGTAGGGGTTGGGAATATCGAGCTGTTAGAGCAGCATGTCGATTTGGCCGTTGGCCCCAGCGATCCCGCGCTGCTGCCGATTGCTGAGAAGGTTGAAGCGGGCGAACGCCTCAGCATAGAGGACGGCGTGACCCTATTCCGCTCGCCCGACCTGCTGGCGATCGGCGCGATGGCGGACCTGGCGAATCGCCGTAAGAACGGCGATCGGGTGCTGTTCGCGGCCAATCAGCACATCAATCCCACCAACGTCTGCATTCTCAACAAGGTGTGCATCTTCTGCTCGTTCGCGGTGAAGCCGATGGACGAGCGGGCTTACACCATGACGTTGGAGGAGGCTTTTGCCGAGGCGGAGGGCGCGCGCGAGCTGGGCATCCGCGAATTCCATATCGTCGGCGGCCTGCATCCGAAGCTCCGGCTTCAGTACTACGTCGACCTGTTCAGGGGTCTCAAAGAGCGCCATCCCAACGTGCAGATCAAAGCGCTGACCTCGGTCGAGATCGGGCATCTGGCCCGCCTCGAGGGCATCGAGACGATCGATGTCTTGAAAGCCATGAAGGCGGCTGGGGTGGACACCCTGCCCGGCGGCGGCGCAGAGGTGTTCAGTCCCAAGGTTCGCGCCACCATCGCCGATCGCAAGATGGCTGCCGAGGAATGGGTGCGTGTGCATGGTGAGGCCCACGCCTTGGGGATCCCTAGCAACTGCACGCTGCTTTACGGGCACGTCGAGACCTATGAGGACCGCGTCGAGCACCTTTCGGTTCTCCGCGATCTTCAGGACGAGACGGGCGGTTTCCTCACCTACATCCCGCTGGCTTACCACCCTGAGAACAACGAGCTGGGCGAGCAGATGGGGTGGAAGGGGCGGCGCACTACCGGCTTCGATGATCTGAAGAACCTGGCAGTGGGGCGTCTCTTCCTCGACAACCTCGATCACATCAAGACCCACTGGATCATGGTCACGCCGAAGGTCTCACAGGTCGCGCTCCATTTCGGCACCGATGACCTCGAGGGCACCGTCGTGCTGGAAAAGATCACCCATGATGCGGGCGCGGAGACGCCCATCGGCCTGGCGTTCGACGAGATCGTGCGGTTGATAAAGGATGCCGGCAGGCGGCCGGTGGAGCGCGATTCGCTCTACAACGAAATCCGAGAGTTCTGATGGGCGTGATCGAGACCGGCCGGGAGCTGGGCTTCACCCGCGGTGAGATCGACGAGTACCTCGACATCTATCGCCGCATGCCTCTACTGGAGCTGGGGACGGAAGCGGACAGGCTGCGCGCAGCGTGTCACCCCGAGGGTCACATCACCTACATCGTCGATCGCAACATCAACTACACGAACGTGTGTGTCACCGACTGCACGTTCTGCGCGTTCTACCGGCGACCGAGGCACTCCGAGGCGTACACCCT
>JAZGAL010000173.1:0-8275 GCA_036475815.1 Gemmatimonadota bacterium
TCTTCGTGCGACGACTGCGGATCGGCATACTCGACCTCGTCTCCAAGACGCGTACGCGCGCCCTCTGGGCGCGCGTGATGCATGCGAACCTGGCGAGCATCATGCCCCAGGCACTGGCGGTCTGGTGTGAGGAGGCGGGCCACGATGTCAGTCTAGTTTGCTTCACGGGCTTTGAGGATCTGCCGGAGGAACTGCCGTCAGATATAGACCTGCTTTTCATCGGCGCTTTCACGCAGGCGGCTCAACTGGCGTACTCGGTGAGCAACCTTTTCCGCCAGCGCGGTGTCATTACCGTGCTGGGCGGGCCACACGCGCGCTGTTACCCCGACGATGCCAGCAAGTACTTCGACTACGTTGTCGGCTTCACCGACAAGGCCGTCATCCAGGAAGTGCTGGAGGACTGCAGTCCACACCGGCCGATCGGCGCTTGTCTCAGTGCGAAGCAGCAGCCCGCGCACCTGCCCGGCGTCAGGGAACGCTGGAAATTCATCGAGCCCACGCTCGCGAAGGCGCCGACGAGGATCAAGATTGTGCCGATGATAGCCAGCCTCGGTTGTCCTTACACCTGCAGCTTCTGCATTGACTCGGTAGTCGACTACAGGCCGCTCGATTGTGACCAAATACGCGAGGACTTGCGGTTCCTGGTCAAGAGGATGCCTAAGGCGATGGTGGGATGGCACGACCCAAACTTCGGCGTGCGGTTCAACGACTGTATGGGAGCGATCGAAGACGGTATTGGGGAGAGCGGCACCACCTTTGCCGCTGAGAGCACCCTTTCGCTCCTCTCCGAGCCCAACCTCAGGCGGTTGCGCGATGCGGGCTTCAAGGCGCTCCTCCCGGGAATCGAGTCCTGGTACACGCTCGGCAACAAGTCCAAGACGGGTGCCGTCGTGGGAATCGAGAAGGTCAACAAGATATCGGAGCACGTGAATTTGATGCTCCACTACGTTCCCTACGTGCAAGCCAATTTTGTGCTCGGACTCGATGTAGACGAAGGGGACGAACCGTTCGAGCTGACGAAGCGATTCCTGGACAAAACGCCAGGCGCGTTTCCTGGGTATTCCCTGCTCACGGCGTTCGGCGAAGCCGCTCCGCTGAATCTCGAGCTGCAGCGGGCGAATCGCGTGCTTCCCTTTCCCTTCCACTTCCTCAACAACAACCACGCGATGAACGTGCGTCCAAAGAACTACGGTTGGGCGGAGTTCTACGATCGCGTCATAGACCTTAGCAGATACTCCTTCTCCTGGAAGGCGATCGCTCGCCGTGCGCGTGCCACTCAGCCGGGGTTCGCGAGCTGGTTGAACATCGTGCGGGCCGTCTCTTCCGAGGGCTTTGGGCGGATTAAGTACTACCAGACCATACGTCGCCTGCTGGACACTGACCGCTCAGTGCGGCGCTTCTTTGACGGCGAGACGAGTGAGGTCCCCTCTTTCTTCGTGGAACGCGTCAAGCGGGATCTCGGCCCCTTGTGGGAATACCTGCCGGCGGGCGCTCTGAACCACGACCCAAACGCCTATCTGAAGAAGACGACGACTCAGGTGGCCGCACTCGTGACTGAATAGCCGCTGGGCAGCACACCCTGATTTCCACGCCGTCCCGCCCGGGTAGGACGACTGCCCCGCGCGGGGCGGGAGTCAGTATATCGTATGCGATGGGTGGACCGGCATCGAACTCGATCTCCTGGACGGGCAGGCGCGACAGGTTGGTCACAAGCAAACCACTGTGAGGATGAATCACGTGGCTCTCTTCAAGTACGGAAAGCCCCTCCTGCCTGCGCAGCGCCTCGAGTGTCGCCAGGCCGTTCCGTATGTACCCTTCGTTCACCCCCGCGACCGTTGCTCTGACCTTCAGAGCCAATTGTGCCATGGAGGCGTCGATTAGGCTACCGTAGTCAAGAGATGCGGTCGCCAGCGAGACGGCGCAGCCGAAGTACGTCCGTGGGAAAGGCTTAAGGACTCTCCTGAAATCGACCGGGCAACTCACGTAGGTGGATAGCTGCTCATCTCCCGCATTCCACTTGCCTATGTACCGTTTCCACAGCGATGCGGCGATCACGTCGTTGTGTGACAACCTTATCTCGCATTCCTCTTGCGCTTTCTGCAGCAGGACACGCAACTCGGGCTTAGAGATCGTGACCGTTTCCCAGACCAGCTGGTCTCGAGGAATCGCATCACGCTTGTCCTCCCAGAACAGCCCGGACTCCCTGAGCACGTCTTCCGATGTCAGCCGGCCATCGCGTGCGGGCTGGGCCGGGATGAGCAGATCTCTCTGGTGGGATGGAGCGAGGACAGACTTGGCGTGGAACAGTCTTGCCCAACTGGCGAGGAGGTAGAAGTAGCTGAAGCCATCCGCCACGGCGTGCGACATGCTCACGCCCAGGACCGAGCCCTTCGGTGTTTGTGTGAGCCGAATCCTGATCAAAGGCTCATCTTCCACGCTGTTGACGGGATCGATGAAGGAGTAACGCTCTTGAGTTTCGTCGAAGCTGACCGAAGAATCCACCGTCGCGAAATGCACTTCGTCATCAGACACTTCGAATACGTAGGAATTGTCGGAGATCCGTATCAGCTTGCTGCGAGCCGGAGGAAAATGCTGGAGAGTCTCTTCCAGACTGCTTCGAAGGCGGCCTTCGTCGATGTTGTCCGCGTATGCAAACACGAACTCGATAGGGTACGAGCCGACGCCGGTGAAGACGTGATCGATTGGGGATAGAGGAATACTTTCCATTGTGTAAACAGCCGCTCACTTGATTCGCAGGACCTTGGCCCCGCGTATCTTCCCGGTCTTCAGTTCGATGAGTGCCTGGTTAGCTTCCCGGAGCGCGAACTCCTCAACTTCGGGCTTGATCTCCATCTCGGCTGCCAGATCGAGGAACTCGCTGACATCGCGCCGGCTGACATTGGCTACACTCTTGATTTCCTTCTCCCACCAGAGGTGCGTCGGGTAGTCCAGCCGAAGAAGATAATGCTTGTCGACTTCTTCTTTGCGGATCGCGTTGATCACCAGCCGCCCACCCGGCTCCAGATTCTTCAACGCTTCGACCACCGGTTTCCAGACCGGAGTGGTGTCGATGATGCTGTCCAGCCGCTGGGGCGATTCATCTTCCGTATCACCCGCCCAGGCCGCGCCGAGCTCGAGCGCGAAGGCTCTTTCCTTCTCGCTCCTGGCGAAGACGAAGATGGCCGCGTTCGGGTAGCGATGCCTGGCCATCTTGAGGACGAGGTGTGCCGACGCTCCGAAGCCGGTGAGCCCCAGATTCTGCCCGTCCGTCAAGTTCGTCAGCCGCAACGAGCGATATCCAATCGCGCCGGCGCACAGGAGAGGGGCCGCCTCCGAGTCTGAGAAGACATCGGGAATCCTATACGCGAAACCCTCCGGCACGGTCATGTACTCAGCGTAGCCGCCGTTGGCATCCCTGCCCGTAGCCCTGAAGTCGGCGCAGAGGTTCTCGTTGCCCTCTGCGCAGAATTTGCAGTTCCCGCAGGCGGAGTAGATCCAGGCGATTCCCACCCGGTCTCCCACCTGGTGGATCGTCGCGCCGTCGCCGGCTCCTTCCACTGTCCCGACGACTTGATGACCCAGGATAACCGGCAGGCGGGGCGGGGGCGTTCTCCCCTCGATCTCGTCCAGTTCCGTATGACAGACTCCGCAGGTTGAGACTCGCACCAGGATCTCCCCCCGCGCCGGCTGTGGGTCTGGAAGGCTAGCCAGAGCCAGCGGCGTCGCGCTCTCGTCGAGACTGCAGAGCTGATTCAGAACCATCGCTTTCATGTTCAGGCTGCCCTTCCGGTTCGCCGATCCACTAAACCGAATCCCCCCTTAGCCTATCATCAAGTAGGTGTAGCGTGAAAGGCCGGGGCCCGAAGGGGGATTGGATATGCGTCTTGCGCTCAAGTTCTGGGGTCGCCTGGCTATCTGGACGGGCATTCTTCTCCTGATCCTGCTGGCCGTGTCGCTGGTGTTCGGGGGGTCGGTCGCCGAAGTGTTCGCGCACTTGCCCGTATGGGCAGGGCTGGCACTGGCGCTTGCGGCCTTTCCGGCGGGCATTGCGGTGTCCTCAGAGACGTTCCCGGAGGGGCAACTGGTGCTTCGGAGGGTCGTGGAGGTCGCGCTGGCCGCCGCCGCCGTCTCCTTGCTCATGCTCACGCTGGGCAATCTCGTCGCGCCTATCGCGAGCCGCAGCCTGGCCTCCGATCGGGCGTCAGCCACGGTGGCGGAGCCGGCAACGATGACCCTGGGCCAGTTGCACAGGGAGGCGAAGGAAGCGGTGGCCCTGGCCCGTGACGCCGCAGGCGAAGAGGCGATCAAGCGCTGGCGGCGGGCGAACCAGCTGGCCTGGCACTTCGTGAGAAGGACCGATGGTACGATGCTGCCGTTCCTCTTCGGTCTGATCGGAGTGCTCGTGGGTTTCTGGTCGCGCTGGTTTCCGCGTCGTGAGATTCAGCAGCTCCAGCAGTGGGCACTTGGGCTGTTTCTTCTGGTCTCCACCTACCTGGCCGGTGAGAACAGCTATGAGCTGATCGTGATGCGAGCGGTGGGGCCGGTCTTCTTCGCGGCCGATCTGGTGCTGGTGGTTCCTTCGTTGCTGCTTCTGGGCATGGGATGGCCTACTTTTGTGATCTTATGGAAGCGCCGAATGCAGATGGGGTCCCTTGAGTCGGCTGACTACTAGCGAGCTACAGCGTTTCTACGCGGGCGAGGAGGCCCTCTTCCGCCGCCTCGTCGACGATCACTCGCCGCACCTGCTGGCGCTCGTGCGGTCGTTTGCCGTGGATCTGGACGAGGCCCACGACCTCGTCCAGGAGACCTGGCAGCGGGCCTATGCGAAGCGGATGTCATACAGCGGGTCAGGACCGTTGCTCGGCTGGCTTTATGCCGTCTGCCGCAACGTCTGCCTGGCGTCGGTGAGGAAGCAGGCGGCGCGTAGAAGGACGGAGCTGGATGGGGTTGCGTCCTCTGACTTTGCTGCTGCGTATCCAGATGAGACGGCTGAGCGCGCCGAGCTGCGAAGGTCGATAAAGCGGGCGCTGATGGAGCTTCCTGATCGGGAGCGGGATGTGGTGGTCCTCCGCATGCTGGAACAGAAGAGCACGCGCGAGACTGCGGAGGCTCTCGGCTGCGCCGAAGGAACGGTGAAGGCCGCCCTGCATCACGCGCTCAAGAAACTGCAGGTTGCGATGGAGGTTTGGGTGAGATGAGTCGCTGTCTCGATATGGACTCTCTGGTGACGATTGGTGCAGCCCTGGACTGGAAGGCTGAGGAGGCGTTGCATCATCTGATGGAATGCGAGAACTGCCAGGTACAACTGAGGCAACTGACGGCGTTGCACGATGCTCTCGCTGAGAAAGCAGAACCGGCGCCGGGATTCTCCGATGAGGTGGTCGGCACGCTTGTCCGCCAGGAAGTGAGGACGCCGGCACGGTCGTGGACCTCGAGGCTCGTCGAATTTCTCAATCCGGCCCTGGCCGGCCTGACCGCGTTCTTTGCCATCGGATTCGTCGCCAGCGAGCAGTCCACAATGCTGCTTGGAGCTCCGACCTTCTTCGCGTCGCTTCTCGTCGCTGGTCTAACAGGGTGGTGGAACTGGTCGCACCGGTCCGCTGCCGCGAAGCCAACAGCCACGACATAGCGTACAGAAGCTGCTAGCGACAGAGATGCTCATCAGCTGTCGTCGAACACGATGGCATGGACTACCCTCGGCCCGTGGACCCCAAGTGTGAGGTTCAACTCGATGTCGGCCGACTTGCTCGGTCCGGTGACGAACACGATCTGTGCGCTCTGCCGCAGGTATTCCTCCAGGCGCCCGTCTCGTCGAAGCGCCTGAAGCCATGCTTCGAGCGTCGGGTAGATCGCCCTCACGGGAACGAGCATCAGGTGGTGAAGCGGAAGCAGGCTTGCCGCACGGCTTTTGCCGGGCGCTGCCCCCAGAACGACTGAGCCCGTGCCGGCGAACGCGGCGTCGACACCGGTGAGGCCGACCGCTGAAGATGCTGCCCGCTCGCGACTGCTCTCATCGTGCAGGTCGTCCGGGACCACGAGTGAGATCCCGGCGTCATCGAGATACCGATCGATACCCGCTACGGGCAGTTCGTCCGGCGCCCAGCTCAGGACTTGCGTGAGCGTCGCATCGCGCTCCGCCGCGGGATCGTGGTCGACCGAGGTCCACTCCTCTATCCTCTGTAGGATGCGCGCCGGGACCTCGGCCGTGTGCTCGACGATCTCATAGCTGCCAGCGACTGCCGTCAGTTTCGCGCCGAACAACTCGGCCAGGGCCAGCCTGTCGCCGTCTCCGCTAGTTACTGGCGTGGGGATGTCCGGCTCGAGAATGCCGCTTTCCCCCCGAAACAGCGGCCGCGAATCCTCGAGGACACGCCGCAGGCGTGCCAGGATTTCTGTGCGCGAATCGGCTCCCGAGCTAGTCATCCGACGCGTGACCCTGGCCGGCGTTCTGCTCGTCGGCCCAGAGCTCTCTGAAACTTCTGGAAGCGACACGCGGGAAGACGCGGGTTCGAGCCCAGGCGCTTGCCGGTGGTGGCAGAATCGGAAGCCGGTTCAGCAGGCGCCCCAGCCGTTGCAGGAGTCGGTAGCGTCCTGGCCGTTCCATTGAACTGCTGTACGCTCGGACCGCCATCCGTTCCAGCTTCGGCGCTGCCCCGCGTTCCGTCAGATCGCTTCGCAGATCGAGCAGGAGTCGGGGGAGATCGATCTTGACGGGGCACACGTCCCGGCAGGCGCCGCACAGCGAACTGGCAAAAGGAAGTTCCCGCGCCGAGGCCACGTCGTCGGCGAGCAGCGGGGTAAGGACGGCGCCGATGGGACCGTTGTAAGGGGTGCGGCCGTACGCGTGCCCGCCGATTTCTCGGTAGACAGGGCACACGTTGATGCAGGCTCCACAGCGAATGCAGAGGGTCGCATCGCCGTAGCCCCGCTCCAGGATCCGCGTGCGGCCGTTATCCAGGAGGACGACGTGCATCTCTTCCGGGCCGTCAGCCTGACCCGGGCTTCGCGGCCCGCTGCTCATCGAGAAGTAGACCGACACGTCCTGTCCGGTGGCGTTCCGGGATGCCGCCTGCCAGAGCAGGATCGCGTCCTCTACCTTTGGAACGACCTTCTCGATCCCCGCCACAACGACATAGACCGGCGGCATGCTGGTCACCATGCGCCCGTTACCCTCGTTGGTGACGATGCAGATGGTGCCTGTTTCCGCGATCGCGAAGTTACAGCCGCTGATGCCCATGCCGGCCCGCAGGAACGCTTTTCGCAGTTCGCGCCGCGCGGTGGCGCACAAGTCGGTGGGATCATCGGTCGGTGGCGTACCGAGCTTGCGCTGGAACAACTCGCTGACATCTTCGATCCGCTTGTGGATGACCGGCGCGATGATGTGGCTGGGCGGCTCATCCGCGAGTTGAACGATGTACTCGCCAAGATCGGTCTCGACGACCTCGATGCCGGATTGCTCGAGCGCGTTGTTGAGGGAGATCTCCTCGGTCACCATCGATTTCGACTTAACGACATGACGGACGTCGCGTCGTCGGGCGATCTCGAGGACGATGCCCGTCGCTTCCGCTGCGTCCCGGGCCCAGTGCACATGGCAGCCGTTGGCGATCAGGTTTCGTTCCAGTTGTTCAAGCAGTTCGGGGAGGTGTTCGATTGCGAATTGTCGGGTCGCGCGGGCATCATCACGCAGCCGCACGCTGTCCACCGCCGCCACAGCTTCCGCGCGGCGTTCACTCAACCGTGCCATGGCCCGGTCGAGAGCGGCGCGCAGCGCTTCGTCAGCGAGCGCCTGTTTTATTCGCGTCTTGTACGGCGCGCCAACGTCAACGATCATCCGCATGCTTCTTCCCGCGGCCACGGTCGTCCAATTGGTTGACCAGCTCCGCGATGTGGATGGCGCGACAGCGATGGCCCTCCCTTTCGAGAACGCCGTTGATATGGGCCATGCAGCTAACGTCGTTCAACACAATGGCGTCCGCTCCGGACGCCAGGATATTCCCGACTTTGCGCAGGCCCATGGCGGTGCTCAGCTCTGCGTTCTTGATCGCGAACAGCCCGCCGAAGCCACAGCACTCGCCGGCGCCGGGGAGATCGACGATCTCGACATCTTTCAGGCCCGACAACAGCTTGCGCGGCTGTGCGTCGACTCCAAGCTCCCGCAGCAGATGACAGCAGGGGTGGTAGGTCAGCGTTCCGGAGAAACGCGCGCCGGTCTCTTCTACGCGCAGGACGTCCACGAGGTACTGAGTGAGCTCGTAAGTGACCGTGCCCAGCTCGA
>JAZGAL010000174.1:0-26001 GCA_036475815.1 Gemmatimonadota bacterium
TTGGTGTCGAGCTGGCTGCGGCCCTCAAGAACGTCATCGCTCTCGCCGCGGGCATCGCGGCCGGGCTCGGGTATCGCACCAACAGCCGGGCCGCTCTGATCACGCGCGGGCTGGCCGAGATCACCAGGCTAGGTCTGGCGATGGGCGCTCGCGCTTCGACCTTCGCCGGGCTCGCCGGGCTGGGCGACCTGGTATTGACCTGCTCTTCGGATTTGAGCCGTAACCGGACAGTTGGGGTGAGGTTGGGACAGGGAGAGTCGCTAGGGGACATACTTGCCAGCATGAAGATGGTGGCCGAGGGCGTTCGCACCACGAAAGCCGCTCGCCAGCTGGCGCACGCCTACCAGGTGGAGATGCCCATCATCGATGAGGTTCACCATATCCTCTTCGAGGGCAAATCCCCAAAGCGTGCTACAGCCGATCTCATGCTGCGCGAGCCCAAACCAGAGCTGTGGGGAGGTATCGATGCGACGTGAACGCATCGCGCGTCGGGAGTACTACTCCATCGGCGAAGTCTGCGAGATGGCGGGTCTCAAACCGCACGTGCTTCGGTATTGGGAAACGCAGTTCAAGGAACTGAACCCGACCAAGAACCGCGCCGGCAACCGCGTCTATCGCGCACGCGAGATCAAGCTGATCGAGCTGGTCAAGCGCCTGTTGTACGAGGAGAAGTACACCATCGACGGCGCGCGACGCAAGCTCGAGCAGCTGCGCGAGGAGGGCGAGCTCGACAAGCTTGCGGGCAGCGTGCTCGACCGCCAGAGCCTTCGCAAGATTCACGAAGGCCTGGAACGGCTCATCGAGACGCTCGAGGAGCCTCGCGGGGATTGAGCGGACTCGGACGTTACCGACTACGGCCTGTCGAGGAGATTTGGGCGTGCCTTCGCGGCCCAGAGACTTAGGCGCGCACCAGGAGCGCCGGCGCTCTCTGATCGAGCGCCTCCGCGAGGCCGGCGTTCGCGACCTGGCGCTGCTGCACGCCTTCGATCGCGTGCCACGCCACCTGTTCGTGCCGGAAGTCTTCGAGGCGCGGGCCTACAGCGACGAAGCGCTCCCGCTGGGACACGGCCAGACGATATCGCGGCCGAGCACGCACGCGCTCTACCTGCAAACGCTGGAGCTGAAGGGTGACGAGCGGGTTCTGGAGATCGGCACCGGCTCTGGGTACCAAACGGCGCTGCTGGCGACGCTCTGCCAACAAGTCTTCTCGATCGAGCGAGTCCCGAAGCTGGCGGCCGCCGCCCGGGCGCGCGTCGAGGGGCTGGGGTTCACGAACGTCGTGATTCGCGCCAGCGATGGTACCTACGGCTGGCGAAAATACTCGCCCTTCGATGCGATACTCGTCGCCGCCGGAGCGCGCGAGATCCCTAAGCCGCTCGTAGAGCAGCTCCGCGTCGGAGGCCAACTACTGATCCCCATAGGGGACAGCGACTCTCAGGAGCTGCACAGGATCGTGCGAACTGGTGAGGAATCACTCGAGGACGAGGTGATCGCGCAGGTCACCTTCGTCGCGCTCCACGGCCTGGGCGGGCTCGAGGCAGCGGATGAGAAGGGTTCGGAATTGTGAGCGAGGGAGGGGCAGGGGCGGGGGCGGCGACACAGCAGAGATCGGGTCCGCGAGGCTGGATCCGCTCCGTGTACGATTGGGTCCTCGGCTGGGCCGATTCCCCTTACGGTGGGCTCGCGCTCTTCCTGCTGGCCTTTGTCGAGGCCTCGTTCTTCTTTGTACCGCCCGATGTGCTGCTGATCGCCCTCTGTGTGGGCCGATCCCGACGCAGCCTCTATTTCGCGGCGCTGTGCACGGCCGGGTCTGTGCTCGGTGGAGTATTCGGCTACCTGATCGGCTACCAGCTCTACGAGATCATCGGCCGCCCGATCATCGAGTTCTATGACGCCGCTGACGTATTCCAACGAGTTGGCGACCTGTACCGGGCCAACCTGGTGCTGGCACTGGGAACGGCCGGCTTCACGCCGATACCGTACAAGGTGTTCACCATCGCGGCCGGCGCCTTCGCCGTGCCCTTCATCCCGTTCGTGGTGATCTCAGCGGTGAGCCGCGGGGCGAGGTTCTTCCTGGTGGCGGGCCTCATCCGCCTGTGGGGACCCCAGATACGGGACTTCATCGCCCGCTACTTCAACCTGCTCACGGTGGTCTTCCTGGTCGCTCTGGTACTGGGTTTCGTCCTGCTCAAGTACGTGCACTGAGCCCGTTTCGGCGATTTGACCCGGCGGGATGGTCTTGTAGATTTCGGTGGCTCCACTCCAAGAAGGAGATCTATTGTGTCAACCATACCGACTCCGTTCATCGGCGGATCCGAGAGCCCAAGGAAGCAGAGCACGGAAAAGCAGGTCCTCGCGCCGCCGTTCCACCCCGGTGAGACGGAGGGGGAAGAGGCCACCACCATCGAGGTCATGGAAGTGGAGCCGGTTGGCACCGAGGAGCGGACGGCGGCTGACGTGGAGGAGATCGCCGCCGTTCCCGCGGAGTCGGATATCCCGGACTTCCTCTTCGGCCCCGATGGCGCTGAGCCCGAAGACGAAGAAGTAGTGGCGGACGAAGAACCGAAGCCCCTGGTATCGCTGGAAGAGCTGGCGGAGCAGGCTCAGGCGTTACAGCAGGGCGAGTTGGGCGACCGGATTCGCGCGCTGGTTGCCGAGTTGGGCTCCGATGCAGCCGAGGTCGCTATTGCACGCGCCTTCGCGGCAGGCTACCTGGCCGCCAGGGACCGAGAGGAGAAATAGACAGATGGCGGACCCGCACGCGAGCGAAGATCGCTTCGTCGCTCTAGTCCTTCAGATAGTGACCTGGGCGCAGCGCAATACCCGAGGCCTCGTCCTGGGCATAGGAGCCGCGGCCATCCTGGTATTCGCGGTCAAGTACTACGTCGACTTCAAGCAGCGGGTTCATGTGGCGGCGGCCACGGAGATGCTCAACCTCCGCTACCAGCTGCAAACCGGAACCCCTGATCAGGTCATCGAGCAGCTCCGAGCCTATCTGCTGCAGTTCAGCGGCACGTCCTATGCCCGCGAGGCCCGGGTTCTCCTCGCGCACTCGCTCCTGCTCAGCAACCGGGCGGCCGAAGCGATCGAGCCGGCTCGTCAGGCGATGGATGACCTGGGTGACGACGTCCTCTCGTTGCGCGCGGCGTTTCTCGCGGCCGCCGCCTACGAGGAGGTAGGGGATACCACCGCGGCCATCGATGTGTACCGTGAGATCGGGCGTCGTACGGACTTCCGCGTCCAGAAGAGTCGCGCGCTCGAGGCCGCCGCGCGACTCCTCAGCGCACGCGGAGACGCCGCGGCGGCAGCCGCCATCTACGATGAGCTGGCTGAGATAACGCCGGAGGCGGCGCCGGCCCGACCGTATTACGAGATGCGGGCGGCCGAGCTACGGGCGAAAGAGGCCGCGATACTGGCGACGCAGGAGCTAGGTACCGGCGAGAGCGGCACAGAAGGGGGTTGAGCTAGTTAGCCGTCCTGAGGGCGCATAATACATATTATGTAACCTAGCGCGCCTCCACAAAGGCCGGCATTGCTTTACTTGTACCACTTCCCATCTACAGCCTCCCACATATTCTCATCAGACGGAGCTTCCAGACCCGCCACACCGCCTCCCGCACGATCTTACCGCTCATCTTGCTCGTACCTTCCGTGCGATCCGTAAATACGATCTTGATCTCACCGATCTTGAACCCCTTCCGCCAGGCACGGAACGTCGTCTCGATCTGGAACGAGTAGCCCTCGGAACGGATCGCCTCCAGATCTATCGTCTCCAGTACCTTCCGGCGGTAGCACTTGAAGCCGCCCGTGGTATCGGTGAACGGCAGCCCGGTGACGAACCGCGCGTACTTGTTGGCGAAGTAGCTGAGCATCAGGCGCGACATGGGCCAGTTGATCACCGTCACGCCCCTCAGGTAACGTGATCCGAGAACTAGATCGTACTGCTTGGCGGCCTCGAGGAACTCCGGTATGTGCTCCGGGTTGTGTGAGAAATCGGAGTCCATCTCGAAGATGTACTCGTAGTCACGCTCGAGAGCCCACTTGAACCCGGCGACGTAGGCGGTACCCAAACCCAACTTCCCCGCCCGGTGCATGACGTGGACCCGCGGCTCTCCAGCGGCCATCTCGTCCGCGATCGCGCCGGTCCCGTCGGGAGAGTTGTCGTCGACCACGAGCACTTGGATGCTGGGGTGCTGCGCGAGAACGAGCGGCACGATAACGGGAACGTTCTCCCGCTCGTTGTACGTGGGCATCACGATCAGCGTGAGCTTCTTCTCAGGCATGGTCTTCTTCGTGAGAGTCAGGACGCAGCCAACCCAGAGCGCTGCCGCCGGCTATCGCCGCCAGCGGAAGCAGCTCCGCCGCGGTCATCCAGAGCCGGGCGATCACCGCGAGGACGGCGGCCTCGGCCGCGCCCATCCAGGGTGCCAGAAGCACCGCCATCGCTCCTTCCCTCACCCCGACGCCCGCCGGGGCAAAGACGGCGGCGTATCCTAGGAAATACGCGCCCGCGAAGCTACCCAAGGCCGCGTGCCAGGAAACCGCCGGTAGCGGCGCAAACGAGGACCACAATAGCCCGAAGGCGATCCCATACCCCAGCCAGGCTGGCAGATAGAGTGCCAGCCAGCGGGCGCCGAACCAGGGATCGAGCTGCGGAGTTTCCTCTGCGCTGCGACTCAGCTTGAAGGCAACGCGCAGCAACGGTCGCAGCGCTGCGGGCACCGTCGTCACGATGGCGATGAGCGCCCCCAGTGCCAAAGCCCAGGGCACGAGCTCGGACGGAAAACGTGCGCCGGCTCCCACGGCGAGCGCGATCGCGGCCAGTGTTGCGGCGGCGCCCAGCGCGAAGATCTGCCCCAGCACCGCGGCCGAAGAGGCCACGGGCAGGCTGACGCCTCTCTTCCCCGCCAGGTAGGTCAGGCCGGCCATCTGCCAGACCTTGCCCGGCACGTAACGGCCGAGGTTGGCGACGAAGAAAATCCTCGCCGACTCCCCGAGCCCTAACCCCGGCCCGCCCAGCTTCCGCACCATCAAGGCCCAGAGCACCACCAGGTAGACGAACACGACCAGTATGAGGATGAAAGAGGCGACGAACGGCAGCGCTCGCGGACGCCATTGCGCCAGATCGACGTCCGCGATCTCGCCCCACGACAGGCGAAGCGAGCGGAAGAGGAAATAAGTGGCCGCCAGAGTCAGCGCGATCTGGATCGCCCACACAGCCCATCTCGGGACGCGGGTCTGCACTTTAGGCACCCGGCCCCTCCGCCGGCTCTGCGGCGCCGTCGCGGCGGCGGGATCTCCTGTACAGAGAGGCCGCGATCAGGCCAGCGACCAACAAAGTCGAGAGTAGCGACGTCCAGACAGCGGCCTGGAAGAGCGGCGAGTAGTACTCGAAACGAACCTCGTGGCTTCCGGCGGGGACGGGCACGGCGCGCAACGAGTAGTCGGCGCGCAATACGGGCACCGGTTCGCCGTCAACGGTAGCGCGCCAGGCCGGATAGTAGTTGTCAGCTACTACGAGCAGGACGGGGCCGCTGGCCTCCACCTCAAGCGCCTGGCTGTTGACTCCCCACTCGAGCCAATGCACCTGGCCCTCGGCGCCCGGCTCGAGCGGGTAGTCGAGAGTGCTGTCCACGATCGCGGTTTCCCAGGGGAAGAACTTTGCCGCCAGCAATCGATCCAGGGCAAGTGAATCCGGCACCACTTCGGCGTCGGGCACCAGAAACGCCCGCGGAGCACTCCCCATCAACTCGTAGACGGCTGATCGCTGGCCCTCGAACACCTCCCTCAACCCCGGAGCCCGAATCGGCGCACCGCTGACTATGTAGCGGACGTTCAGCAAGCGGAACATCCTGAGCCCTTCAGCTTGCAGCCGCTCCGGCGCGATCATCTCCATGTACCGGCCCAGCTCGTTGCCGTGGTGGCCGGCAAGCTCCTCCAATCCGTAGAGCGCGAAGTGGTTGGGCTGATATGGGGCGTCGGGGAGCGCGAACACGCGGAAGAAGTCCTCCGTTCTACGCTTCTCGATCAGAAACTCCGTCGTGTCGTCCCGCGGGAAATAGGAAGCCGGGTTGACAACCCGGATGAATTGCGGGTTCACACGCATGAGGTCGAAGATGCTGAGCAGAGCGACAACGGTGATGAAACCTGCCTGGGGCAGCGATCCGCGTCGTCGCAACTGCCACGCCCCCGCCAGCAGGCCCGCCAGAAGAAAGCTCAGCCATAGCCCGAGCTTGATGTTCGCGAGGTTGGCCTGTAGCGCCGCCAGCTTCGGCGGCGTGATGTTCGAGTAGACGATCGCTCGCCAGAGATCGATCAGCACTCCTGTCGATCCCAGCAGCGCGAGCACGAGGAAGGCGCCGGCAGCGGCCCACAGGAACGTTCCGGCCTTCTTCCCCACTTCCGCGCCATCGTCATCACTCTCGCTCTGTCGAACACCCTCCAATCCCAACGCCGCGGCGGTGACCACTGCGATGGCAAAGACGAACATGATGCTGCTGGGCGCCCTGAACAGCTTCACCCCGGGGACCAGCCAGTAGAAGAGATGGAAGAGCGGCGTTGTCGCGCCCAGCGCGTAGACGAGGCTCGCCGCGGCGATGCCGGTGAACAGCCATACCTCCCCGCGCCGGCGGCGCGTGATGAACGCCAGCGGCAGGAGGAGCAGAGGTATCAGACCACCGTATTCGTGGTTGAGCTTGAACTGATTGCGGCCCCAGTAGGTTTGCACCGGACCGTCATCCGTCTGGAGGTCGGCGCCAATGAACTCCGGGACCACCAGCGAAAACGCTTCCTCCGGGTGAAGCGACCAGGATGTCGCCCGGGCATAGGCCGATTCGGCTTCAGCCTCGATGGTCTTTTCGACCCGTTGCGAGTACTTGGTCAGGTAGTGCAGCGGCGTCCACAGCTGTACAGCGCCGATCAGAAGTGCCCCGACGATCCCGGCCAGCGCGAACCCGCCGAAACGCCGAGCCAGCCACGCGTAACCCTGTCCCTCCCGACGCGCCTGGACCAGCCGGAACACCACCAGGGCTACAAGCGCCCAGGTGGCGTAGTAAGCGAGCTGCATGTGGGCCGTGAAGATGAGCAGCGCGACGACCAGGGCGAGCGTGGCGAAGCGCAGCAGACCGCCCCGGGTGACCGCCCAGTCCGTGGTCCAGAGGGCCAGCGGAGTGAGGGCCGTCACGAAGAGCTTACCGTCGTGGCCCGGATAGATCAGAGTGACCATCACCGGCGCCAGCATATACGTGATGCCGCCGAACACGGCGATGGGGCGGCTGACTCTCAGGTGACGCAGCCAGCCGTAGGTGACCACGCCCGCCAGGAATACGTGCAGGACGATCTTCCAACCCATGGCCCGATGCACCGGCATCACGAATTTCAGGACTGTCGTCGGATAGAAGATGTCGCCGTGCATAGCATCGACGAACGGCAGCCCGCCGAAGACGTACGGGTTCCAGAACGGGAACGTATGAGCGGTCCGTATCATCTCGGCGTAGAAATGCCGCGCGAAGTAGCCGAGCGCTATGACATCCGTGCCGAAGAGCAGCCCATTCGAAACGATGAACTCGCGGAAGAGGAAAGCCGCGAGTAGTGCAAAGATGACATACGGCGCCCAGCGCGGCAGCCACTCGGATTCGCCGTTCGGCGGAGTTCCCGCGCGCCTCTGCGGGCTCTCAGCGTTACCGGCTCTCCGCTTCCTTTTCATCCAGCAGCTCGTTGTAGATTTCGATGTGACGTTCAACCATCCGATCGAGGCTCCAATTCGCAACAACCCGCCGTCGCCCTTCCCTTCCAAGCGCCTCCAAGTCGTGTCGCCGCAACAGCGCCACGACGGCGCTCGCGAGCGCCTGTGGGTCGGCGGGCTCGAAGAGCGTTCCCACCTGTTCGTCGACTATTTCCGGAAGGCCGCCCACGGCGGAGGCCGCCACCGGCAGCCCGCACGACATCGCCTCGAGGGCGGCGATCGAGGTCGCCTCCAGCAGCGATGGGATCACCGCCACTTCCGCCTCCCTCAATAGCGCCGGCATCTCCTGGTTGGAGCGGGCTCCCAGAAACTGTATACGCTCGCTTACGCCGAGCTCCGCAGCAAGCGCCCTCAATCTATCACGCTCCGGCCCGTCTCCCACGATCCGCGCTTCGACATCGAGCGTCTCCGAGATGATGGGCAGAGCGCGGATGAAGTACTCGACTCCGTTCTTTCGAAACAGCCGTCGTGGCACGACGATACGACGGCGCCCGCCGGCACGCGGGCCGCCATTGGGCGCGAAGCGGTCCGTGTCCACCGCGTTGGTCATGACCTCCGACCGCGGGTGCAGATACAGTTCCAGCGCCACGTCCCGGATCTGCTCGCTGGTGGCCAGCAGGCAGTCGGCCGCTCTTATGATACGGCGGAAGATCGGGCGCCAGGACGCGCTCCGCGCCCGCACCAGGAAGTGCGAGGTATGCAGCGTGAGCACGAAGGGACGCGGGTAACGCCGCCGGTTGAGCATGGGCGGTATGCCACAGGCGAACGTGTGAGCGTGAAAAATGTCCGCCTCTCGCGCCAGTCGGGCGTGCACGGGGACGGTGGCGCCGATGTGCGCCATCCAGGCGGCCGGTGATTTCCCAGGCATCCAGACCCTGCGAACGCGGACGCCGTCCATCTCCTCGCTCCGCTTCAGTCCGGGCAGCGATCGCGAGGTGAGCATCTGCACGCCATGGCCGGCTGCGGCCAAGCCTTGACTCAAACCCGCCACGTGGCTTTCGAGTCCGCCGACCTCGGGCGGGTAATAGAGACACTGAAGGAGGATCCTCAGCCCCAGTCCTCCGTTTGCCGGGGAACGCCAAGCAGACTGTGTATCAGGATATCGGCGATTCGTTCGCCCGCGCGACCATCGCCGTACGGATTTACGGTCTGGGACGCGCGCCGATGCGTCGCTGGATCATCGAGCAGTTCCCTCCCCCGCTCGAGGATAGCTTCGCGGGACGTGCCCACCAGTGCCGCCACACCGGCGGCAACGCCTTCGGGCCGCTCGGTCACTTCCCGGAGCACCAGAACCGGCACGCCGAAGGTTGGTGCCTCCTCCTGGATGCCTCCCGAGTCGGTCAAGGCGAGCCAGGAGCGGGAGAGCACCGTGACGAGATCGGAATACGAGAGCGGCTCCAGCAGCCGGAAGTTCTCCAGGTCCGCAAGTATGTGTTGCGCCGGCCTCAGCACGTTCGGGTTCGGGTGCACCGGATAGATGAACAGGTCGTCCGGGTGTTCCTCGGCTAGCGTCCGCATAGCCCCGAATGCCTCACGCATCGGCTCGCCGAACGACTCGCGTCGATGGGCGGTGACAAGCACGATCCGCCGGCCCGTCTCGAGAAGCTCGCGGAGCTGCCGGTTATCAACAGGCCGATCGGTACGCGCCAGCGCCTGAACGGCATCGATCACCGTGTTGCCCGTAACGTTGATCTGTTGGCCAGGGACGCCTTCGGCTACGAGGTTCTGCTTCGATGCCGCCGTCGGCGCGAAGAAGAAATCGGAGACGACATCCGTCAGCCGCCGGTATATCTCTTCGGGGAACGGGGCCCACTTATCGCGAGAGCGCAGCCCGGCCTCGACGTGCGCAACCTTGGCATGCTCGTAGAAGCCGGTCAGCGCACCAAAGAAGACCGTCGCCGTGTCCCCCTGCACGACCACGACGTCCGGCTTCAGCGTATGAAGGGTGGTTCTCAGCTTCCCCAGGCACTCGATGCCGATGTCGTAGAGGTCCTGGTCAGGCTGCATGATCGCCAGATCGTCATCGATCGTCATGTCCAGGCTGGCCATAGCGCTGTCCAGCAGATCGTCGTGCTGGCCGGTGGAGACGACCCGAACCTCGACTTCCTCTTCGCGGGCGCGTAGCGCCCTGGCCACCGGCGCCAGCTTGATTGCTTCGGGGCGGGTGCCCAGGAGAATGAGAATCCGCGGTCCGCCGCCCATATCAGCGTACTCCGTCCGGCCCGGCTCCGTCCCCACCGGAGCCGAGGTACGCCAGCACCCAGGCATGGGGTGACGCAGGATCGCCCACCGTGTGCTCGATGGCAAAACGATCCGGCACGCTGCGTATGACGGGAACCAGGTATCGGAAGGTCGTCGCGCTCAGTCCGGCCACCACAACGTAATCGGCACCAACGTCCTCGAGGAAGTCCAGCATCTCGTCATCGTCGCTTATGAAGGGGTAGACGTCACCGCGGCGGCCCGAGAACAGGTAGAAAAGTCGCGGCTTGCGATTGATCACTATCACGTCCTCGGCCGTGTTCTCGTTGACCCAATACGCGGCTTCCACGAAGGCTCGCCAGGGCGCAGGATAGCAGGCCAGGTGGTCGCCCTGCCGATATACTCGCATGCAGGCCCGGCTGAAACCGACGCTTCGCACGTGACCCGGCAGCGCGAGCAGCACGAGCAGCGCACCAACCGCGGGCAACACCCAAACCGGACGCCTGGCGCGCATGAAATCGAAGCACCATACCACTCCGGCTGCCGCCAGAATGAACAGCGCCGGAAGCAATGGCAACAGAAACCGCCGGTCCGTCCACGCCCCGGGCCAGAGAAAAATAAGTGCCGAATATAGGGCCACGAACAGCTCGAGCACGCGCATCCGCCGGATGCCACGTACCCACGCTATCAGGGCGAGGGCGATGACAACAAGCCCGGCGAGCAGGGCTAGGAGATTCACGCCGCCGCCGGGAGTGACGCCCGCCAGCGACTGCGGCAACACCTCGACGCTGTACAATCTCACGTTATTGACCGCACGCGCCAGCAGCTCACCCGGTCCGACATAGCCCATGCCCGGATCGTACGGGTTCACCAGCAGAAACTCGCTCGAGTAGGCCTGATCGGCTCCCGCAGACGCGATCTTTCCCCAGATCCACCACGCCCCCACTACAGCCGCTACCATCCCGCCCACCACTGCCAGCTGTCGCCAGAGTTGCCGCCAGCCGATGGCTAGCAGCAGACCGAGGAGCAGGGGCAGGCCGGCGGCGCGCGTGAGGTAGGCAAGCAGGGCCGCAACGACCGTCAGGGCGAGCCAGCGCGGCGACTCCGTCATGTGCTCGGACCCCCAGAGCGCCACGACTGTGAGCAGAACGAAGGGCGCCTCCGATAGAACCCAGTGCGAGTAGTACAGCAGTACCGGATTCAACGCGAATAAGGCCGCAACGGCCAGCGCTCCTTCCCGGCCGAGTCGTGACCGCGCCAACAGGAACACAACGATCACCGAGGCCGAGGTGAAGATCACCGAGAGAACCTTAAAGGCGATCAGCCCACCCCCGAGGGACCCCACGAGCGCCAGGACCAGCGGGTAGAAAGGTGGGTACTTGGCGTGGAGAGGGGCGGTCGGCAGCCAGATATCGCGGTAACCCTGGCCTACCTCGATCGACTCGGCTAGCGCCATGTAGCCGGCGTTGTCACCACCGACGAACGGCTTGGGGTCGAAGAGCAGGATGGCGAGCGTGATATGCAGGAGCACGAGGCCGGCCAGTACACCCCATGCGATGCGAGTCCCGGACATGCCGAGCCTTCCGCCCTGTTCCGCCACCGCTATCCCGTCCCCTCCCTCTTTACGCTCAGCGTCCGTCTCGGAGCTTGCGGACCGAATCCCTGAGATCGTCCACGTCCGCCCGCACCGCAGCCACCATCTCCGCAACGAGCCCGAACCCGAACAGGAGGCCGCCCATGACCACGAGCAGCAACACCAGCGTCAGCAACGGCCGAAAGCCCTGGCCCATGAGCCGCATCGCGATCGCAGCCAGGCCCACCAGGAATCCCAGCGCCAGCAGTAGCAGACCTGTGAACCCGAAGAGAATCATCGGCTTGCGGCTGAAGAGGAGCAGGAACCAGACGGAGAGCAGATCCAACAGACCGACCAGCACGCGCCCGCCTCCTCCGTATTTCGATTCCCCTTTTCTGCGTGGGTAGAGCTCGATGTCTATCTCGCCCACGCGGTAGCCGCGGGCGTGAGCGAGCACGACGAAAAAGCGGTGCCAATCGTGGCGCAGGTGGATCTCATCGAGGACGGAGCGGCGGAAGATCTTCATCGAATTGAGGTCCCGGACCGGAACCTCGAACGCCTTGCGGGACAACCAGTTATATATCCCGGATACAAGTCGTTTCTTGTACTTGCCGACCTTGCGGCCGCAGACGATGTCGTAGCCCTTCTCCACCTCGGCCAGGAAACGGGCGATCTCCTCGGGGCTGTGCTGGAGGTCCGCATCGAAGAGAATCAGCCAATCGGATTCCGCCGCCCGGGCTCCGGTCAACAGCGCCTCCGTCTTCCCCAGGTTGCGATTATGACGCTCGAGCTTGAAACGCCGGAACCGCTCACCCTCCCGTCGCGCGACATCTCCCGAACCGTCCGTCGATCCGTCATCGACGAAGATCACTTCACCATCCAGCTCGTATTTGCGGAAGGCGGCCTCGAGCTCGCTGAACAGCTCGGGGATGTTCTGGCTTTCGTTCAGCGCCGGGATGATGACAGAGAAGCTCCGCCGCAGCGCGGGGTCCACGTGGATGGTCCCGGATTCTCGCTGATCGCGAGCGCCGGCCGCCTGGCTCATACGCGCTTGCGCATACGGGCGGAAAGGATGCCGAGCTGGTCGCGGTATTTCGCGACGGTTCGCCGGGCGATGTTGATCCCCTCTCGCTTGAGTATGTCCACGATCGCCTGGTCCGTTAGCGGCTTCTTAGGATCTTCGTCGCTGACCAGCTTCTGGATGCGCGCCTTGATGCCGCGAGCCGAGACATCTTCGCCGGAGTCCGTGGACAGGCCACTGGAGAAGAAGAACTTGAGCGGGAAAACCCCACGCGGCGTCTGAGCGTATTTCTGATTCGTCACGCGGGAGACCGTCGACTCGTGCATATTGATGACTTCCGCCACTTCCCGCAGCGTGAGCGGCTTGAGATGCTCGATCCCTTCCTCGAAGAAATCCCGCTGCCGGTTGACGATGAAGTTCATGACCTTGAGCATCGTCTGTCGCCGCTGCTCTATGGCCTGCAGCATCCAGTTGGCGTTGTTCAGCTTGTTGGAGATGAACTCCTTGTTCTCTCCCTTGAACTTCGACTTGTCTTTCGCGACCTCTCGGTATGAGCGCGACAGGCGCAAGCGCGGCAGAGCCGTGTCGTTGTGGGCTACGATGTAGTCACCATCGATTTTCTCGACCACGAGATCGGCGATGATGTAGTTGCCTTCTCCCCCCGAATATCGCAAGCCGGGTTTCGGGTCCAGCTTCGCGATCTCGTCGGCCGCCGCCTGGACCTCGCTCGGGCTCACTCCCAGTTCCTTGGAAATCTCCGCCCAGCGATGGTTGACAAGCTGGTCGAAATGCCTGTCCACGATATCGAACACCAGACCGTCCTCGGCATTCACATCCGTAAGCTGCAGCAAGAGACACTCCCTCAGGTCACGAGCCCCGATCCCGGCCGGGTCGAGCCGCTGAATGATCTTGAGTGCCTCCTCCACTTCCTCGAGCGTGAACGGCTCCTCATCCTCGAAGCCTGCCGCCTTCGCTTCATCGCTTTCCAGATAGCGATTGAGCGAGTCGAGCACCTCCTCCACGGGACACGTGAGGAAGCCCGAGTCGTCGATGTTGCCGACGATCTCTTCCGCGATCATCACCTGACGCAGCTCCAGACGCAGCAGCGAGATCTGGTCGTGCAGGTGGTCGTACAGATCTCGAGTGGCTACCGCCGTAGGTTCGAAGTACTCCCGCTCTTCATACTCCTCACGCCTGCCACCCATATCGAAGCCGTCGAGCAGGATGTCCTCCCAATCGATCTCGTTCTCGTCTTCCTTCTCGTCCGATTCGGTGTTCTCCTCGGCGGGTTCGTCGGTCGGCTCGACCATCTCCAGAAACGGGTTCGCGACGAGCTCCTGCTTGAGGTGTTGCTGCAGGTCCAGGAGCGGCATGTAGAGGAGGTCCATCGCCTGGTAGAGACGAGGATTTATCCTCAATTCCATCCCTAACCTAACGCTTTGCTGCAAACCGAGTTTCATCGCTGTTCCCTTCCTAGAGGCGGAAGTCCTCTCCTAAGTATAGCTTGCGCGCCTGCGGGTCGTTAACCAGTTCCTGAGAGGTGCCCTCGATGTGGATCCGCCCGTCGAACATGATGTAGGCCCGATCGGTGATCGACAGGGTCTCCCTGACGTTGTGGTCCGTGATCAGCACACCCAGTCCACGCGTCTTCAGATCGGCAACGATCCGCTGAATATCATCAACCGCAATCGGATCGATCCCGGCGAAGGGCTCGTCCAACAACATGAATTTCGGCCGGGTGACCAGTGCTCTGGTGATCTCCAGGCGCCGACGCTCACCCCCCGAAAGCGAATACGCTTTGTTCTTCCGGAGATGTTTGATCGACAGCTCATCCAGCAACGTTTCCAGCCGTTCCCGGCGCTCGTTTCTGGAGATCGGCAGCGTCTCCAGTATCGCCATGATGTTCTGCTCCACCGTGAGTCTCCGGAAGACCGACGGCTCCTGCGATAGATAGCCGATCCCCAGTCGCGCACGCTTGTACATCGGCACGCTGGTGAGAGGGCGGCCGTCCAGGTAAACTTCTCCGGCGTTGGGCCGCACCAGGCCAACGATCATGTAGAACGTCGTCGTCTTCCCCGCCCCGTTCGGGCCCAGCAGGCCGACGATCTCGCCCTGTCGAAGCTCGATGGCTACCTCGTCCACCACGCGCCGCTTCTTGTAGATCTTCACCAGGCCCTGCGTCGACATGCGGCTGCCGCCATCCACCACCCCGGCGACCAGCTTTTCCGCGCCAGCATCGTGCTGTAGTCGCCGGCCGATCTCACGCTCCAACAGATCGCCGAACCCCGACCGGTCGCTCCTGACCTCGGACCACACGTCACCCGCAAAGCCCACCGCGCCGCCGTCCCCACCCCCGTTCAGCTCCAGCCAGCCCGCCGCCGTCAAACGCCCCAGGATCTGCTCCGCGAGATACCTTTCTACTTGCTCCCGCGTCATTCGGCGAATCTCGACCAGCCGCAGACTCTCCGGATTGCCACCCTGAGCCAGTTGACCGTAATGGGCGATGTAAGAGTCGCGAAAAGCCGTCACCAGGCGATCCCGCCCCAGGCGGCCGTTCACGTCCGCACCTTCCAGCAGCTCCCGCACGGCGATCAACAGCGGGGCGTCGTGTGCCGGCAATCCTTCGATATAGCCGCGGAAAGCCTGGGCGCCGCTCATCCTGAGCCCACCCTGGCCTTGGCCGCTGACAGCGGCCCCGTGTCGTTGACCGCGTCTTTCAACGAATCGGGGACCGCCACGGCGGTATCCGCTCTCGGAGGTAACGGCTCGAGATAGATCCCCGTGGCGGGACCGATGACCTGGGCCTCCTTCACCGCCCCTTCCTCCAGCCAGAGGGTTATCACCCGGCCGATGACGTAGTTCACAGGGGGATGGTTGGTGGCCTGTCCTTCCGCCTGCTCACGCAGGTGATAGAGCGCCCGGGCATCCCCCGTCGCCACCAGCCGGTTGAGTACCGCCTCCTGCTCGCCGGCCGTCAGCGAGTCCGCCGGCGTGAAGTAGCCGGTGATCGTGTCTCCCTCCAGCCAATCGTTGCCCAGGAGGCTATCGCCCGGCAGCACCGGTTCCAGCGTGGTGGCGCGCGCTCTGTCCACGGCGATCACCCGCTCGAGCCGCCCGCCAGGCCGCAGGATGTCGATCGAGTCGGCGGTGAGCGAATAGTCCCGGGACCCGCTTTCGGCCCACGGGCCGCGGCCCGCCGAATCTACGGCGCCCGTGCGTTCCGGATCGCCCGCAGAGGCGACGGCGCGGCCAATCTCATCGCCCTCCACGAAGAGGCGCAGCGCGGGAGCTGCCAGCTCGATGCCGGGGCCCCGGGCGGATCCGTTCGGCCAGGCCTGGAGCTCGCGGACCTGGCGCTGCTCCATCAGCACCAGAATCGAGTCTCCTTTCAGCACCATGTCGCCGGCGGTGAGGACAGGCTCGCCCAGCAGCCACAGCTCATCGCGACCCATATCCAGGTCCAGGGAATCGGAGCTGGTGGTCAGCTCACCGCGCAGCGTGACGACGCTACCCGCCGCTGCGATCAACGAATCCCCGTAGATGTGCATCCGGTCGGCGTCCATGTCGAAGGCCGCGGCCGTGTCGGCGTAGAAGGTCAGGTGCGGGCGGCCGGGAGCGAAGATGCGATCCATGGGGCGGCCCTCGCCCGCCGGAAAATAGTCGAGCAGCGGCCCGGTCAACGTCGAGCGGCCCTCCGCGTCGGTCAGCCGCACGTTCCCCTCGCAGCGAACCCATCCCTCGCGCTCATAGTACGTGGCGCGCTCAGCGTCCAGTTGGCGACCCTCGTCCGTGTACTTCACGTTGCCGAGCAAGTAGAGTAGACCCCGATCCGGGTAGTAGCTCGCGCTGTCGGCGCGTATCCACTTGGTGCCACAGGTGGCCTCCACTCCGCCTCCCATGTCAATCCGATTCCCCCCGTCGGGCAACGACGTTTTGACCGTGTGCCTGCCCGGTGTTTGAACAATCTCCAATCGACACCCTTCCGGCTCCTGACGACCCGGTAGGGCGAAGGCGACCGCTGCCGCGAAGACGCCGATGGCGAGGATGCCGCGCATCTCACGGCTCGCGTTGCGGTTGCGAACCCGGTCTCACAATTCGCGCCGATGTGAGATCGACCCGGTCCATGCGTGCGTTGGTCTCGAATGCTGTCCCCTCCACTACCGTTCCATCAGCCTCGATGATCGTCGTCGGCTGGTCTCCCCAGATGCGATCCATCGCGCTGTTGTAGTTCAGCACCGAGGTCTCCACGCGGCGGCCTTCACGCGGGCTTATGACCACCACGTCGATCGCCGCGGTCATGTTGCTCGTACTCCAGTCGTAAGTGCCCTCCTGCGCCGTGAGGATCGACGTCGTATCACCCATAGCATCGAAGAAGGTGACTTCCATGACTCGAAGCTCGACCACCGACTCGTTCTCCAGGAAGAAGGCCGTGTCCGCCTTGATGTGCGCCCGGCGTACACCCTGGTTCGTCACGTAGTGGTCCAGCCCGAACACCACCTGGTTGGCCTTCTCGTTCAGCTGGAGTACCTCCTCGGCCACCAGTGGAGGCTCACCGCTGTCCCGGCACGAAACCAGCGCCATTGCGAGCACCATGGCTCCGACTACTCGCATCCACATAGGCTCACACCACCCGCGCCCGCATCAGGTCATGCAGATGTACGATACCGGTCAGATGCCTCTCCTCATCGCAGACCGGCAACGCCATGATCCCATGCTGCTCCATCCTGTAGACCGCCTCGGCCGCCAGTGTGTCCGGCTTGACCGTCTTCGGGCTCTCGTTCATCGCCTCCCAAACCTGGCGATGGAAGAACTCCTCCTTGCTATCCACGAAGCGGGTCAGGTCGCCCGCCGTTATGACTCCGATGATCCGGCGATCGTCATCGACGACTGCTACGGTTCCCCTCTTATGAGCGATCTCCACCATCGCTTCCCTCAGTGTCGCGTCTCGCTGCAACGCCGGGACCTTCTCCGGGTCGGTTACCATGATGTCCGCCACACGCAGCAGCTGACGGCCCAGTACGCCACCGGGGTGCAGCTTGGCGAAATCGTCAGACGTGAACCCCTTCTCGGTCAGGACCGCGACCGCCAGCGCGTCGCCCATCGCCAGCGCCGCCGTCGTGCTGGCCGTCGGTGCCAGGTCGTGGGGACATGCTTCCTCGGCGACCGTTACGTCAAGCGCCACATCCGCATGCTCGGCGAGCGTGGAGCGGCCCTTCCCGGTGAGGGCGATGATCGGCACACCCAATCGCTTCACCACTCTCACCAGCTCGTACAACTCATCCGACTCCCCGCTCTTCGAGATCAGGATCAGCAGGTCGTCTCGCAGCACCATGCCCAGGTCGCCGTGGACGCCCTCCACCGGGTGGAGGAAGTACGCCGGCGTGCCGGTCGATGTGAGGGTCGCGGCGATCTTGCGGGCGATGATCCCGGACTTCCCTACACCGGAAACGATGGCACGCCCCTTCAGTTCGACCAGCAGATCGACGGCACGCGCAAATTCCTCATCGATGCGCTCCTCCAGCTGAAGGACGGCCTCGCCCTCCAGGCGAATCACGCGGCGCGCGGCCGCGATCAACTCATGCCGATCCACTCGCCACATCCTCCCGCTCGGCCAGGTACTGATTCACGACCCTATCCCAGTCTCCTCGCGCCTTGAGCAATGCCTCGGCGAACTCGCGGACGGCACCCGCGCCGCCGGGACGGCTCGTTCGCCACACCGCGATGGAGCGCACTTCCGGCACCGCGTTCTCTACCGCCACAGGCAAGGCCGCCCGGCGGAGTACCGGTATGTCGGCCAGGTCGTCCGACAAGAAGGCCACGCTTTCCCAGCCCAGGCTCTTACGTTCCAGAAGCTCACGCACGATCCGCAGCTTCTCCGCCCCGGGATCCTGGTGGACCTCGTCGATCCCCAGCTCCCGTGCTCGCGCGGTAACCACTTCGGAACGGCGGCCGGTCACGATCGCCACTTCGATGCCCGCGCGCTGTAACAGCTTGACCCCGAGGCCATCCGTTATCTCGAAGCGCTTGAGCTCGATCGTCTCCCCCGACGGCGAAGCGCCGTAGTAGATGCCGCCATCCGTCATCACGCCATCCACATCCAGAATGACCAGCTCCACCGCGCTGGCAATCTCGGGCGGTATGCCGGCACGCTCAGACATCCACCGCCTCCCGCTCCGCCCCGCTCGCGTCCCGCACCGCCAGAACCCGGGCTACCAGGCTCTCGAGCTGGTCCAGGCTCAACATGCTCGCGGCGTCTGACAACGCCCTGGCCGGCTCGGGGTGCACCTCGACAAACAGGGCGTCGGCGCCCGCGGCCACCGCCGCTGAGGCCAACGCAGCAATATGGCGCGGCTCCCCACCACTCTTCGCTCCGGCGCCACCCGGCAGCTGAACCGAGTGGCTCGCATCGAAGACGACCGGGCAAGCGCAGGTCTCTTTGATCACGGCGAACGAGCGCATATCGACCACCAGGTTATGGTACCCGAACGCCGTTCCCCGTTCCGTGACCGCTACGCCCACGGCGCCGCCGTCACGGGCCTTCTCGACCTGGTGCGCCATATCCTGCGGGGCCATCCACTGACCTTTCTTCAGATTCACGGGCCGGCCCGTCCGGGCGGCCGCCACCACCAGATCTGTTTGCCGGCAAAGGAAGGCGGGAATCTGCACGAGATCGACGACCTCGGCGGCCACCGCCGCCTGTTCAGGCAGATGAATGTCTGTGGTGACGGGCAAACCGAATCGAGCCTTGAGCCGCTCCAGGAGACGCAGCCCCTCATCGAGCCCCGGCCCGCGGGGCGAGGCGACGGCGCTCCGGTTCGCCTTGTCGAACGAGGCCTTGAAGATTACGGGAATGCCGAACCGTGCGCCGACGCGCGCGACCTCCTCCGCCACCTCCAGGTTGGTGCCCTCATCCTCGAGGACACAGGGGCCGGCGATCAGAAAGAAACCGCCACGCGGCTGAAACAGCGACACGAGGTCCGGCATCCGATCGCGCCTCCCTCACTCCCCAACCCCGACAGCTTCGAACTCGTCCGCGCGCTGCCCGCCACGCCGGCGCATCGCCGCCTCGATGAAGGAGGCGAAAAGCGGATGGGGGTGCCCAGGCCTCGACTTCAGTTCGGGGTGGAACTGCGTGGCGACGTACCATGGATGGCCCATCAGCTCGATGATCTCCACGAGCACGCCGTCGGGCGACAGCCCACTCAACCGCATTCCGTGTTGCGACAGGACGTCGCGGTACGCGTTGTTGACCTCGTAACGGTGCCGGTGCCGCTCGCTGACCTCCTTTTCTCCGTAGATCTCCGCCGCCAGCGACCCGTGAGCCAGCTGGCAAGGATAGGCGCCCAACCGCATCGTCCCGCCCATATCCGTTACTTGACGCTGCGAGTCCATGAGCGAGACTACGGGGTCGGAACATTCCGGGGCGAACTCTCGGGAATGCGAGCCCTCGAGGTCGCAGACGTTGCGTGCGAACTCGATGATCGCCGACTGAAGTCCAAGGCATATCCCGAAGAACGGCAGGTCGTTCTCACGCGCCCACTGGATCGCGCGTACCATCCCCTCCACTCCTCGCACACCAAACCCGCCGGGCACGAGCAGGCCATCATAATCGGCAAGACACGTTGCGTCTTCCGGACCGTTGAGGTCTTCCGAAGACAGCCAGCCGATGTTGACACGGACATCGTTGGCGATGCCGCCGTGCACCAGCGCTTCATTGATGGACTTGTAAGAGTCCACCAGCTCGGTGTACTTGCCCACGATCGCGATACGAACACTGCCGTGCCTCGGCTGCTTCACCCTCTCCACGATCGCCCGCCAGGCGGTCAGGTCCGGTTCCGGCACATCCAGCCCCAGCTTCTCCACCACCAGCCTGTCCAGACCCTGCCGGTGGAAGACGAGCGGGACCTCGTAGATCGTCTCCGCATCTCGGGCCTCGATCACGGCCTCCATCTTCACGTTGCAGAACAGAGCGATCTTGCGCCGCATCTCCTCCGTGAGCTCGTGCTCCGTCCGGCAGATCAGGACGTCCGGCATGATCCCGATCTCCATCAGTTCCCGCACCGAATGCTGTGTCGGTTTCGTCTTCAGCTCGCCGGCCGCAGCCACGTAGGGGATCAATGTGAGGTGAATGAAAAGCGTGTTCTCACGACCGGCGTCGCCACGCAACTGACGGATCGCCTCGAGAAACGGCAGCGACTCGATGTCACCGACCGTTCCACCGATCTCGACGATGACCACGTCGTGGTTCGGTGCCAGTCGCCGGATCGCCGCCTTGATCTCGTCAGTGATATGCGGAATCACCTGGACCGTCGACCCGAGATACTCACCCCGCCGCTCTTTCGTGATCACGTTCTGGTAGATTCGGCCCGTGGTCACGTTGTTAGCTTGCGAGAGCGACTCCTCGACGAACCGCTCGTAGTGGCCCAGGTCGAGATCCGTCTCGGCTCCATCGTCGGTCACATACACCTCGCCGTGCTGGAACGGCGAAAGCGTGCCGGGATCCACGTTGATGTAGGGATCGAACTTCTGAATGGTGACGGCCAGTCCCCGCTCCACGAGCAGCCTGCCAAGCGACGCGGCGGCGATCCCCTTTCCCAGAGAGGAGACGACGCCGCCGGTGACAAAGATCATCTTGGCAGGCCCGAACCGATCACTCATGTGGAATCTTCCCTCCCTCCCAAGATTTGTTCGGCTCGCACCAGATCCTCCTCGGTGTCTATGCCCGGTCCGCCACCCTCGACGACCGCCACTCCGATTCGCAACCCGGCCGCGAGCCAGCGGAGCTGCTCCAACCCTTCCCGCTCCTCCAGGGGATGCCTGGGAAGCGCTGTCGCCCGCAGCAAAGCCGCCCGCGTGAAAGCGTAGATGCCGACATGCCGCAGCATCAGCAACTCGGCGGCCCTACCGGTTCCGTCGTAGGGGATGGGCGCGCGACTGAAGTAAAGCGCACCACCCCGCTCGTCCCGCACCACCTTCACGGTAGAAGGGTCCTCCCACTCCACCGTGCTGTAGATGGGGACCGCCGCCGTGCCCACGTCCCAACCGCTCTTCACCTGCTCAACCACCGCCCGGGCCGCCGCCTGGGGCAGAAACGGTTCATCGCCCTGCAGGTTGACGATACAGTCGAACCCGGAGAACTCCGGCCTTTCCGCCACCTCGGCCACCCGGTCGGTACCGGAGGGGTGATCCAATCGGGTCAGCACCGCCCGCCCACCGAACCCTGCGACCGCCTCCACGATCTCCGCATCGTCCGCCGCAACCACCAGTTCGTCCAGCACCTCCAGGGCGCTCATGCGCTCCCAGACCCAGCGGATGAGCGGGTGCCCGGCGATCGCGAGCAGCGGCTTTCGGGGGAGTCGCGATGAGCCGATCCGCGCCGGGATCACTCCCAGTACAGCGCCCGCCGGGGCGGGCTGATCAGTCGAAAGTTCGGCGGGGCTAGGCAATTTTCACGCCATTAAGATAACAAGCAGTTAAATAGTTGTCAAAACTGGCCGTTAGCGGTCGGTCGGACCTATCGGCGAGTGTCGATTCCCAGAGCCAGGACGGTCTTGAAGTCGTCGCCCAGGTCGGTGTAGATACCGGCGGCCAGCGGCCCGAACGTGGCTCCGATCGCCAGGCTGTGGACGGTCGGCTGCCGCTCCACACCTTCGATCCAGGCGTTCCCCGCTGCGTACTGCAGCCAGAGCACAACCCGGGACAGCAAGCTCGCTCGGGGCCGCAGCGGCACCCGGTAAGTCGCCGCCCCCCACCACATGCGGTCGCCTTCCCGCTCCACCGGCCTGAGCGTCGGCAGAGAGCCCCAACCGCCCAGGGCCCGCCAGCGCTGGGGGGGGGCGCCTGATGAGCTCGGCGCCTGCGCCCGGCCTTCCAGAATCAGCTCCTGCCGCCCCGTTGTCGGAATCTCCGCGCTCAGGTGACCGCCAAAGATGGTGAACGACAGATCGCCCGCCACATCCGCATCGGCGCGCTCGACCTCCAGCCCGATCTCGAGCGGCGTGCTGCCGCCGATCCACGTGCTCAGGCCGACCGCGATCTTCACGCTGGCGTCGTCCGCCTCGATGACCGCCAGGTTGTCCTGGAAGCCGCCTCGGGCCTCGAACAGCGAGAAAGGCTCCCGGTTGGTCAATGGCCGGGCCCGCTCCCAGCCCAGCAGCAGATCGGTCCACCAGCGGACGCCGGTGCCGAACTCGAGCCGCAGACCGGCCTCCGCGAAGTCCGCCTCGTAGTAGTTGCGGGTGTCTATGGCCGCCACGAAGGCGTAGATCGAGTTCTCGAGGTTGGGGTTGATCCAGCGGTCGTTCGACCTCACGGTGAGCCCTCCACTCAACGACGCGATGTGGCGGCCGAACGGCCAGCGAAGCTCCAGATCGCCGTCCAGGTCCTCGCGAACGGTGCGATACCGCAAACGCGCGCTCGCATCGGGGAGCCAGACTGAAGCCCCCCGCTCGAAATCCAGCCCCACCTCCAGCGTCAGCGCGTTGACCCGGTCGTACTGCGGCGCGAGCAACCCGTAAAAGCCGGCCAACCGGACCTTCGGAGCGGCGCCGGGAGCCGAGATAACGTATGTCCCGTCCTCTCGCTCTTGTACCGTGTACGCATACAACGAGGCATCGATGGGTTGCGCGCTCAGCTCCGCCAGAGATGAGCCGTAGAAGCCGCCACCCAGTACGGCCACGACGCCCTCCACCGTCCCCCCGGGCCGCGCGAAGATGTCACTCTGCACGCCGATCAGGTCGCCCGTGATACGGCCTTCCAGGCGAAGCGCCGCGCGGATGACGATCAGATCGCCACCAACGGTCTCCTCCTCGGCCAGAACGGTGTCCCGGGTGAAGATCCGGTAATCATCTCGCTCGAGCACTCTGCTCAGCGCCTGATCGGCCAGCGGCAGGCCAACCCCGCGCGACCGGAACTCCACCCTCTGCGCTCCGGCGTCCGAAGCGAACACCGCCAGGGCCAGACCCAAGCAGGCGATCCCGGCGCGTCGCTTGCCAGGACGAGTCAGAGACATCCCGCCCTCACCAGCAGATTGCGCAGGATATGCGGGCCCACCTCCGTGCTCACCGACTCCGGATGGAACTGTACCCCCCAGGTCTCGTGCTCCCGGTGGCGCAGGCCCTGGATCACTCCGTCGTCCCGTTCGTCCGTCCAGGCGATTACCTGCAGCTCTTCCGGCAAACCGTCCCGCTCCACAACCAACGAGTGGTAACGGGTCGCCTCGAACGGCGATGCCACCCCCTCGAAGATGCCCACACCGTCGTGGCTCACCCGGGATACCTTGCCGTGCATCACCCGCGGTGCCCGTACGACTCTCCCGCCGAAGGCGGCGGCGATCGATTGATGCCCGAGACACACCCCGAGGATGGGCACCCGCCCGGAAAGCCGCGACACGAGTTCCACCGACACCCCCGCCTCTGCCGGCGTCTTCGGGCCGGGTGAGATCACGATGAGCTCCGGCGCGAGCCTCTCGATCTCCTCGACCTCCAGCTCATCATTGCGGACCACCTGGACTTCGGCCCCTAAAGCTCCGAGCGCCTGGGCTAGATTCCAGGTGAAACTGTCATAGTTATCTATCAGCAGAACCATACGTTACGTTACGTTGCCCTGCACCTCGCGCTACGCACGCGGATGGTATTTCCGGTGCACCTCGCTCAGGTAGCTGCGGTCCACGTGCGTGTAGATCTGCGTCGTCGAGATATCTGCGTGGCCGAGCATCTCCTGAACCGCCGCGATATCGGCACCACCTTCCAGCAGGTGCGTGGCGAATGTATGTCGCAGCGTGTGCGGAGTCACGCGCTTCTGAATCCCCGCCGCCGCCACATGGCGGCGCACGATATCCCAAACCCCCTTGCGGGTGAGCGGCCGCCCGCGGCGTCCCAGGAACATCGTCCCGACGGCCTTGCGGCCGCCGGCCTCGGACAACCTGGGCCTGGCTTCAGCCAGATACACAATCAGCGCTTCTCGCGCCGCCCCGCCGAACGGTACGATCCGCTCCTTCGATCTCTTCCCGACCACCCGTACCAGCCCTTCGTACAGATCGAGGTCGCGTATCCGCACTCCGACGAGCTCGGAGATCCGGACGCCGGTAGCGTACATGAACTCCAGTATCGCCCAATCGCGCACGGCCAACAGATCGTCATGTACGGGCGGCACCAGCAGCGTCTCGATCTCCTCTCGTGTCAAGACAGTGGGGAGATGGCGGCCGGCTTTGGGCCCTTCCAGCAATTCGCTGGGGTCGGAGTCGATGATCGCCTCCGCCTGCAGGAAGCCGAAATAGCTCCGCAGAGATGACACCTTCCGCCTGATGCTGCTGGGCGCCCTGCCCGATTCCTTCAGCTCGTAGATGAACTCGCGCAGATCAGCGGCGTCGACACGCTGGGGCTCATCGAGTCCGTTGTCCTCCAGGAACGCAACGAGCTGTGCGAGGTCGGTGGAATATGCGGCCGCTGTCGTCGGCGAGAGACCGAGCTCGAAGCGCAAGTAGTCGTCGAATCTCTCGAGATAGAAGCGTTGAGCGGTCTCCTCCATCACCCTTCCCCCGTCTCATGATGACGGCTGTCGTGAGGATGATGGCGGGTTCTCCACCAGATGATACTCAGCACCAGGGCCAGAACGCTGGCGCCGATCACAGGCGGGAGAGAGTGAAACACTGCTCGTCCCTACGGCAGGTCAGGCTCCTGCACCCGATCGACCAGGGCGACCGCCCAGGCAGCGATCCCCTCGGTTCTGCCGATGGCTCCGAGTCCTTCGGCTGTCGTCGCCTTGATCGAGACGAAGGAAGGCGCAACTCCGAGCACGGAGGCGAGACACTCACGCATGGCGCCGATCCTCGGGCTCAGCCGCGGGCGTTCCGCCGCCAGCGAGACGTCGACGTTCACCGGCTGGTAGTTCTCGGCTTCAAGCATCTGCCGGACCGCCCGCAGCATGTCCACGGACGAGGCATCGCGCCAGCGCTCCTCGCTGTCGGGGAAATGCTCCCCGATATCCCCCAGCCCGGTGGCACCGAGCAAGGCATCGATGACCGCGTGAGTGAGCACATCGGCATCGCTATGGCCCAGAAGGCCTACCTCTCCCTCGAACTCGACGCCACCCAGGATCAACCGCCGACCCTCGCCGAACCGGTGTATGTCGAAGCCTATGCCAACTCGCATCCGTATCTCTCTGACTTGGGTCTCTGAGACCGGCTTTGGACTAGCTCTCGGAGGTGGGCCCCGACTGACGGACGCGCGCCTGAAGTGATCTCACCGCTTCGGACAGGTACTCGACCTCCTCCTCCATCTCCTGCAGGCGTCGCGCGGTGTCGTCCGCCTCGGGTTGGCGCGGCTCGAGCCGTCGCGCCAGCGCCCTGCCGATCTCCGAGTCGAGGAAGATCGCCGCGAGGGGGATCAGCAGCAGAAATATAACGACGAGGCCGAGAATCCACATTGCGGAATCGTATGTTTAGGGCGCGTGGGGTGACCGGCC
>JAZGAL010000175.1:0-75019 GCA_036475815.1 Gemmatimonadota bacterium
GTCTTTCCTTTCGGTTTTTGTCAGCCATCTGACGCTTCCCAAAAATAACCCCGTGGTCAGGAAAAGTACATCTTTTCTCTTCGTCCCTTAGACTACGGGTATTTCAAAGGCCAAGGGCACGGCAACAACCCGCGCTTTCGAAGAAGGAAGGCAGCCACTTCGATCTGCCCATCGCCTGCGGCCTGCTCGCGGCGACGGGTCAACTCCCCGTCGGCCGCAGCGAGCGCTATGCCCTGGCCGGTGAGCTGGGGCTCGACGGCGCTTTGCGTCCTATTCGCGGCGCCCTCTCCATGGCCCAGGCGCTTCGGGAAGCGGGAGTGGGCGGGTTCATCGTTCCCACCGCGAATATCGCCGAGGCGGCCGTCGTCGAAGGGCTCGAGACTCGCGGGGCGAACAGCTTCGCGGAGGTCGTCGCGTTCCTGGCGGGACGGGAGGAACTTCCACGAAGGCAGGTCGACGCGACGAAGCTGCTGAGCCGGCGATCCGGCTCGGCTCTGGACCTGGCGGACGTGCGGGGGCAGCAGCATGCGAAGCGCGCGCTGGAAGTCGCGGCCGCGGGCGGCCACAACATTATCTTCGTCGGCTCGCCGGGCGGCGGGAAGACGATGCTGGCTCGCCGGTTTTCCACCGTCCTTCCGCCGATGAGCCTCGCCGAGGCCATCGACGTCACCCGCGTGCATTCCGTGGCCGGCCTGCTGCCGCCGGGCCAGGGACTGGTGACGGCCCGCCCGTTCCGGGCCCCGCACCACACCATCAGCGATGCGGGACTCGTCGGCGGCGGAGCCGTGCCGCGCCCGGGCGAAGCATCGCTGGCGCATCATGGGGTGCTCTTCCTGGATGAGCTGACCGAGTTCCGCCGCAACGTGCTCGAGGTGCTGAGACAGCCGCTCGAGGACGGTCAGGTGACCATCAGCAGGGCCTCTCGCTCGCTCACCTATCCCGCGCGCTTCATCCTGGCGGCGGCCATGAACCCGTGCCCCTGCGGTTTCCTGGGCGACAGCCGCCGGGCCTGTCGATGCACGCCCCGGATGATACGCCGCTATCGTGCCAAGATCTCGGGCCCGCTGCTCGATCGAATCGACCTGCACATCGAGGTGCCCCCGGTCTCCTGTCCCGAGCTTACCGGTACCGCCGCGACTCAGAGCTCCGCCGACATCGCGGCGAAGGTCGAGGTGGCCCGGCGCCTGCAGCTGGAGCGATTCAAGGGCTGCGCGGGACTCTACGCGAACGGGCAGATGGGCGTGCGCGAGGTCCGCAGGTTCTGCCAGGCGCACGAGACCGGTCTATCGCTGCTGCGTGCGGCGATGGCGAGGTTCGGACTCTCAGCGCGCTCCTTCCACCGCGTGCTGAAGATCGCCCGCACCATCGCCGACCTCGAGGCGAGCGAGTCGATCCAACCGACCCACATCGCCGAGGCGATCCAGTATCGAGGACTCGACCGTGGCGTGCTGGATACTGTCGGCTGATCGTCTGTCCAGGAGCGCTGAGTTCGGTGACTCTCGAGGTGTTGAGCAAGGTTGAAGCGCTGTTGCGCTGAGCCAGAATGCGGTGTCTGGCCATCCGACCCTTCCATCGGGTTCGAGTGTCCTCCTTGTGCCCAGCACTCCATTCGCTGCAAACTTCGGGTTGACGCCCCGCACGGGCCCTCCGAGTATTCGCGGACAGCTACAGTGGACGACAGGATGCGGATGAGTTCTGCAACTTCCAGCGATATCGAACTTAAAGAGCAGGCGCTCCACGATGTTCTGCGCGGCTGCGGTTCTGCCGTGATCGGGTTCAGCGGCGGCGTGGACTCATCGTACCTGGCGAAGGCGGCGCTCGATGCGCTGGGGCGGGACCGCGTTCTCGCCGTGACGGGTCGCTCGCCCGCCTATCCGGCCGTCCAGCACGAGATGGCCCTGGCCGTCGCCCGTTCGATCGGCCTCCCGCGTCTGGAGATCGAGACGCACGAGCTGGACGATCCGGACTATGCGGCCAATTCCGAGAACCGCTGTTATTTCTGCAAGGCCGACCTCTACCAGCGGCTGCTGCAGGTGGCACGAGAGAAGGGGTTCGCCGTCGTGCTGGACGGCTCGAACGCCGACGATCTGGGCGACTACCGGCCGGGGTTGAGGGCGGCCCGTGAGCTGGGGGTGAGGTCGCCGCTACAGGAGGTCGGCCTCACCAAGGCGGAGATCCGCGCGCTATCCCGGCGCGCCGCTCTGCCCACCTGGGAGATCCCGGCCTCGCCCTGCCTGGCGAGTCGCATTCCCTACGGGCTGCAGGTGACGCCGGAGCGACTTCGCCAGATCGAAGAGGCGGAGGCCGGGCTCCGCGCGCTCCACGCCTGGCGCGATCTGCGGGTTCGGCACCACGGCGAGCTGGGCCGCCTCGAGGTGGCGGCGGAGGACATGGACCGGATGGCGGATCCGGCCTTCCGTGAGGCCGCGGTCGCCGCCCTCAAAGAAGCGGGGTTCACCCGGGCCTGCCTGGACCTGCAAGGCTACCGGCGCGGGGCGCTGAACGAGTTGATCGGGCTGGGGGGCGCGGGCTTATGATGCGGAACGGAGACCGTGCGGCGGAGGCGGAGCGCCGATTAGCGGAGGTGGGGATCCAGGCGTCCGTGGACGGCGCTGGGGTGGAGGGTGAGGTGGCCGTGATCCGACCGGCTGACGGCTCGCTGCCGGCGTTGCTGGGCGAGCGGCGGCACGCGGCCATCGAGGAGTGCCGGGCGGCGGGTTTCAGCTATGTGACGTTGGCGCTGTATTAGCACCTGCGACGGATGCGCGTCTTCCTAGCGATCAATCCGACGGCCGCGGTAAGGGCGAGGCTGGGCGAAGCGGCGCGCGAGCTGCGTGAGGCGGGGTTCCCCATTCGCTGGGTTCCGGCTGAGAACGTTCACCTGACGCTGAAGTTCCTGGGTGAGGTGCCGGAGAAACAGCTTCCGGAGCTGTCCTCCGCGGTGGATCGGGCCGTGAGGGGGATCGGTACGTTCGACATGAATCTCGGTGGCTTCGGCGCGTTTCCGTCGCTGCGCAGGCCGAGCGTGGTCTGGACAGGTGTCGAGCTCAGCCTGACCCTCGCCAGCCTCCAGCGACAGGTAGAGGAAGCGCTGGCTGAGCTCGGCTTCCCGCGGGAGGACCGTCGGTTCCACCCCCACCTGACGCTGGGGCGCGCGCGGAAGCGGACCTCTCCCGCCGAGTTCAGGGGGCTGGATGAGCTCGTCCAGCGGCTCGAGTACAGCGACTCGTTCCGCGTCGAGACCCTCGACGTTATGCGGAGTCAGCTCATGCCGGCGGGCGCAATCTACGACGTCATTCGCGCGGCCGGGCTGGAATGACACGGGCGGACTACTTTGAACATGAGTGAACTGGATGCGTAGCTGTTTCGGGGCGGTCGGTTGCGCGACGTTGGTCGTCGCTGCTCTCGTCCTGGGCTGGTTCGCCCGGGACGATATCGCCGGGTTCGTCTCGAGAATCGCGGGCGACGACGAAGCTCCGGTCGAGGCCGCCGCGCCGGCGGCCGCTTCGCTCGCCCGCGGGGCTGAGGAGAAGATCATCGCGTTGGGGCAGGGAAGATCGGAGGAGATCACCCTGGATGCCGAAGAGCTGAACGGCTGGATCGAGGGCGGGCTGGCGGGCTATTTCCCCGACTACATCTCCGCTGTCTCAGCGGCTATCGAAGAGGAACGACTGGTGCTGACGGGCGATGTCGCGCTGAAGGAAGTGCCGGGCATAGAACGGCTCGGTCCACTCGCCGCCATCCTGGGCGACACTGCCAACGTGACCGTGCGCGGCCGGCTCGATGGGCTCGAGCCGGGCCGGGGCGTTTTCTACATCGACGATGTGCGGATCGGCGTGCTGCCGCTGCCGGAGGCGGCGCGCGACGAGCTTCTGGCGCAGATGAAGGGCGGGGCGACGGACGACTTGCCGGCGAACGCAGTGGTCTTCCTGTTGCCGGACTTCGTCGCCGACGTCGGTGTGCGAGGTGAGCGGGTCTTTCTGAGGAGGTAGTTGCGTGGCGAAGAAACGACGGCGCAGGAATCAGAAAGCGAAGCGGAAGGAGCAACAGCCGCGGCAGGAGGAGGAGAAGCGGCAGGCCCCTCAAAGCACGGGTCGCTGGCTCTGGGATTGGGCCAAGTCGATCGCCGTGGCGGTCCTGCTCTTCCTCGTCATCCGGACGTTCGTCGTCGAGGCCTTCAAGATCCCTACGGGCTCGATGGAGAACACCCTGCTTGTCGGGGACTGGCTGCTGGTCAACAAGGCCGTGTATGGGGCGGAGGTGCCGTTCACCGGTATCAGGCTGCCCGCCTTCGAGAACCCTGAGCGCGGCGATATTGTTGTATTCAAGTACCCGCTCGACGAGTCCGAGAGCTACGTCAAGCGCGTCGTCGGGACGCCCGGGGACAGAGTGGCCATGCGTCGCGGCGAGCTGTACGTGAACGGGGTGCGCCAGGCGGAGGCGTACGTGCAGCATATACACCCTGACGGCGATTACTACGACCGGCAGTTCGAGTGGCAGCGACGCTACCTTGCACCCGAAGTGGACGTCGACACCTATCGCCCGACGCGTGACGATTGGGGCCCGATCGTTGTCCCGGAGAGAAAATACTTCGTGATGGGCGACAACCGTGACAACTCGCAAGACTCGCGCTACTGGGGATTCGTGGACCGGGGCTTGATTAAAGGGCAACCTTTGTTCATTTACTACTCGTACGATGCCAACGAGCTTCGACCGCTGCCGTGGCTGACCGAGGTGAGGTGGGGCCGGATCGGGGATCTGGTTCGATAGGGCCGTCTTGGGTAGGTTCATCTATCCCAGCGCATCGCCGGGTTGGCAGCGAGGGACGACCGGCCCGATGGCCGGCGTGGACCCTCGGAAGCGTTATGAGGTACACTTAGGAGTGCGCTGCGGTCATTGCTTCCGGTAGCGCGGCGGATCGACGGGGAAGATTGATGCCGAAGAATCAAGACAAGGCTGACAAGAAAGTACAGGAAGAGCTGCGGGAGCAGCAGAGCGGACACGCGGCGCAGGGCACGGGTCGCTGGCTCTGGGAGTGGGTCAAGTCGATCTCCGTGGCGATCCTGTTGTTCCTCATCATTCGGACATTCGCGGTAGAAGCCTTCAAGATCCCCACCGGCTCCATGGAGAAGACCTTGCTGGTCGGGGATTTCCTTCTGGTGAACAAGGCCGTATATGGGGCGCAGGTCCCGTTCACGGGTTTGCGGTTGCCCGCGTTCGAGAGTCCCGAGCGAGGCGATGTGGTCGTGTTCGAGTTTCCGCTCGATCGCTCTAAGAACTATGTGAAGCGGGTTGTCGCCCTGCCGGGCGACAGAGTTGCGATGCGCCGCGGGCAGTTGTATGTGAATGGGGTGCGGCAGGACGAGGGGTATGTGCAGCACACGCAGCCCGGCGGCGATTACTACGATCCCCAGTTCGAATGGCAGCGGAACTTCCTCGCGACTGAGGTTGACGCCAGCACGTATCGGCCGACGCGCGATGACTGGGGCCCAATCATCGTCCCGGAGGCGAACTACTTCGTGATGGGCGACAACCGGGACAATTCGCAGGACTCCCGCTACTGGGGATTCGTGCACCGGAGTATGATCAAGGGGCAGCCCCTGGTCATTTATTATTCTTTCGATCGTAGCAAGCTTCGACCCCTGCCGTGGCTGACCGAAGTGAGATGGAGCCGGGTTGGCAACCTGGTCCGATAGATCAGGCCGGAGCAGACTCAAACCAACGAACATGCTGGGTCCTTTAGCGACATCGGGGTTTCGCGCTTGAGTCGAAAGGGGCAACAGAACATGCCCGACGGGGCCAGTCCTGAGGAACGGTCCGACGAAGGTGCCGGGTTCCTGCAGGCGTTCGGGCCGGCCCATCGGGCGGCTACACCACCGGGGTCACTCGACCAGTACCTGAGGGAGATCAGCAGCTACGCCCTCATCGACCGTGATGAGGAGGCTAATCTGGCGCGTCGCATTCGGTGTGACGACCGCGAGGCACTGGAGAAGCTGGTCAACTCGAACCTCCGTTTCGTCGTCTCCATCGCCAAGAAGTACCAGAATCAGGGTGTCGCCCTCGCCGACCTGGTCAACGAGGGCAACCTGGGGCTGATCCGTGCCGCGGAGAAGTTCGACGAGACCCGAGGCGTGAAGTTCATCAGCTACGCCGTATGGTGGATCCGGCAGGCGATACTGCAGGCGCTGGCGGAGCAGTCGCGCATCGTGCGCGTCCCGCTCAACCGCGCCGGCGAGATCCACCGGATCGGCAAGCGGTCAAGCGCTCTGGTTCAGGAGCTGGGGCGCGAACCGACGGTGGCCGAGCTGGCGGAGGGACTGGACGTGGACGCGGACGAGCTGTACAAGACCATATCCATCGCCATGGCCCACCTCTCCCTGGATGCTCCGCTGGTCCCCGGCGAGGACAACAAGCTGCTCGACTACCTCCCCGACGAATACCGGCCCGGGCCCGAGCAGCAGGCGTTCGAGAAGGCGCTGAGGACGAACGTGGAGGAGGCGTTGTCGACGCTTAAGCCGCGTGAGGCCTTGATTCTGCGCCTCTACTACGGGCTGGACGGTGAAGATCCCATGACCCTCGAGCAGATCGGCGAGCAGCTGGGGGTCACGCGTGAGCGGGTGCGCCAGATCAAGGAGCGGGCCCTCGCCCGCCTCCGGCACGTCTCGCGGGCGCGCTCGCTGGAGAGCTTCCTGGGCTAGCCGCCGGGCGCCCGCAGGCCCCAACTTCCTTGACATGGCAGGATTTGCCGAATATTCTTCTCCGCTGTTCTAAAATGCGGAAACCTCGCTGCGGCCCTGGCTGCCGCGGTAGAATAATCTGTCTGGACGCGAGATGGCAGAGTTGCTGACCAATTCGATGAAGACCCTGGTGGCGAAGCCGGAGGAAATCACCCGGCAGTGGTACCTGGCGGACGCTGACGGCGTGGTTCTCGGCAGGCTCGCGGCCGAGATCGCAAAGGTGCTGCGGGGCAAGCACAAGCCGATCTTCACCCCGCACGTCGACTGCGGCGACGGCGTAATCGTTGTGAACGCGGAGCGCGTGCGCTTGACGGGGAAGAAGGCGGAGCAGAAGGTGTACTTCCGCCACAGCGGCTACATGGGCGGGGCCAAGTTGATACCGTTCAAGCGCATGCTGGATCGGCGCCCCGAGTTCGTGATCCAGAGGGCCGTGCGGGGCATGTTGCCGAAGACCACCCTGGGCCGGCAGATGGCGAAGAAGCTGCGCGTCTATGCCGGGCCTGAGCACCCGCATAAGGGGCTGGCCACGCAACCACTCGAGGTCAAATCTTAAGGTGACGTCCCGCGATCACAATCACGATCACAATCACAATCACAATCACAATATCGGTAACGTCAAGACATGATCGGTAAAAAACTAGACGACGGGCGGGTTCATGCGGTGGGCCGTCGGAAGACGTCCGTCGCTCGGGTCTTTATCCAGCGAGGTAAGGGCGAGTGGCGGATCAACAGGCGCTCGATTTCCGACTACTTCCCACGTGAGGCGTACCGGTTGTTCCTGGAGCAGCCGTTCCAGGCTACGGACACGGTTGGGGAGTATGATGTGATGGTCAACGTGCACGGCGGTGGACTCACGGGCCAGGCGGGCGCGATCCGGTTGGGTGTGGCCCGGGCGCTGCTGGTCGAGGATGAGGATCGCCGGTCGTCGTTGCGTCGAGAGGGACTGCTCACTAGAGACCCGAGGCGCGTCGAGCGCAAGAAGTACGGTCAGCCGAAGGCGCGCAAGCGTTTCCAGTTCAGCAAGCGGTAATTGCGGGCGTCGTCGCGATCACGTTGGCAGGGCGATTGGGCCGCACGCACGGAGCGGTCGGCTCCACTTAACACTGAACACTGATTACTGCTTATGAGTGTAGGACTCCAGGATCTTCTGCAAGCCGGGGTGCACTTCGGTCACCAGACGCGCAGGTGGAATCCGAAGATGCGCCGCTACATCTTCGCGCAGCGGGGTGGCATCTACATCATCGATCTGAAGAAGACGCTCCGCGAGCTCGAGCGGGCCAAGGCGTTGATTCGGGATGTCGTTCACCACGGCGGGTCGGTGCTGTTTGTCTGCACAAAGTCGCAATTGAACGAGGTCATCCGGTCGGAAGCCGAGCGGTCCGACGCGTACTATGTGACCGAGCGCTGGCTGGGCGGGATGCTCACCAACTTCCAGACGATCAAGAAGAACATCCGTCGGCTGAAAGAACTGGAGCGCGGTGCGGAAGAGGGCGCCTTCGAGTTCTACACTAAGAAAGAGAAGCTCCTCCTCGAACGTGAGCGGGAGAAGCTGGACCGTTATTTGTCCGGGGTCAAGGACATGACGCGACTGCCGGGCGCGCTCTTCGTGGTGGACTCGCGGAAAGAGTATATCGCCGTCGCGGAGGCGAACAAGCTAGGTATCCCGGTCGTTGCCATCGCCGATACGAACGCCGATCCGGACCTGCTGACAGTGCCGATCGCGGGCAACGACGATGCGATCCGCTCGGTCTCACTTATCGCGCGCGAGATCGCCGACACCGTCCAGGCCGCGATGGCTGAAGTGCCGGCAGAGCTGCGGGCGGCCGCCGCCGCGGAGGAGGAAGGGGAGGTCTTCACGTACTCCAGCGACTCGGCGGTGGCCGTGACGGAGCGAGGGGCGGGCCGGCCAGCGCGCAAGCGACGGCGGCCGCGGCCGGAGGTGATCGCCGCTCATCGCCCGCAGGCGGAGGGTGCGCAGGGCGGTGGCCCCGCTATTGAAGCCGCGGCTGAAGGCGCTGAAGAAGGAGGGCCGGCGGAAGCTGATGATGACACGGGCGATGGCAGCAGCGAATGATGATCGTTGACGGGGCCACTTCGGTGGCCCTTTTTGTGAAGGTGTAACAAATACCGGATGAAGATGAGCGAGATCAAGGCGGCGGAGGTGAAGGCGCTCAGGGAGCGCACGGGCGCGGGGATGATGGACTGCAAGCGCGCGCTTCAGGAGACGAATGGAGATGCGGAAGCGGCGGTCGAGTGGCTGCGCAAGAAGGGTGTGGCGGCGGCGGAAAAGCGAGTCGGGCGTGAGGCCCGGGAGGGAGTAATCGAGGCTTACATCCACCACTCCCGCAATGTCGGTGTGCTGCTCGAGCTCAACTCTGAAACCGATTTCGTGGCACGCAACGCCGAGTTTCAGGAGCTCGCCCGCGATATCGCGATGCAGATTGCCGCGACCGATCCCGTCGCGGTCTCTCGTGAGGGCGTGCCGGAGGATGTGGTCGAGCGCGAGCGGGCAATCTTTCTAGCGCAGGTCAAGGAGCAGGGGAAGCCCGACCACATCGCCGATAAGATCGTGGATGGCAAGTTGCGGAAGTTCTTCGAGGAGCGTACGCTGCTCGAGCAGAAATACGTGAAGGATCCAGCAATCACGGTGGCCGATCGCATCTCGCAGACCCAGAGCAGGCTTGGCGAGAAGATCGTCGTCGCGCGGTTCGTGCGCTACAAGGTAGGTGAATAGTCGTGACGGGCTCGGAACTGCGATACCGGCGCGTACTCTTGAAGCTGTCGGGCGAATCGCTGGCGGGCGGTGAAGCTTTCGGGATATCGCTGCCGGCGGTCGATCGGCTGACAGAGGAGATCAAGGTGGTCCGCGATGCCGGCGTCGCTTTGGGGCTGGTGGTCGGCGGCGGCAACATAGTGCGCGGAGCGGTGGCGGCGGAGGGCGGAATGGACAGGGTCTCCGCCGACTACATGGGCATGCTGGCCACGGTTATCAACGCTCTCGCGGTCCAAGACATGCTGGAGAAGAAGGGCGTCGAGACGCGGGTGTTGAGCGCCATCCGTATGGAAGCGCTCGCGGAGCCGTACATCCGCAGGCGGGCGCTCCGCCACCTGGAGAAGGGGAGGGTGGTGCTCTTTGCAGCCGGGACCGGCAACCCGTATTTTTCAACGGATACGGCGGCCGTTCTGCGGGCGATCGAGATGGAAGCCGAGTTGATCATCAAGGCTACGAAGGTTGATGGTGTGCATTCGGCGGATCCTATGACGGATCCGACTGCGGAGTTGATCCCCGAGATTTCGTTCTTGGAAGTGATGACACGCGAGCTGGGAGTGATGGACGCGACGGCGATCTCGCTTTGCAAGGACAACGACCTGCCTGTGATCGTGTTGAATATCCAACGCCCCGGCGCGGTGCTGGCGGCGGCACGCGGCGAGCAGGTGGGCACCCTGATCTCCGGTAAGGCGAACTCATGACCGATATCAAGCAGGCCCGTGCCCGGATGAACGATGCGCTGGAGGCGATGCGGCGCGAGTTCGCGTCGGTTCGAACCGGCAAGGCGACGCCGGCGCTGCTGGAGCATGTGCGAGTCCATGCCTACGAGACGCAGATGCCGCTGGAGCAGTTGTCGACCATCAGTGCGCCGGAGCCACGAATGCTGGTCGTGCAGCCCTGGGACAAGAGCCTGATGGGCGCGATCGAGAAAGCTATCCAGAGCTCGGACCTGGGTTTGAACCCGTCCAACGACGGTGCCGTCATCCACGTGCCGATCCCGCCGCTGAACGAAGAGCGCCGGCGTGAGCTGGTGAAGGTTCTTCACAAGATGGCGGAAGAGGGGTACATCTCCGTGCGTACCGCCCGCCGTTCGGCGAACGACGAGATCAAGGAGGAGATGAAGGATGGCGAGATCTCCGAGGACGAGGGCCATCGGGTGATGGATGAGATTCAGAAGATGACCGACGACTACGTGAAAAAGATCGACGCCCTTCTCAAGGCCAAAGAAGACGAAGTGCTCGAAGTCTGAATCCATGCCCTCTGAACGCCTCCAGAAAATCAAAGAGCTGAACGCGAGCCAGGTGCCGCGTCACGTCGCCATCATCATGGATGGCAACGGCCGCTGGGCGAAGGAGCACGGGTTGCCGCGTTCCGAAGGTCACAAGGCCGGCATGAAGTCCGTCAGGGAGGCTGTAGAAGGGTCGATCGAGGCGGGCGTCCAGGTTCTCACCCTCTTCGCGTTCTCTCAGGAGAACTGGCAACGACCCACCCGGGAGATCGCGTTCCTCTGGTCTTTGCTGCAGCGCTACGCCCGTTCCGAGTACAAGGACCTGGTCAAGAACGGCGTCGAGGTCCACATGGTGGGCGAGATCGAGCGCCTGGGGTTAACGGAACGCGCGGCGGTTCGCAAGATCATCGACGCCACCCGCGGAGGCAAGAACCTTCAACTTGTGGTCGCCCTGAGCTACGGTAGCCGCGGCGAGCTTGTCCGCGCAGCGCGCCGGCTGGCGGAGCGCGTCATGAGTGGCGAGCTGAAGCCGGAGGAGATCGATGAGACGACTTTTGCGGGTGAGCTCTACACGGCGCCGTGGCCGGACCCCGACCTCTTGATACGAACTTCGGGCGAGCATCGGATCTCCAATTTCTTGCTCTGGCAGGTCGCCTACGCCGAGCTGTACAGTACGCCGGTCCTCTGGCCGGATTTCACCCGCGAGACTCTTTACGAGGCGATTCTCGAGTACCGGAAGCGGGAACGCCGGTTCGGTAAGGTCTCAGCGTGATGGGGCGTTCCGGCGGCGATCTCGCGAAGCGTGTGGCGGTCGCATCGCTCGGCATCCCGATCACCGTGGCTCTGGCCTACCTGGGCGGCTATTGGCTGGCCGGTTTGCTGGCGCTGATGGCGTCGCTGGCCGCCTGGGAGTTCTGCGCCATGTACCGCGACCGGGGCCTGCCGTCTTCCCCGCTCACGGCCGGCCTGATGGCGCTGGTTTACATACTGCTGGCGGCGAGCATGCCCGTTCGGGAGTATACCGTATGGGCCACGGTCCTGACTCTGGTCGTGGCGGCGGCGCTGATGCTCCGCACCGAGCCGGACTCGCGGCCCGGTTTGACCGCGATCATCACGCTGTTCGCCGCCGCGTACACCGGCGCTCTGCTCGTCTTCGGTCAGTGGCTGCGGGCCATCGACGGGACGGTGCCCAGCTGGCGGGGCGCGGCGATAATCTTCCTGCCGGTGGGCATCACTTGGCTGGGTGATACTGCAGCTTATTTCGTTGGACGGGCGGTCGGCCGTCACAAGCTGGCCCCCACTATCAGCCCGAAGAAGACCTGGGAGGGCGCGGTGGCGGGATTCCTGGCGACGGTTGTGGGCGCGGCGCTCTGGGTCGCGCTGACGCAGCCCCTGGTGTCGTGGACGATGACCTTGCTCGAGGTCGTTGGCCTTGGCGCAGCCGTCGCGGTGGCGGGTCAGATAGGCGATCTGTTCGAGTCGCGGTTCAAGCGCGACTGCGATGTGAAAGACAGCTCGAACCTGTTGCCCGGCCACGGCGGGGTTCTGGATCGGCTGGACGCGCTGCTCTTCGCGTTCCCGGTCACCTACGCGTACCTCGGCCTCGTGGGGGTGTGATGAGCGCGCGCGGCGTGGCGGTTCTGGGCTCGACCGGCTCGATTGGGAAGACGACGTTGAACGTGATCGCTGCTTTCCCGGATCGCTTCCGGGTCGTGGCGCTGACGGCGCACCGCAACGCCGACGAACTGGCGGAGCAGGTGAGCCGTTTCAAACCGGAGCTGGCCGTCCTCGCCGACGGGGATTCCTCGCAGGTGGCCGATATACCTGGAGTTCGTTTCGCCACCGGCGCGGACGCCGTGCTGGAGGCGGCGAGCCACCCGGACGTCGATATCGTGGTCAACGCGCTGGTGGGAGCGGCGGGCCTCGAGCCGACGTTGAAGGCTCTGGAAGCCGGTAAGCGGCTGGCGCTGGCCAACAAGGAGTCTCTGGTGGTGGGAGGCCCGCTGGTGATGCGTGCTCTCGAGGACGGGCACGGTGAGCTGATACCGGTGGACAGCGAGCACAGCGCCGTGCTCCAGTGCCTGCAGGGTGCCGGCCTGGAGAGCGTGAGCAGGATCGTTCTGACGGCCTCGGGCGGGCCGTTCCGGGATCGTGATCACCTGGAGCTGGCCGGGGTGACGCCGGAAGAGGCCCTGCGTCACCCGACATGGAACATGGGGGCGAAGATCACCATCGATTCGGCGACGCTGGTGAACAAAGCGTTGGAGGTCATCGAGGCGCACTTCTTGTTCGGGATGCCGTACGACCGGGTGACGGTGGTGGTCCACCCGCAGTCGATCGTTCACTCGCTGGTCGAGTTCCGGGATGGCTCGATCCTCGCGCAGCTTGGCCATCCGACCATGGCGATACCGGTGCTGTACGCGCTCAGCTACCCGGAGAAGCTGCCGTTCGATACGCCGTCACTCGACCTCGCGCAGGTCGGCGCTCTTACTTTCGAGCCGCTCCCGCCGGGGCGGTTTCCCGCCTTCGAGCTTGGGCGAGAGGCGGCCCTGCGTGGGGGCACGGCACCGGCCGTGTTCAACGCCGCGAGCGAGAAGGCGGTGGCCGCGTTCCTCTCGGAGAGTCTCCCGTTCACCGGGATACCGGCCGTGATCGGTGAAGTGTTGAGCGAGCACACGGTGCAGGAAGTCACATCGTTGGAAGTAGTCCGCCAGGCCGACAGTTGGGCGCGAGCGGCGGCGGACAGAATAGCGGACAAATCACAGCGGTTGGCTTAGATGGTCTCAGTCCTGGCGTTCATACTGGTTCTCGGCGTACTCATCGTCGTGCACGAACTGGGGCACTTCATCACGGCGAAGGCCGCGGGCATCGCCGTGCCCAGGTTCTCGATCGGACTCGGCCCCCGGATATGGGGAGTCAAGATCGGGGAGACGGAGTATGTGCTCTCGGCGTTCCCGCTCGGCGGCTATGTAAAGATGGCGGGTATGGGCGAGGACGAGGCGCTGGAGAAGCTCGAGGGTGGCAAGGCCGATCTGGAGGTCCCGCCGCAGCGTCGCTTCGACGGGAAGCCGATACGCACGCGCGCCGCGGTGATCGCGGCGGGCCCAGCCATGAACTTCGTGTTCGCGATCCTCGCCTTCGCGGGACTCGCCTACTACACTTCTTACGCTCCACTCATCGCCGACGTGCAGGAGGGCTGGCCCGCGGCTGAAGCCGGCGTGCGGGCCGGCGACGTCATCCTGGCCGTGGATGACGCCGAGACCGAGCTTTGGGTCGATTTCGCCCAGCAGATCAGGCGGCGGCCGGGCGAGACGGTGACGTTGCGGATCGAGCGCGACAGGCGGCAGATCCAGTTGACGACTCTCGTGGCGGCATTCGACACGACCATGGCCGATACGGCGGGGAACGACACCACCATCACCCTGGGCAGGATCGGCGTAACCCTCGACACCGAGAGCCCACGCCGCGCGTTCGGTATCGGGGCGTCTTTGGCCGCGGGAAGCCGGCAGGCCGTCGATCTTTCCGTGCTGATCCTGGACTTCCTTGGGGAGCTGATCACAGGTAAAGCGTCGCCGCGGAATCTGGGGGGACCGATACTCATCGGGCAGGTCTCCGGACAGGCGGCGCGGGCGGGTGCGGGCGCGCTCCTCGGCTGGATGGCCTTTCTAAGTGTGAACCTGGCCGTACTGAACCTGCTGCCGATACCGATCCTCGATGGTGGCCACCTCGTCTTCCTGGCCATCGAAGCGATCCGTGGCCGGGCGTTGTCGGCTCAAGCCCGGGCCCGCTTGAGCCAGTTCGGCTTCATCCTGTTGATGGCTTTGATGGTCTGGGTCTTCACCAGCGATGTGCTGCGCCTGACTGGTAACTAGGAGCAGGTAACCGTCAGAACAAGCCGAGCTGTGGTGAGCGAACCGCCGCGGTGAGCTCGTTGACGTCGAGCCCGGCGAGTGGCTCATCCTGCGCGGCGACGCAGAGCAGCGCCTCGTAGCCCTTCTTCTCGAGCGCCGCTCCCACGACCTCGGCTGCCAGCGCCGGCTCGTTGCACTCCTGACTCAAGTGAGCGAGCACAACGGCTGCGAGCCCCGGGTGGTGCAGCTCCCCTCCGAGTTGCGCCGCGGCCCGGTTCGACAGGTGTCCGTGTCGCCCGGCGATCCGGCTCTTGAGCGGCCACGGGTAAGGGCCTGTTCGCAGCATGACATCGTCGTGGTTGGCCTCGAGGATGAGGAGATCGCAGCGTCGGAGGGCGTGACGCACCGATACGGTCGGCGTACCGAGATCGGTGGCAACTCCCACCTTGAGCCCGCTCGAGCGCTGGCGGATGGTGACCCCTATCGGGTCGATGGCATCGTGGCAGGTCAGAAACGGCTCGATGCGCAGATCACCCAGATCGATCGGTTCTCCCGCGCTGTAGAAGCGGAGCTCTTCTTGGCCGTTGAGCAGGGTTGAGCAGGACGTTGCGGTGGCGCGGGCGATGTAGATCGGGATGTTCCAGCGGCGCGCGAAGATGCCCATCCCCTGGGTGTGGTCGCGATGCTCGTGCGTGATGACGAGAGCCGAGACGCTGTCGGCGGGGATCTCGACTGCCTCCAGGCGCCGCTCGATCTGCCGCCCGCTGAACCCGGCGTCTACCAGGATACGGGTTTCTGAGGTCTCGAGAAGTATGGAATTGCCGCGACTGCCACTACCCAGAACGTGCACCCTGAAAAGAGTCATTCACCCCGCCCTTTGCGCCAGCAGCCTTCGAGGAATCTCCGCCCGCGCTCGTCCAGATCCACGCCACGCCTGGCCATCGCCGCCTGTGCGGTGTCGAGAAACTCGGTCAGCCGGTATTCACCCAGATCGTCACCCTCTCCCCAGCTGAACGGTTCCACGTAGCGGGGCGGCATGACGCTCCCGTATAGATTAGCGCCGGCGCCCACCACGGTGCCAGTGCCGAGGAGCAGCCCGATCCCAGTCTTCACATGATCGCCGAAGAAGCAGCCCACCTTCATCTCGCCCGTGTCCACGAGCCCGGAAGGGGTCCAGACGCGCACCGGGCGGTAGTTGTTCTTCAGATCGCTGTTGGTAGTGAAGGCGCCCAGGTTGACCCACTTCCCCACGTAGGAGTGGCCGAGGTAGCCGTCGTGCGCCTTGTTTGAGTAGCCCAGCACGACGGTCTCCGCCACTTCACCTCGCAGGTAGGAAAAGGGGCCCGTGGAGATCCGCTCGAACGAGCCTCCCAGCAGACGCGACTGCGGGCCCACAGCAGCGGGCCCGGCCAGCCGCGTTCCCGCTCGAATCTCCACCTCGTCCCCCACCAGGACCGGCCCCTCACGAGTGTCGAACAGGGTGCCCGGCTCGATGCGTACGCCACGGCCAAGGATCAGCGGCTGAGCGCCGAGCGAATAGACGCCGTCAGGCAGACCGGACGGCATCGAGCCTCGAGCGGAAGCCAGGTCCTGGATCAGCTGATCGGGCGTGTGCAGGACCAGGTCCCATATCCGCTCGAGCAGTCGGCCGGCCACGTGGACTTCGGCCGGCGGCCCGGAATCGAGCGTCAGCTGATCGAGGAAGGCGCGATCGGGGCGCCGGCCCGCCGCGGCGTAGAGGCCCACCGGACGACCGTCCATGAGGAAGACGGCCGGGTCCGACGGCACGACTACGCTCTCTTCCGGATCGGCCGCGGCCCGCGAGCACCAGAAGACGAGATCCCGGTCCTTCGGCAGGTCGTCGAAGCTCAGTACCGCGCGTGCGCCGGGCTCCGAGAAGCCGGCGAGGTGTTCAGAGGTGAGGTAACCGATGCAATCGAGTCCCAGGGCTCGCTCGGCACGCTCCACCAGCGTGGAGGCGCCGAAGCGGAGCTCGCCGGCCGGGCGGGTGAGCGCGAGCGGCGCCCACTGCCGGGCTCTATCGTCGTCGAAGAGAACCAGTCCCGGCGCCATGCCTTACTCAACTCCTTTCTTCAGGTCGTCGGGTAACTCCGCGAGAAGCTTCTTGAGGTCCGCGCTGCGATCCCGCGGCGTGACGAAAGTGATGCCCGAAGCCCGAACAACGACGATGTCGGAGAAGCCAAACGCCACGACGGGGCCGTCCTCCGCCCAAACCAGGCTGTCCCGGCACTCGATCGCATGGGCATCTCCAACCAGCAGGTTCCCCTCGCCATCGAGTTCCCTGACCCGCATCAACGCTGCCCAGGCGCCGACGTCGTCCCAATCGAACTCGGCCTGCACCACCGCGCTGTTCCGGCTGCGCTCCATGAGACCGTTGTCGATGGTGAGCGTGGGGACAGCGGCGAAGAATCCCTCGATATCACCGTCTCTCAGCCGCTCGAGCTCGCCCGCCAGCTCCGGCGTGTGGGCGGCGAGCTCCGCCAGCAGAAGCTGGGGCCGCCATACGAACATCCCCGAGTTCCACAGGAAACCACCCCGGGCCAGGTACGCTTCCGCCGTGGCGCGGTCGGGCTTCTCGACGAAACGCCGAATCTCGAAGACGTCGGGACTCAACAGGCTTCCCACCTCGATATATCCATAGCCGGTCTCCGGTCGGCTGGGCGCGATGCCCACGGTGAGGAGCCGGTCAAGCGCCCCCGCTCCCTCCACGGCCCGCTCCAGCGTGGAAACGAACTGGTCGAGCGGACGAACCACGTGGTCCGAGTGCAACGATACCATCACCGCCTGTTCCGGCCGTTGCGAGCGTGTGAGGATCTCCTGGGCCGCCCAGGCCAGGGCCGGGGCCGTGCCCCGCGCCTGCGGCTCGCAGAGCAGCTGCTCCGGCGGCAGCTCGGGTAGCTGCCGCTCTATGTGGGGGCGCAGGTGCTCTCCTGCCACGATGAGCACGTTCTCCGGGGGAGCCACGGCGTGGGCTCGGTCCAGAGTGTCGACGATCAGGGGACGGCCGCTGGCGAGTGGCAGGAACTGCTTGGGCCTGCCCGGTGTGGAGGCCGGCCAGAATCTGGAGCCGATCCCACCGGCCAGAACCACGATCCAGCGTTCGAATCCTGCGTTCGCGTTCACGCGAGGACCCGTCGCTCTCGGGGACCGCTCAGGGTGTCCTCAGACCAGTTTGGCTATCTGCTCGCGGTTGTGCCGCAGCTCGTACAACAGGGCGCCGAACGGGACTCCGGGTTTGACGAAAGTCACGACGATAAGCTCCGGCGGCACGTCCGTGACGATCGCCACGCCATCAGCGTACTCGACGACGGCGGCGCCGAGTCCATCGTGATGCGCTGCAGCGCCAAGCTCACGGGCGTTGTGCAGGATGTTCGGTGCCATGGCCGCCACGGCCTCCGCATCGGTCCCCGGGGGCCCGATCTGGTCTACCAGAAGACCGTCCTGGCCCACCACGAAGACAGCTTCGACCTCTGAGCGGCTCGACAGACGAGCGAGAAGATCCTTGAGTGTTGGCATTCGGCACCTACAGGCTGGTGGCTAAGCGGGAGTTGGAGCAAGCTAATTCGTCCGGGGTCACAAAGTCAAGCGCGCTTTGAGCTTCGCTTGACAGCCCGCGCGGCGTCGGATAAGGTTGCCCCACAACGATGCCAAACTTCAAGATGTCTGTGGACCGCCGCGCGGCGGTCCTGGTGCTCACGCTCCTTGCCGTCGTCTCGTGCGGTGACGATACGACCAGCAGCTTCCCGCGGCCGAGCGAGCCGCTCGATCTCTCGTTGTATGACCTGGTCGATGGCCCCATCGACCGGGCCAGCGCCCTGAGCGTCGTGGCGGGGCGTGGCACGGGCTTCCCGCGAACGGTGCGGGTGGATCAGACCGAGCAGTGGGACATAGCGTTCGGCGTGCTCGACGGCGATGCCGTCTGGTTGCCGCGCGGCTTCTTCGAGGGCCTCGAGCCCTCGAGCGGGATCTTGGCCGTGCCCGGAGATTTCGAGGACGCGGGTCAGGCCCCTGAGAACAAGGATCTGTACGAGATCCGGGAGCCCGTCCCCATGACCGTGGGTGAGACGTACATCATCCGCAGCCGGAACGATCCGACACTCTCGCTGCCGTGCCGCATATTCGCCAAAGTCGTGGTGCAGGGGATTCAACAGGACCCGGCCAGGATGGATTTTCGCATCGTCTGGAATCCGAACTGCGACGATCGCGAACTCACTCTCGAACAGGCGCTATAGCGGGCGGGTTCGATCCTCGAGTTATGCTCGACCTGAAGCGAATCCGATACGAGACCGATGCGGTCAAGGAGCAGCTAGCAAAGCGTCCAGATCCCTCCCTGGCGGCTGCGGTCGACGAAGTCGTCGAACTGGACGAGGCAAGGCGCCAGGTGATCCAGAGTGTCGAGGAGCTGAAGGCTCGTCGCAACGCGGCGTCGAAGGAGATCGCCCGGCGGAAGAAGACCGGGGAGGATGCGTCGGATCTGATCGGCGAGATGAAGGAGGTCGCGGAGCGGATCTCCCGTTTCGACGCTCGCCTGAGCGCCGACGAGAGCAGGATAGAAGAGCTCCTGCTCTGCATTCCGAACACCCCGCTCCCTCCCGTGCCCTCCGGGGATGAATCAGCCAACCGGGAGATCCGGTCGTGGGGCGAGCCGCTGGAGCCGGCGCGCTGGCATAGGCCGCATTGGGATCTCGGCGCAGCGTTGGGAATCCTCGACCTGGAGCGCGGCGCCAAGATCTCGGGTTCGGGCTTTCCGGTCTACATTGGGACGGGCGCTCGCCTGCAGCGCGCGCTCATCAACTTCATGCTGGACACTCACCGCAAGGAGCACGGGTACACGGAAGTCCAGCTGCCGTACCTGGTGCGCACTGAAGCGATGGTAGGCACGGGCCAGCTGCCCAAACTGGCCGATGACGCTTATCACATCGAGGGCGATGATCTCTGGTTGATACCCACAGGCGAGGTTCCGCTTACGAACCTGCATGCCGGTGAAGTGTTGGGGCCGGAGGATGTGCCGCGTCACTACGTGGCGTACACGGCGTGCTTCCGCCGCGAGGCCGGCGCCGCCGGCCGGGACACGCGTGGCGTGTTGCGCGTACACCAGTTCGACAAGGTCGAGCTGGTGCGCGTGGAGCGGCCGGACGACTCGCAGGAGGCGCTTGAGGAACTCACGGGGCAGGCCGAGGCGATCTTGCAGCGCCTCGGCCTGGCGTACCGGGTGGTGCTCCTCGCCGCCGGCGACATGGCGCAGTCGAGTGCGATGACCTATGATCTCGAGGTATGGTCGCCCGGTGTCGGGCGTTGGCTGGAAGTCTCTTCGTGCTCCAACTGCACCGACTATCAGGCGCGGCGGGCGGAAATCCGTTACCGGCGCGAGCCACGCGGGAAGCCGGAATTCGTGCACACGCTGAATGGGTCGGGTCTGGCGCTCCCGCGGACGGTTATCGCCCTGCTCGAGAACTACCAGCGTGAGGACGGGAGCGTCGACCTCCCTGAAGCGCTGCACCCGTACATGGAATCCACGCGGATCGAGCCGGTGTGAAAGCTCGTTTATGGCCTCTAGGCCTCGCTCTACTTTTCGGCGTCGTCCTGGCCTGGTACCTGTTCTACACGCATCAGTTGGTTAGCGCCGTGAACACGAACGCGGCGACGCTGTCGCAGATGTACGCCCGTGTCTTCCAGGGGCTGAGCGATCCGGATCAGGAGAGCGGCGATGCGGTCCTGTTCGACATGCTGATCGAGATCAAGGAACTGGGGATTCCGGTGGTGGTGATCAACACGGAGGGTGAGCCGTACGCCGCCGAGAACCTGCCGTTCGAGCCCGATCTCGATGATCCTGAAGGCCGGCAGAGAGTCCTCGCCTACGCCTCGGAGCTCGACAAGCGCAACGATCCGATCGCGGAGGTGGGCATCGGTGAGATCCACTTCGGGATGCCGGCGGTGGTCGAGCGCCTGCGCTGGGTGCCCTGGATCCAGGCAGCAACACTGATCGTGATCGTGCTCACCGCTATCTGGATCTTCCGTTCGACCAGCCGGGCGGAGCGGGAGCGCGTTTGGGCCACGATGGCCCGCGAGTCGGCGCACCAGCTCGGTACGCCGCTCAGCTCGCTGGCAGGCTGGGTCGAGATATTGAGGATGACGGACGTCGAGCGGTCGGAGGTCGCCACCACCGATAGGATAGCCCGCGAGGTGGCGGTCGATGTCGAGCGGTTGAACAAGGTAGCCCAGCGCTTCGAGCTGATCGGGCGCCGGCCCAAGCTGCGGCGGGTGGATGTGGGCGCAGTATTGCGGGGACTCGAGGAGTACTTCTGCACGCGATTGCCGCACATGGACCTCTCGATACACCTGAATGTGGACGCTCCCGAGGGTCTGGCGCCCGTCGCTGGAAACCCCGTGCTGCTCGAGTGGGCGTTCGAGAACATCATCAAGAACGCGATCGACGTGCTGGCGGGGCGTGGTGGTCGCATTGACGTGAAAGTCGATCTGGCTGAGGATGGCCGCGTCAGGATACGGTTCATCGATGATGGCCCCGGCGTTCCCACTGACTTGCGCAAGAATCTCTTCGAGCCGGGCGTCTCGGGCAAAGAGGACGGCTGGGGGGTCGGCCTCTCGCTGACGCGCCGGATCGTGCAGGACACGCATGGCGGGTCTATCGAGCTTGGGCGTTCGCGGAAGGGCGCCGAATTCATCGTCAAGCTGCCCGTCATGCCGCCGGACCGAGTGGCTTGAGACGTGCCATCCAGTGACTCGAAGCTCGGGGGCTATCTCGAGTCGCTGAATCCCCAGCAACGCGAGGCCGTTGAGCACTTCGAGGGCCCGCTCCTCGTGCTCGCCGGTGCCGGGTCCGGCAAGACCCGCGTGCTCACCAGCCGAATAGCGCACCTCATCGAGCATCACGGAGTCGATCCCAATCTCATCCTGGCCGTCACCTTCACCAACAAAGCCTCTGGGGAGATGCGCGCTCGCGTTCGCGCCCTGCTCGGAGTCGAGCCGGCGGGCATGTGGATAGGCACTTTCCACTCGATCGGCGCCCGGATCCTCCGACGTTACGCTACCCGGGTGGAGTTTGGCCCCGATTTCACCATACTGGATGCCGATGACAGCCTGCGCGAGATCAGGCACGTCATGGAAGATCAGAATGTCCCCAAGCGCTGGCGGCCGCGGGCCATACACGAAGCGATATCGACCGCCAAGAACCAGCTCATAACGCCCCATGCCTACTCCGAGACGGCGTACGACCCGTTCTCGCGGATGGTGGCGGACGTTTATCCGGCCTATCAGCGCCGTCTGCGCAGCGCCAACTCATTCGACTTCGACGATCTGCTGGTCAAACCCGTCGAGCTGTTCGAGTCGGAGGCGGAAGTGCTCGATCGGTTTCGCAGCCGCTTTCAGTTCGTCCTGGTGGATGAGTACCAGGATACCAACCACGCCCAGTATCGATTCCTCGAGTTGCTCGCCAGAGAGCACACGAACCTGTGTGTGGTTGGAGACGACGACCAGTCGATCTACGGCTGGCGCGGGGCCGATATCCGCAACATCCTCGAGTTCGAGCGGGACTTTCCCACCGCCCGGACCGTTCGCCTCGAGAGGAATTACCGGTCCACCCAGGTGATTCTCGACGCGGGGAACAGCGTCATCGCGGAGAATGTGAACCGGAAAGGGAAAACGCTATACACCGAGAACAAGACGGGTTCGCTGATAACGCTCGTCATGGCTGCGGATGAGGCTGATGAGGCGAATTGGATCGCGGGGGAAATCAGCGATCGAGTCGCCCACTCGCTTGACATGGGGCATCGCAGCTTCGTTGTTCTCTATAGAACCAACGCGCAGAGCCGCTCGCTCGAGGAAGCTTTCCGCGACGCCGATTTGCCATACCGGATCATCGGAGGGGTCAGGTTCTACGAGCGGCGTGAGATCAAGGACGTCATCGCCTACCTCAAGCTTGTCTCGAATCCGAGGGAAGTGAGCTCGTTCCTGCGCATCGTCAACTACCCTCGTCGGGGGATCGGTGATACAACGCTCACCGCTCTGCTCACCGCGGCGCGGGCGGCCGGCATCTCTCCGCTCGAGGCGGCCCGCTCGGCGAGTCGCATCGACGGAATCCGGCCGGCGGGCGCATCAGCGCTGGAAGCGTTTGCCCGGATGATCGATCGCTATCGCGAGCTCGCTCATCACATGCACATTCACGAGCTGCTGACCGAATTGATCATCGGGCTGCAACTGCTGGAGAAGTTGCGGGAGGAGGGACACGAAGGGATCGATCGAGCTCAGAACGTCGAGGAACTTGTTGCGGCGGCGTCCGAGTTCGATGCCGCTTCGGCGCTGGAAGACGAGGAGCTCGAAGAGGCAGGCGAAGTTACGGAGCTGGATCTGTTCCTGCAGAAGATCGCGCTGATTGCCGATATCGATAACCTCGATCCCGATGCCGATGCCGTCACGTTGATGACGGTCCACACCGCCAAGGGCCTCGAGTTCCCGGTGGTGATGATCGCCGGCCTGGAGGAGGGCCTGTTCCCGCTTTCTCGCTCGTACGACAGCCTGGAGCAGCTCGAGGAAGAGCGGCGACTGTTCTACGTTGGGATCACGCGGACACAAGAGAAGCTCTATCTGACCCATGCGAGGCGTCGTCGTCGGGCCGGTGATTGGATGGTGTCGAGCCCGTCGAGCTTCTTGCGCCCGCTTCCGGACACGCTGTTGGAGATATGCGAGACGGAGCGGTACAGCGACAGGCTATCGAGCCGTTGGCCGGCTGATCGGTCGGGACGGTTGACCCGGAGGCAGCGCGGTCCGGAGCCCGGCGAGCTCGCGTACGACTACTCCGATTCTCAAGAGGTCGCGACGCTTCCCAATATCACGGTAGGCAGCAGCGTGCGCCATCCGCGGTTCGGCCTCGGCACTGTAGCCCAACTTGAAGGGCATGGCCTGGACGTGAAAGCGGTGATCGAGTTCGAGACCGTTGGGCTGAAAAAGGTCGTGGTGAGATACGCGAACCTCGAAGCCGATAACGCTGATGAGTCATGAACTCCACCTGCTCATGATGACACGGGGCCATGAGGATAAGTCGCTCTGAGTTGGAGAGAATCGCCGAACTGGCCAGCCTGGAGCTGAGCGAGGAGGAGGCGGAACGCCTGACACGCGACTGCCAGGCGATCCTCGAGTACTTCGAGATCGTTCGTGGGGCCGATACGGGCGACGCTGCACCAGCCGGCCCATTGGAGCATGCCGGGCCGCCGCGCGAAGACAGCGCGGACTGCGACCCGCTGCGGAGGCGATTGGATGAGATCGCACCGGCCTGGCGCGAAGGCTACTTCGTGCTCCCGCGCCTGCCGGCGATGGATGCGGATATCCCCGCTGAGAGTGACGACGTGTAGCATGTCACGGTCGAGTAGCCGGACTGTGGAGGAGCTGCACGAGCGGCTGCGGTCGCGTGCTGTTCGCGCCGAGGATCTGCTGCAGGCGACGATGAAAGCGATCGCCGAATCCGATGCTCAGGATGCTCCGCTCAACGCATTCATTTCGCTGGGCGGTGAAGAGCTTGCCGGACAGGCCGCGGCTTTGGACCGGGCGCTCGACAATGGCGACGAGGTCGGTCCCCTGGCCGGAATCCCCATCGCGGTCAAGGACAATATCTGTACTGGGGATATGCCCACGACGTGTGGGTCGAGGATCCTCGAGAAGTTCGTCGCGCCGTACGAGGCCACCGTCATCCGCAGGCTGCGCGCTGCGGGCGCGCTCATCGTAGGGAAGACAAACCTCGACGAGTTCGCCATGGGTTCGTCAACGGAGAACAGTGCCTTCGGTCCGACGCGCAACCCATGGAACCGCGAACGTGTGCCGGGAGGGAGTTCCGGCGGCTCGGCCGCGGCGGTGGCCGCCGATCTGGTCACCCTGGCACTGGGCTCGGATACCGGGGGCTCGGTTCGACAGCCGGCGTCCTTTTGCGGAGTCGTGGGTTTGAAGCCCACCTACGGCCGGGTCAGCCGTTACGGCCTGATGGCTTTCGCATCCAGCCTCGACCAGATCGGCCCGCTGGCCCGCACTGTCAAGGATGCTGCGTCGATGTTGAACGTCATCGCCGGAGGCGATCACTTCGACTCCACCACAGCGCATGTCCCTGTCCCGGATTTCACCGGACTGCTGGAGGGAGGCGTCGAGGGGCTCGTCGTCGGTGTGCCACGTGAGTACTTCCCGAACGATCTCGACAGCGGCATCGCTGCGCTCTGCGAGACGGCCGTGGAGCGACTGGAAAGGATGGGCGCGGAAGTCCGTGAGATCTCCCTGCCCAACACGGTTTACGCGGTACCGGCTTACTATCTGGTGGCGAACGCCGAAGCATCCAGCAACTTGGCCCGGTACGATGGGGTGCGTTACGGGCTCCGGGCACCTGGCGCGCGCAGCACCGCGGCTGTCTACAGGGAGACCCGGGGGATGGGCTTCGGGTCCGAGGTCAAGCGCCGGATCATGCTGGGCACCTACGGGCTCTCGGCGGGCTATTACGACGAGTACTACGGCTGCGGTCAACGGGTGCGCAGGATGATCGCCGACGATTTCGAGCGGGCTTTTGCGAAAGGTGTCGATGTGGTGTTCACACCGACCGCTCCGACTGTAGCTTTCCGGCTCGGCGAGCGCGTCGACGATCCAGTTCAGATGTACCTGTCGGATGTGTTCACGGTGACGGCGAACCTGGCACGTACACCGGCGATCTCCATCCCGATCGGTCGCGTAGAGGGCCTCCCGGTGGGCGGGCAGTTCGTCGCGCGCCACTTCGAGGAAAGCACCATGCTACGAGCGGCCTACACCCTCGAAGCATCGATGGCCGGCGAGTCCCTGGAGAGCAGAGCTTAGATTAGATGTTCGCCTCGAGAAAGTCGTTGGACTACGAGTCGGTCATAGGGCTGGAGATCCATGTCCAGCTCAAGACTCGCAGCAAGATGTTCTGCGGCTGTCGTGTGGAGTTCGGCGCACCGCCCAATACCCTCGTTTGCCCCGTCTGTCTCGGCTTGCCTGGCGCGCTTCCCGTGGTCAACGAGCGTGCCGTGGAGCTCGCCGTTCTCGCGGCGCTTGCCCTCAGCTCGCAGGTGAACCTGCGATCGGTCTTCGCGCGTAAGAACTACTTCTATCCCGATCTTCCCAAGGGCTACCAGATCAGCCAGTACGATCGACCGCTGGCCACGGGTGGTTGGCTGGACTTGCCGGGGGAAGACGAACGAGAGAGCACGCGGCTTCGCATCCGGCGACTGCATGTCGAGGAGGACTCCGGCAAGTCACTCCACGATCGTTTCCCGGGCCAGACTGCCATCGACCTGAATCGGGCGGGCGTGCCGCTCCTCGAGATCGTCACCGAGCCCGATCTCCGTTCACCCGCTCAGGCGCGGGCGTTCCTGGGCGGGCTGAAGCAGATCCTCGAGTACCTGGAGGTGAGCGACTGCAACATGGAGGAGGGGAGTCTCCGGGTGGATGCGAACGTATCAGTTCGGCCGGCGGGCAGCGAAGAGCTGCCGACGAAAACTGAAGTCAAGAACATGAACTCGTTCAGCCAGTTGGAAAAAGCGCTGGAACACGAGGCGGCACGACACAAAGCCATTCTGATGTCCGGCGGTGAGATCGAGCGTCAGACGATGTTGTGGGATCCAGCTCGCAGCCAGGCGCGGCCGATGCGTGGCAAGGAAGAAGTGCATGACTATCGTTACTTTCCCGAGCCAGATCTGCCCGCACTTCAGCTGAGTGACGAGGTCATCGCGCGCGCCACTGCGCGGTTGCCGGAACTGCCGAGAGAGAAAGCGCTGCGTTTCATGACCGAGTACAACCTGCCTGCCTACGATGCCGAAGTCCTGAGCGCGACCCGGGAGCTGGCCGACTACTTCGAGGCGGTGGCGCGGGTGACTGCCAATCCGAAGCTGGCTTCGAACTGGGTGATGGTCGAAGTCCTCGCCGTGGCCAACGAGCTTGGGGTGAGGATAGGCGAGTTGGGTATCGAACCGGCGCGGGTCGCCGGGCTAATCACGATGGTATCGGGGGGCACGCTGTCACATGGTCTGGCTCGGCAAGTCCTGCGCGAGATGGTCGGGAGCGGCAAGACGGCCGAGCAGGTGATCGAGGAAGAGAATCTGAGCCAGGTCAGCGACAGCGCCACGATAGAGGGTTGGGTCGCTGAAGTAATGGCCGGGAACCCAAGGGAGGTTGAGCGCTACCGCAGCGGTGAAGATAAGTTGCTCGCCTTTTTCATCGGACAGGTGATGCGGAAGTCACAGGGCAAAGCCGATCCGGATCGGTTGCGCGAGGTGCTGAGGGAAGCGCTGGGCGAGAACCGCTGAGAGCGGGCGTATCGACTGTTCGTTACTTCCGTCCCTGCGATACCTTCTTAATAGCTCGGGCGAGGCGTCTCCGCTTCGGCTTGATGAGCTTCGCCTTCAGGTGGACGAGATCGATCCACATTCCCTCGGCGCTCAGGCGCTGCTCCCACCAACCCGGCAACTGCTCTGGTAGCTGAAAGTGCTCGTCGGCCAATCGCGCGAGCTGCTCCTGGCGCTGTGTCTTTCCCATGGGTCCGTACTCGCGGTTCAGGCGCTTCGCTTCGCCGAGCGCCCGCTCGCCGGTCGGGTCGAGGAACGCGGTCGGCGATTGCTTGCGATTGATCAGATAGTCTGCCGCGAAGTCGAACGTGTACCGCACCCAGGTTGCGATCTCACGGTCGTCCACGTCCCAGCGCGAGTAATCCAGCACGCGATCGAACATGGCTTGCCACGTACTGTCGTCGGCGAGCCGGATAATTCCTCTGAAGATGCGGCGGTTGGTCTGGAAGCTGAAAATCGCCCGGTCCAGAACTCTATCCATCAATTGGTCGTTATGGGCGTGGTCGACCTCCGTGATCAGGTGGTATGCGGCGCGCAGGTAGGCCTGACCCAGATGGATGTCCATCCGATGCTCCCAGTAGGAGTGACCGATCATCTGCGTGTTGGCCGAGGTCACAAGCTTGCGCGGCAAGAAGTAGTTGTGGGCTATGGTATCGCCGGCCAGGTGAGTCAGGTAGCCGAGGGCGCAGGCGCGTGTCGCGTCCGTGTCGGCAGCCTCGTAGAGCTCCTCTCCGACATGCCAGTGGTGGCAGTTGCGCCCGACCGGTGCGTATTTCTTCCCTACCGTGATGTCCGCGGCGATGCAGCCGTACAAGAAGTCGTAGGGGAAACGGCGAAGAATCCCGGCCACGGCCGCCGGGAACAGGCCCAGCGCGGCGAGCAACTCGGTGCCCACGAGAATGTGCATGCCCGGACCCCAGGCCCAGGCCGGCTCCGGCAAAAGGAGAATCGCGACCCCAGCGATTCCCAGGATCTCGAGCCAACGCATTCGCCGTGTCACCGGCGGAGCCTCCCATACTCGCGTCGCAACGTCCTGCGGGCCTGTTCTAGCTGCTGGCGGGCCATATCACCGAACTCCTCCCGGGCCGCCTCCAGGCCGGCGCTGAGTTCCTCACGGAAATCGGCGGCAGCGTGACGGCTGGCTTTGCGGATCTCCTCGAGAGCTGCGGCGCCGGACCTTCGCACCCGACGGTAGCCTTCCCGAAGGCCGGCAGCTGCCCTCCTGCGCCGCCGCTCAGGAATCCAGGTGACGGCAAGCCCGATCCCGACAAGCGCGCCGATTGTGAACGCGAGGAGGAACTCGGTGCTGTGGCGCCGCTCGACATTCTCGGAGTCGTCCCCGCGTTCGGACTGCGCGACCATAGCGTGTTACTCCTCCTCGGTCTCTTTGTCCGAGCGCTCGTCGTCCCGCCGCCGGCGAAGCAACTTCGCGCCCGCGCGGATGCCGCGGAGTGTCGAGGTGGCGGTCAGCACCGTGTCCTCCACTTCTCCCTGAACGACATCGATAAGCGCGCCGAGCTCCTGTACCCGCTCGTCCGCCGACTCCAGGGCTTCCGCGAGCCGGTCATTGGCGATCGATATCGTCTCGCTGACGCGCTCGACTTCCTTGCGGACCGACATCACGAGGAAGTTCAGGTTCTCGCCTATCGCGCGCGCGCGGTCCAGGACTGGCCTCGCATCGTGCCCGATCGTGGCCAGAGCGTCGTCCACGTTCTTGATGCTGCGCGTGATGCGGAAGATGGCCCGCGCCAGCAAGACCATGCCAATGCCCAACACCAGCATTGAGAGAATGCCGAGAGATTGAATCACTACGGTTAGCCACGCCACACCTTCCACGCGACACCCCCTGTCATCTCATCTGTTTGCCAATGCGGCCCGAGTGCGCCATCTGCCGGTCAAGCTCGCCGGCACGCTCGAGTACGTTGCGAACCAGGAACGGCCCGATCAAGTCGCTGATGCCCACGGCGATCACCACCGTGGCGAAGAACATGTTGACCGCAGCTGTAAGTTCAGGCCCCGTAGGAACATAGATAAGGACGAACGAAATCGCCATGGCCAGCGAGAGGCCGCCCTGCGGCGTGAGGGCCAGGCCGAATCGGCGCGGTAGTTCGATGCCCCGTGGGCCGAAACGTTGGGCCACCACGCCGCCCGCCCACTTGGCCAGAATTCGGGCCGCAACGTACGCGGCGACCAGGGGGGCGATCCACCAGGACGAGAACTGCAGGAGCGCGCCGGCCACGACCAACATCATGATGTAGATCGGTTTCTCCCAACCCGACAGGGCGGCGTAAACGCGGCGGCGCATCGGCGAAAGATTCCCGATGATCACACCTGCGATCATGCACACGAAGAGGGGTGAAAGCGAAAGATAGAATGAGGTGCCGGACGCGAAGAGCACCAGGCCGATCAAGAGCAGCGTGAGTTCTTGAGTCCGCGGGCGAATGCGTGTGAGTGAAAGGAACACGACGCCGAAGAAGATGCCCAGGAGAGCCGAGAAGGTGAACCACTCGAGAGGCGATAGCGCTATTCCGCCTCCGGGCAGCTCGGCGTGATGCGCCGCATGGGTAAGCCCCAGGACCACGATCCCAACGGCCGCGTCCAGGCTTGCTACATAGAAGAGCAGCCGGGTGATCCGGCCACGCGCCCTGTAGGTGTTCGAGATAAGCGCTATCGCCGCAGGCGTGGAGACGCTGGCGGTGGCGGCGGCCGCGAGCAGGATCGCATCGATTCTGAGCGAGAACCAGGAATCGGCGATCAGGTAGGCGATGCCGAAGACGATGCAGAACGCCACCAGCGCCTGTAGCCAGGCGAGGGCCATGTAGCCCGCCGGGAACTGGCTTAGGTGGCCGCGGTCCAACTGCAGCCCGAACAGCACACCGATCCAGCCCAATCCGAGCGCCAGCAGCGGGGTGAGCAGGTTCACCGTCTCTCCGGACAGGATCTGCGTCGCGTGCGGCCCCAGCGCGAACCCGAGGAAGAGAAACGGTCCGCCGATGGCGATGAAGATCCGCGGTCCCAGTGGCACCTGCCGCTGAGAGAAGGTGAGTTCGGCCCCCAGCAGCCCGATCAGCACCAGAAGCAGAACGGTGATGATCGGGTTCACAATTCGGACTCTTCCCCGAGCTCCGGCGCGATGCCCTCTGCCCGGGAAACTGGGATGGTGAAAACGATGCCTGTGCCTGGCTCCTCCATGCTGCCGCAGACGTCCTGGATGACGGCGAAGGCCGCATCAGCCTTCTCGTCGTCATCGATCACGCTGAGGATCGTGTAGTTCTGTGCCCGTGATCGCGAGAGCAGCGTTTGTATTCCCGCGAAGAGCGGGATGTCGTGGGTCAGGACGCGACCCATCCCTTCGCTGTTGATGATCGTAGCACCGGTGATCCCCAACTCCAAAAATCCCGACAGGACATCGTCGAGCGCCTCTGCCTGGTTAATCACCGCCACCAGTAATTGCATAGAAGTGCCTCTTCGCTACAGCTAGGCGTGCTGTTCGTCGAACTGCCGGATCTTCTCGATCACCTCGTCGGCAGTGGCAGCGTCCAGCAATTGCTTTGGAACATCGGGCTGCCTCATCAGCCGGGCGATCCGGGCGAGCAGCTTGATGTGGGTGCTGCTGGCGGCAGGCGGCGAAAGGAGCAGGAACAACGTGTGAACGGGCTTCTCATCCAGTGACAAGAAGTCGACGCCCTTTCGTGACAGCGCTAGAACCATGATCGTCGAGCTCAGCTCCGGGTACACAGCGTGCGGTACCGCGACTCCGCCGCCGATGCCGGTCGATTGTGCCGCCTCGCGCTCCAGTAGCACTTCGAAGACCGGCTGCTCATCCGGAACGAGCCCGTGTTCGGCCAGGCAATGCACCATCTCGCGCAGCGTGTTCTCGACACCCTGGGTCTGGATATCGACTATGACGAGCTCGGGCCGGAGATAGTGATAGAGTTTCATTTCGTCTCACGGGTAAGCAAACCGCCCTTCACATAGCCATGGTGGGGCAACGGTGTCAAGATTGACGGCTATGATCATCTCGGTCTAAGTTGACTCACGATGGGCACGTTTATCGTTGAAGGTGGAAACGCTCTCAAAGGCCACGTCCGGCCGGCGGGCAACAAGAATGCCGCCTTGCCGATGATGGCGGCCGCTCTTCTCACCGACGAGCCGGTTCGGCTGACCAACGTCCCGAACATCCGTGACGTTCACACCATGCTCGAGTTGTTGGGGGAGCTCGGCGTCCGGTACGAGTGGTCAGGCCCCGGCTCACTCGTGCTGCAGGCCGGCGAAGTGAAGTCGACCGCGCTCGAGCCGGTGCTGGCGACCCGCATTCGCGCTTCAATCTTGCTAGCCGGCCCCTTGCTTGCCCGGAACCACCAGGTGCGGCTGCCGCCGCCGGGTGGCGATGTGATCGGGCGGCGGCGACTCGACACGCACTTCGAGGCGTTGCAGAGGCTGGGTGCGGAGGTGGAACTCGGCGATGAGTTCGTGCTGCGCGGCAGGCTCAAAGGCGCCGAGATCTTCCTCGACGAGCCCAGCGTGACCGGTACCGAGAACGTGATCATGGCGGCGACCCTGGCCGAGGGAACCACGCTCCTGCTCAACGCCGCAGCGGAGCCGCACGTGCAGGATCTCTGCAGGCTGCTCAGCGGCATGGGGGCCCACATCGAGGGGATCGGCACGAGCCGGCTGCTGATCGAAGGCGTCGAACGACTGGGTGGAGCGAGCGCCGAGGTCAGTCCCGACTACATCGAGGTAGGCTCGTTCGTTGGCCTCGCCGCAGTCACGCGAAGCGAGTTGAGCATCGGTGATGTCGAGCCGAGCCACCTCTCCAGCATTCGCGTGATGTTCGAGCGGCTCGGCGTCATCTGCGACCTCGACGGCCGCACGCTGCGGGTGCCCGCGGACCAGTCGATGGAAATCTGCATGGACATCGGACAGCAGATCCCCAAGATCGATGACGGCCCCTGGCCACAATTCCCAGCCGACCTCGTTAGCATCGCCCTCGTGGTCGCCACCCAGTGCCGTGGCACCATCCTGATTCACGAGAAGATGTTCGAGTCACGGATGTTCTTCGCCGACAAGCTGACGGCGATGGGAGCGCGGATCGTCATCTGTGACCCACATCGCGCCGTGGTAGTCGGCCCGGCGACGCTCCGCGGATCGACCGTCGAAAGCCCCGATATCCGTGCCGGTATGGCGATCCTGATCGCCGCACTCGGCGCCGAGGGCCGCAGCGTGATCCACAACATCGGCCAGATCGAGCGCGGGTACGAGCGCATCGACGAGCGCTTGAGAGAGCTTGGTGCGTCCATCGAGCGAGCAGAGTGACGCAGGTCGCTGAGCTCGAAGCCTCGCTCGACGGCCTGCGCGTCGTCAGGCAGGCGGACTGGGCGACCCGGTTTCCCGGCCTGGTCCAGGGGCTCACAGGCCGGGCGGCCGGACTCGATTTCAGCTTGCCGGACGGCTGGGCCAGGCTGCTGAAGGCGGCGGGTGTCTCGCAGGTGGCTCGCTGCCGCCAGGTCCACGGCTCTGACGTCATTCTCTTCGATGCGCCGACCGGCGGGGCTGTCCAGCTGGCGGGCGATGCCGACGCCCTGGTCTGCGGGCGGCGCGATGTCCTGCTCGCCGTGACGGTGGCTGACTGCGTGCCGGTGTTCATCGTCGATGCTAGCCGCGGAACGCTGGGATTGGTCCACGCCGGGTGGCGCGGGATCGCAGCCGGGGTCGTGGAGGCCGCGTTGGAGAGGATGCGGGGTCTGGGATCGAGGCTCTCTTCGCTGCATCTGCACCTGGGCCCGGCGATTTGTGGGAAATGTTACGAAGTTGGGCCCGAGGTGGCTTCGGCCCTCGGCGTAACGGCGGGCGACACCTGTTTCGTGGACCTGCGGGGCCAGATAGCCCGGCGGGCCGCCGCCGCCGGCGTTGATTCGGCACGACTCACGGTGTCCACCTGGTGTACGCGTTGCGAGCGGGAGCGCTTTTTCTCGTACCGGGGAGGCGACGAGGGCCAGCGGATGTGCGCCTTTCTGGGGTGGCAGGCCAGTTGATTTCCGGCCTGCCCGCCTCTATATTTACGGCCGCTGGTGGTTGAGACGCGAAGCTACAGGCCGCAGGGGCTTGCTGAGTAGTGGGGATGCAGTTCTTACCCCACTTTTTTATTGCTGGCGCGGCCTGAACCAGCGGTGAGGACGGCATGGTAAAGCGCAGCCAGACGGACGAGCAGCTGGAGCAGATCGTGGAGTCGCTGCTGCAGCGAATGGGGTTCGAGCTGGTCGATCTGGAGAAGGCCGGACATCGTTCCCGCCCGATCCTGCGGTTGCGGATCGACCGATCGGACTCGGAGCCCGGCCGCGGGGTAACGGTCGATGAGTGCGCTCGAGTCAGCCGCGAGCTAGAGCGGTTGCTGGATGCGCGGGAGGATTTGCTTCCGAGCTATATCCTCGAGGTCTCGTCGCCGGGCGTCGAACGACCGCTCCGCAAGCGACGTGATTTCGAGCGCAGCGTGGGCCGCGAGATCTGCGTGCGTGGCTTCAAGCCGCTGGCACAGGGCTCGAAACGGATCGAGGGGGTCTTGGTCGGAATAGAGGAATCGGGTTCCGACGAGCGGCTGCGGCTGCGGCTGGCGGACGGAACAGAGATTGATGTACCCCGCTCGGCGATAGCCAAGGCGAACTTAGCGTTCCGGTGGGATGGGTTTGGGTCCGGACAGAGTGGAGAAGCGTAGGGCGTAACCCGTGTTACGACCCGGGCCTCAGGGGAGAAGTCAAGAACGGAGTATCGATGGGATGGGCAACGCAGCACAAATATTAGAGGCTTTTCGAGTGATGACGGCGCACAAGTCATTGTCACGCGAAGAGTTACATGATTTGATCAGAGACGGCATCCAGGCTGCGCTGGCGAAGCGGTTCGGTGCGAACGTGCAGGCTGAGATCAAGATCGATGAGGAGAAGGGCACGATCGAGATCATCGCCCTCAAGGAAGTCGTCGATGAGGTCGTCGATCCCTCACGCGAGGTGAGTGTCACCGAGGCGCGCTGGGACGATCCGGACTTCCAGGTCGGCGATCTACTGGAGATCCCGGTCGAGTTCGAGGATTTCGGACGCACGGCGGTGCTGGCGGCCAAGCAGCGCATCATCCAGCGGGTCCGTGAGGGCGAGCGCAACCGAGTTCGAGAGGAATTCAGCGACAAGATCGGTGATCTGCTCTCGGGCGAGGTGCAGGCGATCGAGCGGGGGAAGCTGGTCGTGATGCTGAACATGCTGCGTGAGGCCGAAGCGATCATCCCGTGGCGTGAACAGAACCCGCGAGAGCGATTCCGCCAGGGCGAACCCATCCGGGCGGTACTGAAGAAGTTGGAGGAGACCCCTAAAGGGCCGCGTCTGATATTGTCGCGGGCCGACCCGGAGTTCGTCGCGTCGCTGTTCAAGCTGGAGGTGCCCGAGGTCTATCAGGGCATCGTCAAGATCGTGGACATAGCGCGGGAGGCGGGTGGCCGGACCAAGATCGCGGTCGTGTCCAACGACGACTCGATCGATCCAGTCGGCGCGTGCGTAGGCCTGAAGGGCTCGCGCGTCCAGGCGGTGGTCTCCGAGATGAGCGGTGAGCGGATCGACATCGTGCCGTGGCACCCCGATCCTGAGATCTACGCCAAGCGAGCGCTGGCGCCGGCGAAGGTGGCGAAGGTGATCTCCGATGGCGAGGGCAGGCTCGTCACGGCCATCGTGGATGAGGACCAGCTGTCGCTGGCGATCGGCCGCAACGGTCAGAACGTGCGTTTGGCGTCGCAGCTCATCGGCTGGCAGATCGACCTGTACTCCAGCCGCGAGTGGATGGAGCGTGGCGCTGAGAGCACGCTGTTCCGCAAAACCGACGAGTACGAAGGAGCGGCAGACTTCCCGCTCAAGGAGCTCGACATCGCACCGGCGCTTCTGGCGTCACTGGAAGCGGCTGGATACGAGACGTTCTTGGGAATCATCGATCTTGAGCGGGACAACTTGCTGAGGGTCCAGGGAATCGGGCCCGAAGAGGCGGATGCGCTCGTGAAGTTGATCGAGGAGCTGACCGTCGTCGAGGAACCGGTGGAGCTATCGGCCGAGGCCCCACCGAATGCCGCCCCGGTGGCCACGGGTGAACCGGTCGCCGCAAACGATGAGAGCGAAGAAGCTGGTGAGGAGGCGGTCGATGTGCCGGCTGCCGAGGAAGCGGCCGATGAGCCCGGCGATGAGCCGGTGGCTGCCGGCGCGCCGGAGCTCGAAGCCGCCGGAGTCGAGGGCGACCTGACGGCACCAGACGTCGAGGAAGCGCCTGTGGCTGGCGGCACGGTGTCAGCGGAAGCGGAGGCGATCGCGGAGGGTGAGTCGGAGAAGCGGGGCTCGTGAAGTGGAAAGCGGGTTGCTGGATGGCCTGGGTATGGCCGCCCGGGCCGGTCAACTGCGGATCGGAACCGACGCGGTGCGTCGATCGATTCGAAGCAGGCAAGCCGCGGCGGTGGTCATCGCCGGGGATGCTCCGCCGTACGTGCGGGAGAAGCTCGAGCGGCTTCTGACCTCGCGGTCCCTGCCCTACAGGGTCGTGCTCGATGGCGATCGGTTGGGCCGGGCGGTGGGCCGAGAGCGGGTGGTAGCTCTGGCCGTCACCGACGGATCTTTGGGGCGGCGAGTGATGGAATTGGCAGAGGCGGTAGAGGGCTAGCGGACAGGAGGAGTTTCAGCGTTGGCGAAGATGCGGGTCTACGAGCTGGCTAAGGAGTTCGAGGTCACGAGTGAGAGCGTGATCCACCTACTCCGGGAGATGGACATCCCCGTCCGCAGCCACATGTCTACGCTGGATGAGGGGCACGTCGCCCGTGCGCGCACGCGCCTGGAGCGCGAGAAACGCAGGCCCGATAAGCCTGGCCGGGACGAGCCGGCAGGCCGCCGCCGCCGACGCCGTCGTGTGGTGGAGCGTCCCGCCGAGCCGGTCGTCGCCCCGGTGGAGGAGGAGATCCTGGTGACTGTGGCCGGTGCCGAGGAGCGGCTGGAGGTCGAGGAGGTGCTGGCGGCGCAGATGGACACCGCGGCGGAAGTCGGCGAGCCGCAGGTACCGGCGGTGGAGGCTGTCGTTGAAGAGACCGCCCCGCTCGAGGTCGAAGAGATTGCGGCCGTCGAGCCGGCGGCTGCAGCGGCGGAAGCGGCGGAGACCAGGACGCCCGAAGAGGCCGCCGTCGAGGAACTGGTGGCCCCGGTACACGAGGAAGAGATGCTGGCGACGGTCGCCGAAGCGGCTGCCACTGCGCCTCCAGCGCCGGTGGCGCCGAAGCCCGTCATCCGGGCGGGAGCGGAACCGGCAGAGCCACCGAAGTCCGCGGCGGGAGTAGTTCGCATTCAGGCCGAAGGCTACACGCTGGACGGGCGCCGCCGTCGCCGCACCCGCAAGAAGAAGCGTACACGGGTCGATCAGGTGGCGGTGCAGGCGAACATCAGGCGAACGCTCGCCAAGATGGATAGCGCCGGGCCGACGCGTCGCCGCCGGCGCGGCGCGCTATCGGCGGAGGAGCGGGAGCGCGAAGCGGCCGAGGCGGAGCGCCGGGCCGAGGAGGAGCGGACCACGATTCGCGTGGCCGAGTTCCTCACCGTTGCGGAGCTCGCGGACCTGGTACGGGTCTCAGCCAACGAAATCATCACATCCGCCTTCAAGAACCTCGGTTTGATGGTCACCATTAACCAGCGGCTCGACTTCGACCAGATCGAGCTTATCGCGGAAGAGCTCGGCTTCAAGGCGATGCGGGAGGACGCGTACGATGCCGACGTGGTGGCGGAGGTCCAGGTGGCCGATCCGGAGCGGTTGGTGCCGCGTCCGCCGGTCGTCACCGTGATGGGGCACGTCGATCACGGTAAGACATTGCTGCTCGATCGTGTCCGCAAGACGAACGTGGTCGCCGGCGAAGCGGGAGGCATAACCCAGCATGTCGGTGCGTATCTCGTCGATATCGGTGGAGGTCGGAGCATCACGTTTCTCGATACGCCGGGTCACGCGGCTTTCACCGCGATGCGGGCCCGGGGCGCGGACGTGACCGATATCGTGATCCTCGTTGTGGCGGCTGACGACGGCGTGATGCCGCAGACCAAAGAGGCGATCAGCCACGCGAAGAACGCAGGTAAGCCCATCGTCGTGGCCGTCAATAAGATCGATCTCCCGACGGCGGACGTGAACCGGGTGAAACAGGAGCTGCTGGAGCACGAGGTCGTGATCGAGGACTTCGGCGGAGAGGTCTTGACCTCGGACATCTCGGCCAAGACGGGGCACGGGATCGATGACTTGCTGGAGAAGGTCTTGCTCCAGGCGGAGATGTTGGAGCTGGAGGCGGATCCGGGTCTGCCGGCACGCGGCACGGTAATCGAGTCCGAGCTGGACAAAGGGATGGGCCCGATAGCGACAGTCCTCATCGCCCAAGGTACACTGGGCATCGGCGATGGCTTCGTCTGTGGAGTTCATGCAGGTCGCGTCCGCGCGCTGCTGGACGAGCGTGGACGCAGCGTGAAGTCCGCTGGCCCCGGCATACCGATACGGGTTCTCGGGTTCGAGGGTGTTTCGCAGGCGGGTGACAACCTGATCGTGCTCGACTACGAACGTGCCCGTGAGATCACCGGAAAGCGGCAGCAAATCGAACGAGAGAAAGAGATCCGGCGCAAGGGCCGGATGAGGCATCTCGAGGACATCTTCGAGGCGGTACAGGCCGGGAGGAAGAGTCAGCTCAAGCTCGTCATGAAGGGCGACACCGATGGGTCGGTGCAGGCACTCTCGGATGAACTCGAGCGGCTGTCGACTGATGAGGTCGAGGTCAAGGTGATTCACCGCGGCGTTGGGGCGGTGACCGAGACGGACGTGCTGCTCGCCCAGACCACGGGCGCGATCGTCATCGGCTTCCACGTGAGGCCGGACCGCAAGGCGCGAGAAATAGCCGAGCGTGAAAGTGTGGACATCAGGTCCTACCGCGTCATCTACGAGGCTGCCGAGGAAGTACGAGCAGCCCTGGAAGGCATGCTCGCTCCGGAGGAGAGAGAGATCATTCTGGGCTCTGCGGAGGTGAGGGAGTTGTTCAAGGTGCCGAAGGTCGGCACTGTGGCGGGCTGCTATGTGAGCGACGGAGTCATCGACCGGAACACTCAGATCCGCGTGCTTCGCGAGCACGTAGTCATCTACGAAGGCAAGCTTGCCAGCTTGAAGCGATTCAAGGAAGACGTCAAGGAAGTCAAAGCGGGCTACGAATGCGGGATGTCGGTCGAGAATTTCAACGATGTGAAGGTCGGTGACATTCTCGAGTCCTTCCGTACTGAGCAGGTGGCCCGTAAACTGGATGCAAGGGTAGGCGCGCAGGCTGGTGTCGTGGGAGAGAGCGGTTCGAGTGCCAGGGGCTAGTCGCGACCCGGCCCGCCAGCGCCAGTGGTTGTAAACTAGAACTGGAACGGGCCGAAGGCCTCCAACCGCCGTGGTCGTTGGCGTCATCGCATGGGAGCTGCACCTGGACGGCTGCACCTCCCTGAAGCAGAAACGGGCTGTGCTGAGGAGCCTGAAGGACCGGCTTCGCGGACGCCATAACGTTTCCGTGGCCGAGACCGACTATCAGGACACGTGGCAGAGGGCAGAGATCTCCGTCGCGATCGTGTCGTCTGATCGGAGACGGGCGCACGAGATGCTGAGCCGCGTGGACGCCCTGGTGGCCTCGGACGCGCGCGTCCGCATTATCGACAGCACCACGATTCTCTACTGAGCCCGGCTGCGAACGCTGCTTCATCCCAACACGCCGTTCGGCAAGTCATGGCTAGAGAGTACGCCCGAAAACAAAGGGTCGCTAAACTGCTGAAGGAGGAGATCTCGCGCCTGCTTCAGCGCGAGGTCAAGGACGCTCGCATCGGCATGGTCACCGTCACCGATGTTGAGGTGACTGCTGACCTCAAGTATGCGACGGTTTACTTCCAGACTTCCGGTGATGAGGGACGCAAGACGGAAGCGCTGGAAGGCCTGTCCAGCGCCGCTGGCTTCCTGCGGTCACGCCTGGGACGCGAGCTCAGGCTGCGTCGCGTACCGGAGTTGCGGTTCGCCATCGACCCCACGCAGGAGAAGGCGGCGCGGATCGCCGAGCTCCTCGCCGAGGTTAGAGCCTCTGAGCAGCAAGGCGAGGGTGAGGACGGGCATTGACTCCTGTCGGCCTGCTCCTGGTGGACAAGCCGGAAGGTCCAACCTCACACGACGTCGTCGATAGGGTCCGGCGGGACACCGGCGTGCGCCGCGTGGGCCATACGGGGACGCTCGATCCTTTCGCGAGCGGCTTGCTGTTGCTCTGCGTGGGCTGGGCTACGCGGCTGGCGGAATACCTGACTGCTCTGCCCAAGACGTACCGGGGCGTCGTTCGGCTGGGTGAGCGAACGGACACCGACGATCGAACGGGTAAGCTCATCGGTACCAGCGAGGCGTGGCGCACCCTGGACGCGGAGCAGGTGCGTGCCGCGCTTGACGGGCAACTGGGCGAAATCGAGCAGCTGCCGCCCGCCTATTCGGCGAAGAGGCTGGCCGGCCGGCGGGCCTATGAGCTGGCTAGAAGGGGCGGAAGGCCGGAGCTGCAGCCAGAGCGGGTGATGATCCGGCGTTTGACCCTCTGCGATTTTTCGCCGCCGTATGCCACGGTTGAGATCGAGTGCTCGAGCGGCACCTACGTTCGATCTGTGGCACGGGATGTTGGGGAGACCCTGGGGGTCGGCGCTCACTTATGCGCTCTCCGGCGGCTGCGGATCGGCGAGTTCGACGTGGCGGATGCCCTGAAGCTCGAGGCCCTGGAGGCGGCCGAAGCGATCCAGGCGCGTATTCGCCCCCCGGAGGATGCAGTAGCCCACCTGCGCACAGCGCACCTTAGCGAGGAGGCGGGTGCCGCATTGCGCCAGGGCCGGTGTGTGGAATGGGAAGAAGAGACAGAGTCCCCTGTGGTGGCGGTTATCGTGAAGAGGAGCCTTGTGGCGATCGCTGAGCCGAGAGAGGGTCGTCTGTGGCCCAAGAAGGTGTTCAGCGGCTGACGTCTGGCGATGCGAATGGCTGGAATGAGGGACAGGCTCGAATCCGTCGATGCGCATGGGCTTCCGCCCCAGGCAAAGGGTGCCTGCATCACGGTGGGAACGTTTGATGGCGTTCACCGCGGCCACTGGGTGGTGCTGCAGCGGCTCCATCAGGCGGCGCAGGAAGCAGGCCTGCTCAGCGTGCTCGTGACCTTCGATCCGCACCCTCTGAAGATCGTCAGACCGGAGGCGGCGCCGCGCTTGCTGACAACGCCCAACGAGAAGAAGGAGATCCTGACGCTTTCCGGGCTCGATTACGCCATCTTTCTCACCTTCACTCGGTCGCTCTCGCGCTATCTTCCGGAACAGTTCGTCCGTGAGGTGCTGCTGGCCCGATTCGGGTTGAAGCGACTGGTTGTCGGCTACGACCACGGTTTCGGCCGGGGACGCAGTGGCAGTGCGGAGACGATGCGCGAGATCGGGGCGCGTTGCGGCTTCGAGGTCGAGGTGGTGGACCCGGTTCTGATGAACGGCGAGGCGATATCATCCAGTCTCATTCGAGCCGCGTTGCGGGACGGAAGCATGGAGCGGGCGGCCACAGGACTCGGTCGACCTTACTCGCTTACCGGCATCGTGGTGCATGGCGAGGGGCGTGGCCGCACGCTGGGGTTTGCGACGGCGAACGTCAGCGTTGGCCAGGGCGACAAGATGCTGCCCCGTCAGGGGATCTATGCGGTGCGAGCGGCGCTGCGGACCCACCAGGGGCCCGGGCTGCTGCACCTGGGCCCGCGGCCCACGTTTAAGGGCTCGCCGCCGTCGGTGGAGCTGCACCTTCTCGACTTCGACGGCGATCTCTACGGCGAGCTGGTGCGCGTGGAGTTCCTGACCAGGCTGCGGGACGTACAGCCGTTTGGCTCGGCCGCGGAGCTGGTCGAGCAGATGAGGCGGGACCGGGAGGCGGCTGTGGAGTTCTTCAAGCGAGCGGGAGAGGCGCCTTTACACGAGGGATAAGTCGGAATAGCTTTCCCGGTCTATCTCGACAGAAAGACAGGCACAGCGGAGCAGGGCGGAAGCCCAGGAATTGGCGACAGAATGGTATCGACGAAGGACGAGCGCGAAGCGCTCATAGCGAAATATCAGGTCCACCCGAGCGACCGAGGTTCCACGGCCGTGCAGGTCGCGCTGCTGACCCAGCGGATCTCGGACCTGACGGGACACTTGCGGGCGAACCCCAAGGATCATCATAGCCGCCACGGGCTGCTGAAGTGGGTGGGTAAGCGCCGGCGCTTGCTGCGCTACCTCAATCGTTCCAACCCCGAAGCTTACCGGCAGCTAACAAGCGACCTTGGCCTGCGAGGATGACCATCGAGGCCCCGGCAAGACGCGCCGGGGTCTTTCCTTACATCTCATCATCAATTGGAGCATTGGTAGCAGAGACTATGGCAACACTAATCGAACGCAAATTCGCCGGTCGGAACTTGAAGATGGAGACCGGCCGCATGGCGCGACAGGCAGACGGAGCTGTCCTGGTGCAATTCGGGGAGACCGTGATCCTGGCCACGGTCGTAGCGGGCAACAAGCCGACAAAGCTTCCGTTCTTCCCGCTGACGGTCGAGTACCGGGAGAAGAGCTACGCGGCGGGCAAGATCCCGGGTGGTTTCTTCAAGCGGGAAGGCCGTCCGGGCGAGAAGGAGATCCTGTCGGCCCGACAGATCGACCGGTCGATCCGGCCGCTCTTCCCCGAAGGGTTCATGAACGAGCTGCAAGTCGTCATCTATATCCTCTCGGCTGACCAGGAGAACGATGCGGATGTCCTCGGTCTGCTGGGCGCCTCGGCGGCTCTAAACCTGTCGAGCGTGCCTTTCCCGCACCCGATCGCCGCGGTTCGCGTGGGCAGACTGGACGGTGAGTGGGTGCTCAATCCCACGTTCCAGCAGCTCGAGTTCTCCGACGTCGATATCGTCGTCGCCGGCTCAGAGAACTCCGTCGTGATGATCGAGGGCGGCGCCCTCGAGATCTCCGAGGAAGAGTTCATCTCGGCGCTCGAATTCGCGCAAGAAGGAATCCGCGAGCTCGTGGCCATCCAGAAGGAACTGGTCGAGCCGCTGGCCAAGCCGAAGATGGAATGGACGCCTCAGGAGATGAACGACGAGCTGGTCGCGCGGGTGAACGACCTGGCCGCCAGGCGCGTCGACGAAGCGCTCAATCTGCCGAACAAGGAAGAGCGCAATGCGGCGCTCTCGGAGCTGCGCCGGGACATCATCGGCGAAGTCGCCGACCCGTTCAAGGACCAGATCGAGAACTACGAGGAGCAGGTCAACAAGGTCATCGACCGGATCGAGTACGAGACCCTGCGGGGGCAGATCATCAATAAGGGCGAGCGCGTCGATGGCCGCGCGCCCGACGAGATCCGTCCCATCAGTTGTGAAGTGGGCTTGCTGCCGCGCACCCACGGTTCGGCGCTGTTCACGCGTGGTAGCACGCAGGCTCTGGCGGTTGTGACTCTGGGTACGAGTCGGGACGAGCAGCGGGTCGACACGATCGACGTTTCGCAGGAGACCTCCAAGTCGTTCATGCTTCATTACAATTTCCCGCCGTTCTCGGTGGGCGAAGTGCGGCAGTTCCGGGGGGTTACCAGACGTGAAGTCGGGCACGGCGTTCTCGCTGAGCGTGCGCTGCAGCCGCTGCTGCCACCTTACGAGGAGTTTCCTTACACGATCCGCATCGTGAGTGACATCCTGGAGTCGAACGGCTCGTCGTCGATGGCGACGGTCTGCGGTGGATCGCTGGCCCTGATGCAAGCGGGCGTTCCGGTTCGCGCGGCGTGCGCCGGCATCGCGATGGGCCTGGTCAAGGAAGGCGATAAAGTCGTCATCCTCACGGACATCATGGGCATCGAGGATCACCTTGGCGATATGGACTTCAAGGTGGCCGGGACCCGCAAAGGCATCACTTCGATCCAGATGGATATCAAGATCGAAGGTCTTTCCATGGAGCTCATGCGTGAAGCGATGCGACGCGCCAATGATGCGCGCATGAAGATTCTCGAAGTCATGGCCAGCACGCTGGCCGAGCCGCGTTCCACCCTGTCGCCCCTGGCGCCTCGAATCATCACCCTGCAGGTGAACCCCGACAAGATCGGTGAGGTTATCGGTCCCAAGGGCAAGACGATCCGTGGCATCGAGGAGGAGACGGGCGCTGAACTCAATATCGAGGATAGCGGCTTGATCACGATCTCGTCCGTTAGCGGTGAGGCGGGAGAGCGGGCGCGCGAGATAGTCGAGTCGATCGTTCAGGAGCCGGAGATCGGCAAGATCTACGAGGGTGTGGTCAAGAACACGACGTCGTTTGGGGCGTTTGTTGAGATTATGCCCGGTAAAGAGGCGCTTTGTCACATTTCGGAGCTCGAAGAGGGACGCGTCGAGAAGACCGAAGACGTGGTGAAGCGTGGCGACATCGTCAGGGTCAAGCTGATCTCGGTCGACGATCGCGGCCGCATGCGTCTGTCCCGCAAGGCCGCCATGGCTGCGGAAGCGGAACCTGCCAAGTCGTCGTGAGAAAGCCGTGTTGCGTGAATCATAGCCTGTCCCGTAGCCTACGGGGCAGGCTTTTTTGTCCGCAGTCGGATTGAGCCGGGGTTCCTGATGGGATCACATGCTCCCACCACGGTACAGCTCGACGAACGGGCCTGGATGACCGAGCTCGATGGTGGGCCGATCGTCCTCTCCGAGACGATCCCCACCGTGCGCTCGGTAGCGACCGGCATCTGGGTGCGCTGGGGCTCGAGTCACGACCCTGTGGACCGGATGGGCGCTTCCCACCTCTTGGAGCACATGATCTTCAAGGGGACCCAGCGGCGTTCCGCGCACGAAATCGCTCTCGCGATCGAAGGGATCGGCGGTTCGCTCGACGCCTACACGTCACGTGAGCATACCGCCTGTCACGCGAGAGTGCTCGATGAGCACTTGCCGATCGCAGTGGACATTCTCGCCGACCTAATCTTCAGGCCGTTGCTGAGTGAGAATGATCTCGAGGTGGAGCGCAGGGTGATTCTCGAGGAGATCGCCGGCATCGAGGACACGCCGGAGGAGCTGGTCTTCGACCTGCATGCCACGGCGCTCTGGGGCGGGCACGCGTACGGCAACCCGGTCCTGGGCACCGCGGAAACCGTAGGGGCGATCACTCGCGACGATCTCCACGCTCTCTGGCGTGCGTCGTACCGACCAGACGTCTGTGTTGTGGCCGCCGCCGGGAATCTGGAGCATGAGGACCTGCTGGAGCAGGTGGCACGGCATTTCCCAGAAGATGACGAGGCGGGACTGGCTCCGAACTTGCAACGCCCGGAAGCTGTGACACCGCGGGAGGAGAAGTTCGAGCGCGACAGCGCGCAGGTGCACATTTGCATGGGCACCCCTACGTTTCCGCGCAGAGACCCGCGACGCTATGGAGCGATCCTCGTATCGACCGCGCTGGGAGGCGGCATGAGCAGCCGGCTGTTCCAACGGGTGAGGGAGGAGCTGGGGCTTGCATACACAGTCTACACGTTCCAGTCATTCTACGCCGAGGCCGGCCTTTCGGGGGTCTACATGGCGACCAGACCGGAGACGGCGGACCAGGCGGTCGGTGAGGTCCGCAGGGAACTGGAGCGGCTTGCAAGTGCAGGCCTGAGCGGTGAGGAGCTGAGCGGCGTCAAGAACCAGACGAAGGGGCAGGTGCTCCTCTCGTTGGAGTCGACGTCGGCGCGCCTGCACCGGCTCGCGGGGACGGCGCTGTACGAGGAACCCTATCTGACGCTGGATGAGATTTGTACGCGAATCGACGCGGTCACCGAGGAGGAGATGGCCGCGCTCTGTCGAGAATACTATGCTCCTGAGCAGCAGACCGTCGTCCGTCTGGGCCCCAATCGTGCAGCGCCACAGTCCTAGCGGACGCTTCATTCTGAATCCCGTGCGGTTAAGACAGTCTGGCCACTAACGAACGAGGCTACAGAGATGATCGTTGGGGTGCCCAAAGAGATCAAACCCGGTGAGAACAGGATAGCGATGGTACCGGCGGGTGCCGAAGCGCTGGTCCGGCATGGTCACCAGGTGTTGATTGAGACAGGCGCAGGGGTCGGAAGCGGCTTCGAGGATTCGCTCTACAGTGATGTCGGGGCGACCATCGTAGACTCTGCGGACGCGGTATGGGCGGATTCGGAGATGGTGGTGAAGGTCAAGGAACCGATAGCGGAGGAATACCCGCGCATCAAGCAGGATCATGTGATCTTCACGTATTTCCACTTCGCTGCCTCGAAGGAGCTCACGCTGGCGCTCCTCGACAGCAAAGCCGTCTCCATCGCCTATGAGACGGTCCAGCTCCCCACCGGCGAACTCCCGCTGCTGACGCCGATGAGCGAGGTGGCGGGGCGCATGGCGGTCCAGGAGGGCGCGAAGTACCTGGAGAAGAACTTCGGGGGACGTGGCATCCTCCTGGGCGGTGTGCCCGGCGTGCCATCGGCAGAGGTGGTGATTCTTGGTGGTGGCGTGGTCGGCACACATGCCGCGAAGATGGCCGCCGGTCTCGGTGCCCGCGTCATCCTGCTCGACATCAATCTCGAGCGGCTCCGCTACCTCGATGATGTGATGCCGGCCAACGTCGATCTCGTATACTCCAATCGTCCCAACATTCTCGAAGCGATCGTCAGGGCCGATCTGCTGGTCGGGGCGGTTCTGTTGCCCGGCGCCAAGGCGCCCCACCTCGTCCTGCGCGATGATCTGAAAGTGATGAAGGACGGGGCTGTCATCGTGGACGTCGCCGTTGACCAGGGCGGCTGCATCGAGACGGCAAGGCCGACGACCCACGAGGACCCCGTATACGTCGTCGAGGGCGTCATGCACTACTGCGTGGCCAACATGCCGGGAGGCGTGCCACGTACCTCGACGCTGGCGCTCACTAATGCGACCTTCCCCTACACTCTGAGGCTGGCCGATGACGGTTGGGAACGGGCGTGCCGGGAAGATCCGGCGCTGGCGCTGGGCGTGAACATGGTGGACGGCAAGATAACTTACCAGGGTGTGGCGGACGCGTTCGGGCTGGACCATACACCCGTAGACGAGGTTCTAGGCGCCGCGGCGGGCCGCTGACGGCCGGCTCTGAGCCAGTGCCTTCGGTGCGGTTTTGGTGGGGCGGATTGACCCGGCCTACCCTTCCTATCTAATATTCGGGCTGGGAAGCTCTGCTCGCCCGGCAGAGAGCAGGGGTTTGGAGGGTGGTGCCCCCCGCCGCGTACTCGAAGGAGTGTACTTAATCTCAATGGGCTTCAGCTGGTTCAATTCCGGCAGACTGCTCCCAGTCAACGATATCGCTGTCGATCTGGGAACGGCGAACACGCTCATCTACGTCAAGGGCGAGGGGATCGTCCTCAACGAGCCATCGGTGGTGGCGATCGAGAAATCGAACGGCAAGCTGGTGGGCGTGGGCATAGAGGCGAAGAACATGCTCGGCCGCACACCCGGCGGGATCGAGGCAATCAGACCGCTCAAGGACGGCGTGATCGCCGATGTCGATATCAGCGAGTTGATGCTTCGGCACTTTCTCAAGACCGTGACGGCCAAGCGGGTGTTCCGCTTGAAGCCGCGGGTAGTGATCGGAGTGCCATCGGGGATCACGGAGCTCGAGCGCCGGGCCGTACGGGCTGGGGCCCAGGCCGCGGGCGCGAAGGAAGTGTACATGGTGGCCGAGCCGATGGCCGCCGCCATCGGTGTCGGACTGCCGGTCGAGATTCCTACGGGCAACATGGTGATCGATATTGGCGGCGGCACGACGGAGATCGCCGTCATCGCCTTGGGCGGAATAGTGTCGGACACATCGATTCGCGTGGGCGGCGACGAAATCGATGTCGCGATCGTCACCTTCCTGAGAAAGAACTACAATCTCCTCATAGGCGAGCCCACTGCGGAGGCGATAAAGATACAGATCGGTTCGGCGAGCGCCGTGGGTGAAGAGCGTGAGATGGACGTCAAGGGGAGAGACCTCGTCTCCGGGATACCCAAGACAGTGCGCATTCACTCGGAGGAAGTCCGCGAGCACATACAGGAGCCGATTCAACAGATCGTCGAGGCGGTACGCCGCGCACTGGAGATCACGCCGCCCGAGCTCGCCAGCGATATCGTCGATCGTGGTATAGTCATGACAGGCGGTGGATCGCTCATTCGGGGACTCGATCGCCTGCTCGCGGAAGAGACCAATCTGCCTATTCATGTGGACGAGGAGCCGCTGACGTGCGTAGTACGTGGCGCCGGGCGTATTCTCGACGATCTGCCGAGATACCGAGGGGTGCTGGCCAGCTGACGCGTCGGGGCACAGACCCAGAGTCCGGCTTCAAGCGGCTGACTCGCCGCGATCCCCTGCAACTGCTGTTATTGCTCCTGGCTGCGGTCGTGTTGATCACATTGCCGCACAGGCACCAGCTTATGCTGGCTACGGCCGCGAGGTCGACCGTCCTCTCACCGGTGCTAAGGCTCCAGCGCGGGTTTTCCGACATGCGGCTGATACGCGGTCGGGTGCAGGATCTTCGCTTCGAGCGCGATTCCCTCAAGGCTCAGCTGCTCGCACTGCAGAACGTTGAGGAAGAGAATCTCAGGCTTCGAGCGCTGGTCGGACTGACAGAGCGTGGGAAGAATCAATTCGCGCCGGCGAATCTCTTTCCCGCCGGGCGCACCGGCCAGATCGTGGCGCGGTCATTTCGCTTGGACCTGGGTGCCGATGACGGGGTAAAGCCCGACGCACCGGTCATAGCACCGGAAGGTTTGGTCGGAGTGGTTCGAGTGACTTCGGGAGGACAGGCGTTGGGTGATTTCTGGACGCATCCTGAGTTCCGTGTCAGCGCGATGACCACGGACGGCCGCGTGTTCGGGATCATAAGGCCCCTGGGTGAGAGTCCTCTGCTCATGCAGCTGGACGGCGCTCCCTACCAGTTGGAGCTCGCTGCCGGCACCGAGCTCGTCACGTCGGGAATGGGCGGGGTGTTCCCGCGTGGCATCCCCATCGGCCGCGTCACGAGGCTTATGAGCGCCGAGGAGGGTTGGGCCAGGAGTTACGAGGTACAGCCGTCAACGTATCCCGAGGCCGCGGTCGAGGTGATGGTACTGATAGAGCGAGACGAGGCCGGCGACCTGGAAGACGCTTGGAATCAGGCGGCGACTGACAGCCGGCAGGGACAGTGATCGACCGAGCGCACAACCGGATTGGTCTCGCTTTCACCGTACTGGTCCTCACGTTCCTGCACTTCGCGCTGGACCCGCTCTTCGATTCGTGGTACTTCAGTCCGAACCTGCTGGTCTGTGCGGTGTTGATTTCGGCTCGCGAGCTGAGACCGGGGGCGGCCGCAATGGTTGGGTTCGCGCTCGGCTTGCTCGAGGATGCAATGGCGGTCAGCTATTTCGGTATGGCGACCTTGCTGCTGGTGCTGATCGCCTTTCTGGGATCATTGACGCGGGATCTGTTTCTGGGCGAGGAGCGCCTGTTCATGGGCACCTACCTGTTCGTAGGCACATGGGTTTATGAGACTGTTAGCTATCTGCTCATGGGTGCTGGTGGAGATCCGGTGGCCTTTATCTTGCTGAAGGCGCCGCTGGATGCTGTTGCCACCGGAGCAGTTGGCTATCTTGCGCTTCCCCTGGTGAGGGCCCGGTGAGTTTCATCAACCCGCCGGCGGAGATGTACAGGAGAGGGCGCGGCCGCCTGGCCCGCTGGTCGGTGATCCTTGTGATCTTCGTGCTCTCGGTCCAGTTCTTCAGGATCCAGATCCTCAAGCACACGACTTACGCACTGCGCTCCGACGACAATCGCATCCGCAAGTTGTCGATACCGGCGGCGCGAGGCACGATATACGACCGCAACGGCCTGGTGATAGCCGAGAACGTACCGGGCTACTCCATCGTTGTGCTTCCGTCATCGGTCGACTCGCTCCGTGTGGTGCTCGACTCACTGGCGGCGATACTCGGGCACTCCAGCGAGAAGACCGAGCGATTGATGGCTACTTATCGGCAGCATCCCAATCGGCCGATCATCGTCGAGAGCGATGCGAGGTTTGCTGAGGTCGCCGCTATCGAGGAACGGCGGGCTCACCTGCCGGGTGGGATCGTTATCGAGACTGCTCCGAAACGCCGCTATCCCGGCGGACCCGATCTCGCGCACGTGGTCGGCTATGTCGGAGAGATCAGCAACGCGGAACTGAAGCTGCCGGAATTTGAGGGTTACGAGGTTGGTCGCATGATCGGGCAGACAGGTGTCGAGCGCATCTACGACCGGGTTCTGGCGGGCACGCCGGGCGAGCGCTACGTGGAGGTGAACGCTCTGGGCAGGTTGGTGGGTGAGTTCAGAGGTCGCGAGATGGTCCCGGCGATTCCCGGTCGCGACCTGTACCTGAACATAGACCTGAGGTTGCAAGAGCGTGCCGTGGAGCTTTTCCCTGACACGATGGCCGGTGCGGTGGTCGCCCTGGATCCGAAGAGCGGGGCTGTGCTCGCCATGTACAGTGCGCCGAGTTTCGACCCGAACGTCTTCGTGGGAAGGTTCGAGCCGGAGGATTGGCGCGCGCTCAACACGGACCCGGGACGCCCAATGTTCAATCGCGCCATTTCCGCGCTGTACGCGCCCGGCTCCATCTTCAAGCTGGCCATGGCCGGCATCGCGTTGAGTGAGGGTGAGGCGGACATGGACACCGAGATGCCGATACCGTGCCGGGGCGCCCTCCGGTACTACACTCGCGTCTTCAAGGACTGGAAACCATCGGGTCACGGTGTGCTCGACCTGGAAGGCGCGATCAGAGAGAGCTGCGACGTCTATTTCTATCAGCTTGGAATCAAGCTGACGCTCGAGAACATCCTGGCTGACATGCCGAGATTCGGGTTCGGCCGCGCCACCGGGATCGATCTGCCTGCGGAAGCGAGCGGGATCTTTCCTCCGGATACGGCGTGGTACACCCGGCGTTACGGTCGCAGAGGCTGGACGAACGCGGTCGTGCTGAATCTGGCGATCGGGCAGGGCGAGAACGCGCAAAGCCCCCTCAAGATGGCGCAGTTCTATGCTGCGCTCGCCTGGGACGGCAGCCTGCCGACACCGAGGATCAGCCGTGATGGCCCGGTGGCGGAGCCCGGGGAACGTATTCCGCTTGATATGGATCAACTGGCGGCCTTGAGAGCGGCGTTGGTCGGGGTCGTAAACGAGGAAGGCGGCACCGCGCGCGGCTCGCGATTGCGCCGCTGGACTCTCGCGGGCAAGACAGGAACCGCGCAGAACCCGCACGGTGAAGACCACGCATGGTTCGTCGGATTTGCGCCGGCGGAGGATCCGGAGATCGTCGCGGTTGCGCTGGTCGAATTCGGCGGTCACGGTTCGTCGGTTGCCGCGCCCATCGTGTCCAGACTGATCGAGTACTATCTCGAGAATCGCAGTGCGGCAGGGCAGGCGGTGGAGGTGGCGGGCGGGTGAGGCAAAGAACACCGTATTACATCGGTGACCAGGCCATCCTCGCTCTCGTGCTGGCGCTGGCCATCTTCGGTGTGGCCATGATCTTCTCAGCGGGCGAGCTGGACATTCCTTCTTCGGTGACGGGTCTCTGGCGCAAGCAAGCCATTTGGCTCGCCATCTCGCTCGTCGCGTTCGCCCTCGTATTACGAATCGAGATCCGCTGGCTCGATTGGCTGACCCCAATCATATACGTTCTGGCTATCGTTGGGCTGATCGTCGTGTTGGTGGTGGGAGGCGGTGAGGGAGCACGCAGTTGGGTCCGCTTCGGGTCGATCGGGTTCCAGCCATCGGAGTTTGCCAAGCTTGCGACGATCATGGCGCTGGCCAGGCTCGTGGCGGGCCGGGAACGCCCTCCGGACAGCCTGTGGGAACTCTGGCCGTTCGTGGCCGTTGTGTTTCTGCCGCTGGCTCTCATCATGGGGGAACCCGATCTGGGGACCGCCTCGGTGTTTGTCGCCATACTCATAGCTGCGCTGTATTGGTCAGGTCTCCCTTTCGCCAAGCTCCTTCTCTTCCTCAGCCCCCTGGTTAGCCTGGCACTGGCGTTCTCCACTTTCTGGTGGGGCGTGTGGGTTCTGTTGATTGTCGGCTTCCTGTACCGCAGTCGCGCTTACCTGACCGAGTCGCTGGGTGTCGTGCTCGCCAACGTGGCGATGGGGGTTGTTGTGCTGCCCGTCTGGCGCAGCCTGGCCACGTACCAGCAGGTGCGCATCCTGGCGTTCCTTCAGCCGGAAGCGGACCCACGGGGCGCGGGTTGGCACCTTATCCAGTCGCAGGTGGCCATCGGGTCAGGTGGCTGGCTGGGGAAGGGTTTTGCGCTGGGGACGCAAAAGCGCCTGGCTTTCCTGCCGGAACAGCACACCGACTTCATCTTCGCTGTCGTGGGTGAGGAGTTCGGCTTCGCAGGCATCCTGCTGGTCTTGCTCTGCTTCGCCGTCATCCTCTGGAGGATCCTGCTGGTTGCGGAGCGCACAACGGACAACTTCGCTTCGGCGCTAGTGTTTGGGATTTTCGGGATGTGGTTCGCCCACCTGGTGGCGAATGTCGGTATGACCGTTGGGCTGTTGCCAATAACCGGTTTGCCGCTCCCGTTCCTGAGTTATGGGGGCAGTTTCCTGCTCGTGTCGTTCCTCGCGCTGGCGGTCGTCGAGCGAGTTGCGGCGGAGCGCAGATTGGAGCCGTGATCTCCCGCCCGGGGGCGGGATGAGCGGTGATGGGTGGGCGGCGGGTCAGACGGGCAGAGCGCCGGGTAACGGTACGGACCCAATCTAGCAGGATTGTGGGCATTGCGGTGATAGCTGCAGCGGCTGATCTTTATTTGTTGAGGGCGCTCGGGCGCCGCACGGCGAATCGTAGCTTCGAGGCGTAGTCCATGGCGTGGTTTCGGAAAGAGAAGACCCGGTTAGTCGGGCAGAAGCGGGAGTTGCCGCCTGACGTTTGGGCGAAGTGCGATGGTTGCGGCGAGATCGTGTACCGCGAGAAGCTGGCTGATAATCTCTATGTGTGCTTGAATTGCGGATATCACTTCCGGATCAAGGCCGGCGACTACGCCGACCTCCTGCTCGACCGGTCGCTGGAAGAGGAATACGATTCGGACCTGCGCTCGGTCGATCCGCTGCAGTTCGTGGGCCCCACGCCCTACGCGGAGCGCTATGAGCGGGCTTTGGAGAAGGGCGTGGGCAAGGAGGCGGTCCTGACGGGACGAGGGCAAATCGAAGGGTGCCCCGTGAAGTTCGGCGTGATGGATTTCGACTTCATCGGCGGGTCGATGGGCTCGGTTGTCGGCGAGAAGATTGCGCGGGTGACCGAGCGGGCGCTGGACGAAGAGCAACCGCTGATCCTGGTATCGGCGTCGGGCGGCGCCCGCATGATGGAGGGCGTGCTCTCGCTGATGCAGATGGCGAAGACCTCCGGCGCCCTGGGCCGCCTACACAAGTTGCGATTGCCCTACATATCGATATTGACTGACCCGACGACAGGCGGCGTAACAGCGTCGTTCGCCATGCTCGGCGATGTCATCATCGCGGAGCCGGGGGCGCTGATCGGGTTCGCGGGCCCCCGCGTGATCGAGCAGACCATCGGTCAGAGCCTGCCGGACGGCTTCCAGCGGTCGGAATTCCTGCTCGAGCACGGTATGGTGGACATGGTCGTGCCGCGCCCCGAGCTGAAGTCCACCGTTGCCAGGCTGCTGCGCCATATGGTCGGCTAGTCGCGCCGGCTATCGACGACGCGGCTGGCTGCCGCTCTTTGCTCACCGCTCACCGCCTACTGCCCTACCCACAGCGAGACTGTGCCTTATTATTAGGCGCCATGAACACAACGCTCGGGTTTGACCGGGTGGCTGGGCACGAGCTTCCTGCGGATTGATTGATGGAGACAGCCGATCTGCTGGAGGAGCTCCTCGGGTTGCAGCCCACCGGGGAGATCCGCTGGGGACTGCGCCGGGTCCGTGGCATGCTCCACGCCGTGGGCCGGCCACACATGGCGTTCCGTTCGGTGCACGTGGGTGGAACGAACGGGAAAGGCTCTGTGGCGGCGATGATCGCCAGCGTACTGGGTAGAGCCGGGCACAGTGTGGGGCTCTATACGTCCCCCCACCTCATTGAATTCGGCGAGCGGATCCGGGTTGCGGGCCGGCCAGTGGCCGATGAGTTGCTTGCGGCTGGGGCGCGTCGGCTCCGCCCGATCGCGGAGAAGACGGGCGCCACGTTCTTCGAGGCGACGACGGCACTGGCTTTCCTCTGCTTCGCCGAGGCTGACGTCGATTTCGTCGTGGCGGAGGTGGGCCTGGGCGGTCGGCTGGACGCGACCAACGTTCTGCTGCCCGAGGTGGCAGCGATCACCAACGTCGCGTGGGATCACGCCGACTACCTCGGCCATACGCTCTCGGCCATAGCGAGAGAGAAGGCCGGGATCTGCAAGCCCGGGATTCCGCTCGTCCTGGGCCGGCTCGAACCGGAGGCAGGGCGGATCGTCCGGGGTGCGGCCGAGCAGGCGGGGGCGCCGCTGCGGCAGATCGGATACGATGCCGGCGTGCGGCGCATCCGGATCGGGCGCGAGTGCACCGAGCTCGAGTACGTGGGCCCCGGCCCGTGCGCCGCGATCGAGCTGCGTTGCCCTCTGCTCGGAGCACACCAGGCTTGGAACGCGGGGCTGGCGGCGCTCACGGTTCAGAGCATGCCGGAGGAGTGGCGGCCCACAGCCGATGAGATTGTGGACGGTATCGCTTCCGTGCGATGGCCGGGCCGCCTGCAGATCGAAGAGCGTGAAGGGCGGACCTGGGTGCTCGATGTGGCGCACAATCCAGTCGCGGTAGAGGCGCTCACCCAGGCGCTGACCAGCCTGGACATCGCCGGCCCGCTGGCGCTGGTCGTCGCGATCATGGGTGATAAGCCCTGGCCGGAGATGTTGCCTCCGCTGCTGGCGTTTGCCGACTTGTCGATCTTCACGGTGGCGCCCAGCTCGCCGGTCGAGCGACGCTGGGACGCTAACGCGGTGGCGGCGGCGATATCGAGCTACCCGGTGGAGGTGATCGAGGAATTCGATGCGGCGCTCGAGCGCGCGACCGAATTGGCGCAGACGATCGTTGTGACGGGATCGAACCATACAGTGGGCGATGCGATGCGGCGCCTGGACATTCCTGCTGCCTTGATGACGACGAACAGGGTCGGATAGATTCGCGATGGTGGAACTGAAAGGATTGCCGGGGTTTAGGGATTTCTATCCGGAAGAGCTGGCCGCGCGCTCGTATCTCATGGGCGTATGGCGGGACGTCGCTCGGCGGTACGGATTCGAGGAGTATGACGGCCCACCGCTCGAGTCCCTCGAGCTGTACACCCGGAAATCGGGCGAAGAGATCGTGCAGCAGCTCTATGCGTTCGAGGACAAGGGAGGCCGTCGCGTCGCTCTGCGCCCCGAGATGACGCCGACTCTGGCTCGCATGGCCGGTGCCCGGGCCCGAGCGCTTCGCAGGCCCGTCCGCTGGTTCTCCGTGCCGCAGCTCTTTCGTTACGAGCGCAAACAGCGCGGCCGTCTCCGGGAACACTTCCAGTTGAACCTGGACATCCTTGGAGAGTCGAACGTGCTGGCGGATGCTGAGCTCCTGGCCGCGGCCATCGACATCGTTCGCGCCACCGGGCTAGACTCCGGCCAGGTCAGGGCGCGAGTGTCGGACAGACGGGTGCTGGCGGCCGTATTCCGTCATCTTGGTGTGGAAGAAAACAAGCTCGAGCCTGTGTACGAGGTGGTGGACAAGCTCGAGCGCGAGCCGCGCGAGCGCCTCGAGCGGCGTCTGGAGGAACAGGGTCTGGATTCGCGGACAGCGGGCGGCGTCATCGACGTTACGCAGCTCCGCGGAATAGACGAGATCGAGGCCGCCTTCGGCGGAGTGACCAGTGTAGCGGAGAGCATCGCCGTGCTGTCCATGTATCTCGAGCACCTGGAGGACCTCGGGGTCGCTGATTACGTCGATGTCGATCTTTCTGTGGTTCGCGGATTGGCCTACTACACCGGCATCGTCTTCGAGTTGTGGGACGCGCGCCGCGAGCTGCGGGCCATCTGCGGGGGAGGCCGCTACGACGACCTGTTGCGGCTTATAGCCGGTGTCGACATGCCGGCGCTGGGATTCGGCATGGGCGACGTGGTGCTCACTGAGCTTCTGCGTGACCACGGGCTGCTTCCCACAGCGCCACCTGTGATCGACTGTTTCGTCGCCTGGTTGGGGTTGGACGGCAGGCGTCAGGCACTGCGCGCGGGGCAGGCGCTGAGATCGGCGGGGCTGTCAACGGTCTACGAGTTTCGCGATCGACGCATCGGGAACCAGCTGAAGAGCGCGGATCAGCTTGGCGCACGCTGGACGGTGATCTTCGGACCCCAAGAGGTGGAAGCGGGCCAGGCCCGGATACGCGACATGTCGACGGGCGATGAGCGCGTTGTGGATTTCGGTCAACTTGTTGGGAACTTGATGAACGATAGCAAGGATGGGTGACGAGCTATGAAGCACAGGCACGATACGAGGCGTTGGAGCGCATGGATCCTAGCCGCTCTCCTGGGCGCTCATGTCGTCGCTTGTGTTGGAAGCGAAACCGGCGGTGAGTCGGCCGGCGGAGCCGCCGGCCAGGCAGAGAAGTTCTCGAGCCTGGAGGAAGACGGGCCGGGCGGGGCGGTTTACATGGACACGGTATCGCCGCTCCCCTTCCAGGTCTTCGAGCGGGTTATCGAGAGCGAGAACCCGAGGAAGATCTCGTACAAGCTCATGGTGCTGGAGTCGGCTGAGGACCGGGCGTTGGTCAAGACGCTGCGCGTCGCTCTCGACTCCCTTGTCAGCGAGGATACCACTCTGGTCGCCGTTCGTACGATCCTCTATCACTATCGGCCCACGCAGCGGACGGCGGGACGGCTCATGGCGAAGGTGTGGGGTGAATGGATACCGCCGGAAGGTTGGGAGGCGGCCGCGGCCGGACCGCGGAGCCGGATACACCGTTCATATATCTATCACCTGAACCCGGGTTGGGCTCCAGCTAAGTCCGATTCCACTCGGGAAGCGACGGCTCGATGAAAGAGGGGAGCCTGGAGCGCGGCCTTCACTCTGCATGGGAACAGCTTGGCCCGTTGAGCGTAGGGGCCGTGATCAGCAGCGTGGTGGTCGTAGGAGCGAGCGCGTTGCTCCGGCGGGCACTCGGCTCGAAGCGGCACTTGCTGGGCTGGGCCGGCGCCGCTGCTCTCCTGCCCATAGGTCTGTGGCTCTTGTCTGCGGGCGGCGAGGGCGGGGACGCTGAGCAGGCGAGCGATGAGGCGAGCGCGCCAACAGCGGAGGCCTAGAGAACTTCGATGGCGGAAGACAAAGCGCTGACCCCGCGGAGCGAGAATTTCTCCGCCTGGTATAATGAATTGGTGCAGCGGTCCGAGCTTGCCGGACATACCCCGGTTCGCGGGTGCATGGTGATACGCCCGCACGGTTACGCGATATGGGAGCTCATGCAGTCGGCCCTGGACGGCATGTTCAAGGCGACCGGCCACCAGAACGCGTACTTCCCGCTCTTCATCCCCGAGAGCTACCTGAAGAAGGAGGCCGAGCACGTCGAGGGCTTCGCGCCCGAGACGGCTGTAGTGACCATAGGCGGTGGGAAGGAGCTCGAGGAGCGACTGATCATCCGGCCGACCTCCGAGGCGATCATCTGGCCGATCATGGCCGACTGGATCCAGAGCTATCGCGATCTTCCGTTGCTCATCAACCAGTGGGCGAACGTTGTTCGCTGGGAGATGAGGACGCGTCCGTTCCTGCGCACGCTGGAGTTCCTCTGGCAGGAAGGGCACACGGCCCACGCGACGGCTGAGGAGGCTGAGGCCGAAGCTCTTCTGATACTCGATATCTACCGGAAGTTCATGGAAGAGTGGATGGCGATGCCTCCTGTTGTCGGCGTGAAGGCGGAGTGGGACAAGTTCGCCGGCGCGTTGCGCACCTACGCCCTGGAAGCGCTGATGCAGGACAACTGGGCGCTCCAGGCGGGGACGACTCACAATCTTGGCCAGAACTTCGCGAAGGCGTTCGACGTGAAGTACCAGACGGAGGCCGGTGAGCACGAATACATCTGGAGTACGTCGTGGGGCGTGTCGACACGGTTATTGGGTGCGCTGGTGATGACGCACAGCGATGATCAGGGCTTGATTCTGCCGCCGAAACTGGCTCCGCTGCAGGCGGTCATCGTGCCCATCTACAAGTCGGACGGGCAGAAGACCAACGTGCTCGAGGCTTCGGATCGTCTGAAGAGCAAGCTCGAAGGAACGCTCAGGGTCAAGCTCGACGACCGGGATACGGTGAGCCCTGGTGCCAAGTACTACGAGTGGGAAGGCAAAGGAGTGCCGTTTCGCATCGAGATCGGGCCGAAGGACCTGGAGAAGCAACAGGTGACGGTCGTTCGTCGGGTCACGATGGATGGCGAGCAACGGAAATTTCCGCTGGCGGAGAACGAAGTGCTGACCAGGCTGCCGGAGCTGCTCGACCAGATGCAGAGCGATCTCTACGAGGCCACGCTGCGTCGCCGTGAGGAAAACTCGTACCGCGGTATCAGCGACTACGACGAGTTCAAGCGGATCGTCTCCACGACGGGCGGATTCATCTACACGGGGTACTGCGGTAGGGAGGAGTGTGAGACGCGCGTGAAGGATGACACAAAGGCGACGATCCGTCTGATCCCGGACGAGGCCTTTCGCTCTGAGAGTGTCCCTGCGACATGCATATGTGGTGGGAAGGCTCAGTATGAGGTGGTGTGGGCGCGGGCGTATTAGGGAAGTGATTAGTGATTGGTGATTAGTGATTAGTATTGCGGAACGCACTAATTACTAATTACTAATTACTAATCACCGGAACGAGGAAGCAGCAACGAACAGAACGACCGCAGCCCTACCAAGGGACCGAATCCTGATTCTCGACTACGGGTCGCAGTACACGCAGCTCATCGCGCGGCGGATCCGGGAGGAGCGGGTGTATTGCGAAATCCATCCACCGACCCGTTCGCTGGACTGGATCCGGGATTGGGAAGCGAGCGGGATCATCCTCTCCGGTGGCCCCGCTAGCGTCTACGACGAAGGTGTGCCGGGACTCGAACCCGGGCTCGTCGAGATCGGGACGCCGGTGCTCGGCATCTGTTACGGGATGCAGCTTCTCGCCCGGCTGGCTGGTGGCGAGGTACGCGGCGCCGCGAAACGTGAGTACGGTCGTGCCGATCTCCAGGTGAAGGTGCCGAACGATCTGTTTGATGGCTTCGCTGCGGGTGAGCGTACGACGGTCTGGATGAGCCACGGGGATCATTTGGAGGAGCCGCCGGCGGGCTACGAGGTGCTGGGCGCCACCGAATCCGTTCCGGTGGCGGCCTGCAGAGCGAAGGACCGCCCGATATTCGGCGTGCAGTTCCACCCGGAGGTGGCGCACACCGCTCGAGGCGGCGAGATCATCTCCAACTTCCTCTTCCGCGTATGCGGCTGCAATCCGAGCTGGACGACCGGCTCGTTTATCGAGAACCAGGTCGCCACGATCCGGGAGCAGGTGGAGGGTCGGGGGCAAGTGATCTCGGCCCTTTCCGGCGGCGTCGATTCGTCGGTCGCCACGGCCTTGGTCCACCGCGCGCTTGGGGATAAGCTCGCCTGTGTCTTCGTCGATACGGGCTTGTTGCGCAAAGGCGAACGTGATTGGGTCGCGCGTACCTTCCAGCAGCACCTCGGGATCGACCTTCGGGTTGTCGATGCCGTGGACACGTTCCTTGACCGATTGGCGGGCGTTGAGGATCCGGAAGAGAAACGGCGGATCATCGGCCACACTTTTATTGATGTCTTCGAGGAGGAGGCGCGGGGAATCGGTGATGACGTCGAGTTCCTTGTACAAGGTACGCTCTACCCGGACGTCATCGAGTCGCTCTCCGTTCGCGGTCCTTCCGATACGATCAAGACCCACCACAACGTTGGCGGCCTGCGTCCGGACCTCCCCTTCGAGTTGATCGAGCCGCTTCGGGAGCTCTTCAAGGACGAGGTGCGCCAGGTCGGACGCGAGCTCGGGCTTCCCGAGGAATTGGTGGGCCGGCACCCGTTTCCCGGGCCGGGCCTGGCGGTGCGCGTGCTCGGTGACGTTACGCGCGAGCGACTCGCGGTCCTGCAGGAATCGGACGCGATCTTTCTAGAGGAAATCCGCGCCGCGGGCCTCTACGACGAGATCTGGCAGGCCTTCGCTGTCCTGCTGCCCGTGCGTTCCGTTGGCGTGATGGGCGACGGTCGCACCTACGAGAACGTCGTCGCGTTGCGAGCCGTGACCAGTCGCGACGGGATGACCGCCGATTGGTACATGTTCCCGCACGAGGTGCTCGGGCGAATCGCGACCCGGATCATCAACGAAGTCGCGGGAATCAACCGCGTCTGCTACGACGTCAGCTCGAAGCCTCCGGCAACCATCGAGTGGGAGTGAGCGTGGGCGCTGTCGATCTGCGCGAGCTCGTCGCCTATCTGGACGAGTATCTGGAGATCGCTGCGGTGCCCGACTTTCCCGGTGCCGCCAACGGCTTGCAGGTAGAGAACAGCGGAGCGGTCAGCAAGATCGCGGCCTGTACCGATGCCTGCCAAGCCACGATCGAGGCGGCCGCCGGGCTCGGAGCCGACCTGCTGCTCGTTCACCATGGCCTCTACTGGGGTGCCGGACTCAGGCCGCTCACCGGCCGCAACTACCGTCGCGTGCGGAAGCTGGTCACCAGCGACATCGCCGTCTACTCGGCTCATCTTCCTCTGGACGTCCATCCAAAAGTCGGGAACAACGCCGAGCTGGCGCGTGGCATCGAGCTGCGCGTTCTTGGCCGGTTCGCTGAAGAGCAGGGTTGCGCCATCGGCGTGTGGGGCGAGCTGAACGTTCCTCGGGAGGAGCTAATAGAGCGGCTCCAGAGACTGCTGGGTCATGAGGCGTTCGTCATCGCAGCGGGCCCGGAGGAGGTTCGGCGGGTAGGGGTGCTCAGCGGGGGCGGTGGAGCGCACATCGGGGATGCGCACCGCATGGGCCTGGACACCTTCATCACGGGCGAGGGAGCCCACCACACGTTCTTCGACGCGCAGGAATGGGGGCTGAACGTCTTCTACGCGGGCCACTACGCGACGGAGACGTTGGGGGTGAAAGCCCTGGCGAACCAGCTGAGCGCGAAGTTCGGTCTGGAGTGGGAGTTCATCGACCACCCGACGGGCCTGTAGGCTCGTCGTCGCGCGACCGCCGGCGATCTTCCACGTTGGATGAGTCCTGCGGTTCGGGACTCCGCAGCCGCCTCTCGATTTCCAGCCAGACCTCACTCAAGTACTCGGGATCGTCTGCATAATGCTCGGCGAAGCCCAGCAGGTCTTCCTGGCTGACACCGCGTCGGTCGAGGATCTCTTGGGCGCGCTGCGAGGCGGCGACTTCGTCCGGCTCCTCATCGGCCGCACGCAGGATCTCCACATAGATGTCGACGTACTGCTGCTGACTGATGGGGGGGCGCTCGATAACCTTGTCGCAAGCCGTCACGAGCAAAAGGGTGCTCAGGGCCAAGACGGCCCCGAGCACCCTTCCCTCGGGTCGGGCACCGACCCGGCTCGGCGCTACAGCGCCTTCGCCTCGGCGTTCGAGAAGCGGTAGAAGTACCACAGTACCAACGGGAACACCAGCAGACCGAGTATACTCTGCAACTTTGGATCGCTGATTATCGTTGGAAGCGAGTAGTTCGCGACTATCAACCCCGCGATCAGCACTCCCATCAACGCCTCGCCGGCCACGAACCCGGAGGCGACCAGGATGCCTGTATTGCTGGCACGCTCTAACTGCTTGGGCGTGTACTTCTTGCGGGCAAGCATCCCGTCTACCATATACTTGAGGACACCGCCAATGAAGATCGCGAAGGTGCTGTAGATCGGGAGGTACATGCCCACAGCCACCAGCATCGGCGAGGGTGCCCGGAGCAGGATCAGCATGACCCCGAACAGCATGCCCGCCAGGAACAGCGGCCAGACCATCTCGCCGCCTACGATGCCCTGGCTTACCATCGCCATGAGACCGGCCTGCGGTGCGGGCAGCGCCGTGGCAGGATCCGCGCCCGGGGCACCGGCGAACCCGTAGGCTCTGCCCAGCAGCCACAGCGCGACGGCGAGCGCGGGTGCCGCGAAGATCACCGCGATCAGCTCCCCTTTCTCCATCGACTTCGGTGTTCCACCCAGGATATGTCCGACCTTCAGGTCCTGCATCATGTCGCCGGCGATCCCCATGGCGCAGCACACCACCGCCGCCACGCCCAGCACGGCCAGGACGCCGCGGTCGCCGGTCAGGCCGATGGCGACCATGAGCAGCGCGGCCAGGATGAGGGTTGTCAGGGTGAGCCCGCTGATCGGGTTGTTGCTGCTGCCGATGACACCCACCAGGTAGCCGGCGACGGCCGCGAAGAGGATGCCTGCGACCACCATCACGATAGCTGCCAAGATCGAGCCGCCGAAGCTGCGGCTGAAGAAGTAGTACAGTATCGTGATCGGAACGAGCAGGCCGAGGATCCCAAAGACGATCCACTTGTACCTCAGATCCTGCTCGAGGCGGCTTTCCACCTCGACCGCCTTCACCTGCTTCACGTCCCTAAGGACCCGGCCTATGCCGGTGCCCAGGCTCTGACGCATACTCCAGAGCGTCCAGACGGCACCGACCACCATCGTTCCCACGGCCAGCGGGCGGACCATCGACGCCCAGACCACGTTCACGGCCACCGGCCCCCAGCCCTCGACATCGGCCAACGGCACGAGGTCTCGGTTAACGAACGTCATCACGGGTACCAGGCACCACCAGCCGAGGACGCCGCCGGCGAAGACGACCGACGCCAGCCGCGGGCCGATGATGTATCCAACGCCGAGTAGCGCCGGCGATGCGGAAGGCGTGGATAAGTAGATGCCGCCGACGTACTCGGAGATCAGGGCTCGACCCTGATCGATACGCGCCACTCCCCAGGACCAGAACCCCGTCATCGTCCCGCTGAGAACGCGCAGGCCCGACGCGTTCTTCATCAGTTCAATCAAGGCCGCCGTCAACCCGGCGATCACCAGGTACTTGCCCCCGGTCGCCCCACCCTGCCCGGCCTTGTGGATCTCGCTGGCGGCCACCGATTCGGGGAAGGGGAGCCCCGCATCCTCGACCAGCGTGCGGCGCAGGATGATCACGAAGAACACACCGAGCATTCCACCGATCACCATGATGATCCCGGAGAGCAAGATGTTGACCTCCGGCCACACGCCGGCGATGACGAAAGCAGGGATCGTGAAAATCGCCCCGGCTACCAGCGCCTCGCCCACGGAGGCGGTGGTCCGTGCGATGTTCTCTTCCAGGATGGACCCTCCCACCGGTCGCAGCATGGCCATGGCCACGACAGCGGCGGGGAAGGTGGCGGCGATCGTGAGGCCGGCCACCATGCCGATGTACGCGTTGGCTGCACCCAGGATCACGGCCATCACCACGCCAAGCAACACGGCGCGCAGAGTGAACTCCTTCAGACGCGTGTCCGCCGGGACGTAGGGCTCGTACGGTTTCGGGTCCATCGACAGCCTCCTCGCAGTCTTCGGATTCTGGTCGATCCAGCAGCACGGCTCACCCCGAGCCGTTATCTACCGCTGACAAGCTGTTGGACGGGAGTTCAGTGAAGCCGCGACAGCGTAGGACGCTCAAAGCGGCATGTCAAGCGTCAGAGCGCGCCAAGGAAGGCGACCGGAGTGCGCCGCACTATGTGGTGGCCGCTATCGGAAAGGTAGAGAAGGTCGAAGGCCGATACGGCGAGCCCCTGAGGCGAGCTGAGGGCCGTCGCTCCGGCGGGGAGGAGATCGCCGTTGAAGTCCACTTCACCCGTACCGGCAAAGGTGGAGATCCTCCTGTTCACCAGATTGACAACGCGGACGCGATGATTGTCCGTATCGGCGATATACAGCACCGATGCGTCGGCGGCGACGGCCAGGGCCGAAGGAGCGTTGAGCAGCGCTTCGATTGCCGGCCCGTCGTCACCACTGGATCCCGGCGCGCCCGCCCCGGCGACCGTGCGGATCAACCCGGTCGCCAGGTCGATAGCCCTGATCCGGTTGTTGCCGCTGTCCGCGATGAAGAGGACGCCGTCTCCGAAGACCAGACCGGAGGGCTCCTGCAGTCGCGCTACATCGGCCGGGCCGTCGTCACCGGTGAACCCGGCCAGACCCGTCCCGGCGATGGTTACCAGCACGCCGTCGGCCTCGATTCGGCGAACCCGGTGCGCGCCCGTCTCCGTGAAGTAGATGCGACCGTCCGCTGCTACGGCGACATCCGTCGGAGTGTCGAGGTTCGCCTGCAGGGCGTCGACGCTGTCCGGCACCGTGCCGCGAACACCTGTCCCGGCAATGGGCACGAGGTCCGCCGTGGCGATATCCAGACGCCAGATCCGTTGGCCGAACGGATCGGCGATGAGCAACCCGCCCCTGCCGTCCAGGGCGAGCCCATTCGGCGCGTGGAGTCTCGGTTCCTGTCGGCGGTCACTGTGATCGACCAGTACGACGATGTCGCCGGACGGCGACACCACCAGCACGCGGGCGTTCCCGCTGTCGGCGATGTAGACGGTACCGTCCTCGCCCGCCGCCAGGTCCAGCGGTGTGTCGAGCAGGCTCTCGGTCGCCGTCGCGCCCAGGCTGTCTCCCGGCAGATCCGCGACTCCGGCGATGATTCGCAGGGTTCCCGGCGAATCGCCCACGACGATCAGCGGATCGCCGCAGGCGCCGAGCGGCAGCGCAAGCGCGCCGGTCAGGGCAGCAGCTCGAAGGAGATGACCCATATGTCGTAATCGCCGCGCTGACTCAGCTTAGAGAAGGCCAGGTGCAGGCCATCGGGCGAGATCGCCGGCTCACGGCCGCCTTCGCTGAAGGACAGGGGTACGGCATTGCGGCCGTCCGCCTCGCCCATCCAGATCCGGTCGTCCCGCCGGAAGAGCAGCATCGCCCCGTCGCTCGACCAGGCCGGATCCTCACCATCTCCAAGCTCCGTGAGCCCGCTGCCGTCCGGGCGGATCAGGCTCAGGATTCGATGGCCCTGGAGGTAGTTCGTGCGCTCCTGCACGCAAAACGCAACGAACCCCCTGACGTATACACAGGTCGTAGCGGACGAATCGGCACGCTCCAGGCGCGTGAAAGCGATCAACGCGCCGTCCGGGCTCCAGGCCGGGCTGACTCCTTCGCTACTGTTAGGTATAGGCTGGGGCTCGTCGTCACCCACGTTCCAGATGAGCAACTGGAGCCCATCGCTGTAGACCACCCGCGCGCCGTCGGGCGCCCAGCTGGGCCGAAACACCGATGTGCCCTCCTGGTCGAACAGCTGATGGAACGGATAGTTGTGCACCACGTGAGTGCGCGGGGTGTTGAGGATGTTGAAATCGTAGACGACACCTGGAATTGCAACGGTGAGGGCGGGGTCGCCCTCCGCAGACCCGGTCGCGTCGAAACGGCGGACGCGCAGGATGATAACGCGCAAGCGGGGTAGCGACGCATCGTTGACAGCTGGGTTGCAAGAGACGGGGGTGCCGGGACACACCTCAGGCCATGGCGGGCCTAGTTCCGCATAAACGAACCGCTCACCAGAGGGCGCAACCTCCGGTGCGATAAGCCAGCGCTCGATAGTGCCGGGAACCTGAACGTTCGTCGTGATCGGTCGTGCTACGCCACCCAGCCGCGGCTGGCCGACCAGTACGTTAGCCTGGTCGGAGAAAAGATCGAAGCCACCCGCGGCGTAGTAGATCGAATCGCCGTCGCTCGACCAGGTGGGCGTTCGGTCGTCACCCGGATTGAAGGTCAGGCGAAACGCGACCTGCTCGGCGGGCAGCCTGCGGTCGCCTGCCGAGAACGGCGCTACGTCATCCCGGCAGCCACCGGCAGCCACCGCTGCCAGGCCGATCAACAACAAGGCGCGTTGTCCCACATCCCTGCTCTTTGTCAAAACGCGATCTCCAGGCCGAGGCGCAGTTGCAGGGGTTGGCCGAAGTAGAGCGATGGATCGCTGGCGTCCAGCGCGGCGGCGAACCTCGCGGTCTCGAACTCCCTGACGCTGATCACGCCGTCACGATCCAGGTCGGCAAGCGCACTGTAGCGCGGCGACTCGAAGGGGATCGGCGTGAACCCGTCGGACAGCTCGACCGCGACATCTTCCAGATCACTCGTTCGGGGCGCGAGCTCGCCGGTGTCGCGTCGCAGCGCGATCACGTTGTCCGTGTCCAGTATGTTCCGACCGTCCAGTAGCACGCGCCAGCTACACCTGCACACGCCCAGGTTGCCCAGGTCGTAGCTGAACCGGAAATTGAGGAAACTCGTCCAGGGCAGCCGCGCCCTCAGATGCGGCACCTCCTCCGAGATACTCCCGCCGGCGAGCTGCCGGTCGATGGGGTAGCCGCTCTGCAGCGATCCTGTCAGCGAGGCGCCGAACCTCCAATCCGTAGCTCCCGCCGCTCGCCCCACGAAGACCATGAAGTTGGCGGAGTGGCGACGATCGAACGCCAGGGGAAACTCGATCCGCCGATCCGCGGCCGCGGAATCTACCTCCTCGAATGCTCCTGACGTGACACCCACGGCCTCCTGCAGGGCATAGCCAGCCATCAGTCGCACCTTTGGCCAACGTCCCTGGAAGCTGAGCTCGATGCCCCGGACGTTGCCGAAGTCGCCCGTCGTGAATTGATTCGCCACCGTGTTCGAGAACGAGAGGCCGCTGGTAACCAGGTTGTTCAGCTCCTTCAGGAACACCACGGCGCTCACCGCGAGCCCCTCGGTGAACATGTGGCGAGCTCCAAACTCGTAGGCCGTACCCTGTTCGAAGGCGAGGTTGGGATTCCCCTGTCGTCGGATATCAGCTCTCAGCGAGTCGCCTATTGTGCTGTCGAGGAAGAAGCGGAAGTCGGGTGGCTGGGCGACCTTGCCGTAGTTGAACCAGAGCATCGTGCGGTTCTCAGTCATGGGGATGGGGATAGCCACGCCGATCCTTGGCATGAGGAGACTCCGCCACTCCGTATCGATGACGGGTGACAACAGGTTCGCCCGATCTTGCTGGAAGCGAAGACCGGACCGGAAACCCTCGTATCGAACCCCGAGCTGCACGGTGATGTCGTCGGCCGTGAGCAGCCCGAGCTCGGCCCACGCGTTGGCTGTGGTCGGGTAGAACCGCGCGAAGCTGGGTGAAGACCCGGGCAGGAAGGAAAGCACTCGCTCGTAGTTTTCAACCTCGTAGAAGCGCGTCGAACCGCCGGCTCGCAGCGAGTGGCCGCTCGCTGAGAGGATCTCGCCCACCAGATCGCCGCCGATGAAACCGGTGCGGTTCCAGTTTGCGATGTCGGGGGTGCCCTCGGTGAAGAAGATTCCTTCCGCCGCCGGACCGAACGGCGACCCAGTCACTCCCCCCGGCGGCACGTAACCGGGCACAGCGGTCCCCGACTTGATCTGTTCTTCTATCGGCTTGCGCGCGAACTCTTCGCCCAGGAACCGGAAATCACCGAAGCCGAAGCCGGCAATGCGCGTTCGCGCGTCGAACGTCCAGGGATCGACTACTCCCAGGTAGCGGTCCAGGCGCATCGCGGCCGCCCGCGCGACAACGTGGTACGCGCGCCCCGGTACGCTCCGGCCCCAGTCCAGCGTCAGGGTGGCCAGGTACCCCTTCGTGCGTAACCCTTGCTGGAACTCCGGGTTGTACTTGAACTGGGGCGTGTACAGCTCGCTCTGTCGTCGATTGTAGATGAGCGTGAACGTCAGGTTGGTGCTCGGCGCCAGCGGCTGATCCCAGCGCAGCAGGCCGATCGTTCTGTCCCCGCGCTGGTACGGCAGCCGCGGCCCCGTATAGGGACAATACAGGTGCCGGGTAGTCGGGTCGCTCGTGAGAGCATCGATCGCTTCAGCCAGCTGGGTATCGCCGTCCTCCGGTCGGAGACAGGCCAGGCCGCGCGCGCGCGGATCGGCGTCAACCAGTCCTTGAGCGAGGACATCGACAAACAGCGTGCTCCGCTCTCCCAAGAACCTCAACGGTCCGCCGAGCGAGAAGGCGAGGCTGGAGAAGCCGCGGAAGAGGTCGTCCGGCAGCCACTGGTCGCTGGACACTTCAGCCCGGCCCTCCCAGCGCTCGGTGTTGCCCCTACGGGTCACGTAGCTCACCACACCGGACAACGCTGAGCCGAATTCGGGCCTCGTCCCACCGGTAACGACCTCGATCTCCTCAAGTGCGTGAGGCGAAAGCTCGATGCCACCGACCTGGCCCGTGGCCTCGAACTGGTTCTTCACCTCGAGTCCGTCGATCCGGTAGGTCTCCTGTCCGACCCGCCCGCCTCGAAAGTGGCCGCCGCTCACTCCCGTCGTCAGCTCGATCACCTGGTCGGTATCGTCCACGGGCAACTCGATCAGCTCACGCCCCAGGACAATCTCGTGCGACACGGTGACCTCGGGATCGATGAGCCGAACCCGCTCGACCTCGGCCTCCACGCCCTCGACTTCCAACGGGCTTGGCGTCAGCTCGATCCTAACGGGCACGGTTCGGCCGGCGCGTACCAGCACTGTGGCCGTGACGGTGCGGTAGCCCAGCAGATCCACCACCAGCCTGTGCTCACCGGACGGCACCGTAGCGAGTATGAACTCGCCGCGCTCCGAGGTGAGGACGTACAGCTCCAGTCCCTCCACCCGGACTTCCGCCATCGGGATCGCCTGCCTCGTCACAGCGTCGGTCACGCGGCCGATGATCTGGCCTGTCGTCTGGGCCCAGGAAGAGGCCGGCACGCTGACCGGAACGAGCGCCAGCCCGACGACGTAGAGGACGCGCCCGGCTGCGCCGTGCCGCGCTCGCAGCGTGGCGCTCACGCTGCGCAGCCGGTCTCGCAGGTCATCGGCCGGCGAAGAGATGCTCATACTTCAGAGGCTGGCCCGTCTCCCATGGCCTGTATGTGTTGCAGAAATCTATCCGCTCGCCGAGCGGTGGGTGAGTGGCGCGCCAGAGCTTGTACAGAGGTCCCGGTCTCGGATTGCTCAAGTTCTCGGCCTGCAGCTTCACGAACGCGGTAGCGGCGCCATGGTTATCTCGCGTGATTTCCAGCCCGAACCGATCGGCTTCGTGCTCCATGTAGCGTGTGAAGCCGAAGGCTACCGGCTGGACGATCAGCCAGAAGACGGTGAAGAGCAGGATCAGCAGCGGCAAGGATGCGATGTCAGAAAGCCGGTCGAACCTGAATCGCTCCTTGTAACGGTCGATCAAGAGTCCCGCCGTCCGATGTATCAGATATAGAACCACCAGGATCAGCAGCGAGAAGAAGAAGATGCCCTTGATGACGTGGTACAGCACGTAGTGGCCCATCTCGTGCCCCATGACGAACAGCAGCTCGTCTTCCTCTAGCTTCTCGATCGTGGTGTCCCAGAGGACGATGCGCTTCGTACCGAGAAACCCGCTCACGTAGGCGTTCACCGCTTCCGTGTCCACACTCTTCTCCACCTCGTAGACCCGACCGCCTTCAATGCCCGCCCGCTCCGCCAGGTCCAGGATCTTCGATTCGAGCACCGTGTCCCGCATAGGCCCGAAATCGTTGAAGAGCGGATCGATCCAGATGGGGCTGATGAGCAGCGTGAAAAAGATGAAGGGGATCGCCGCTAGAGAGGTGTACAACCACCAGCGGCGCGGGCTCTTCTTCAACAGCAGGTACGGTATCCACAGAGACACCACGCCCATCACGATCCCGACCATGAGCGACTTGAGCGCGTCGCCGAACCACTTGCCGAAAGTCTGGTTGGACAGGCCGTAGGCGTGCTGCCGCACGAAGCTCTGGTAGTAGTCGAGCGGAAAGTCGAGGACGAAGTTGATGACCAGGAAGATGGTGACGTAGATACCGACGACGAAGAACCATTTCCGCCCGATCGCTTGAGACCAGTCGCGAATGCGTGCGGAGAACCCGGTGAACAGAAACAGAGCCGGAATCAGGATTCCCCAGATCACGTTGGCGAACCACAAGACGTTGCCGCTCCGGTAGTAGCGCATCGCCTTATCGTCCAGTTCCGGGACGGGCACCGGTCCGATATCGACGCCGGCGACGTCTTGTTGCGCCACGACGGTATCGCCGCCGGCAGCGGCAACCGGGTCCTGTGCATGGGCGTTCAGCGCGAGAACGAGCAGGAGCGTTGCGGCGAGCAGAGACTGTCGCATGCTATCCCCTTGGGAGTGGTGCCGGGGAGGCCCCTAAGAGTAGGCGGTCGGGCCGCCTGACGCCAGTGTCCACCTGTCCCCACACTGGTTATTCATGATAGATTAGTAACAGTTTCCAGAGCGAGACACACGGCGCCCCGTGGGACGCCCACTCCGGCGCCGCAATAACGGCCAGACGATGGCGACGACCGTCCAGGATCCGCGCGAGATCATCACACCGGACGCGTTCTCCGTGGCCCCGGAGTTGCTGGGTATGCCGCTCGCCAGGCCGTGGCGCCGGGCCGTGGCCATGAGCGTAGATCTTCTGGCCATCGCCATCCTCGGCTCCGCCGGGTGGTTCTTTCTGGGGCTCGGATTTGCTCTGTTCCTCTTCCGGGCGGCGACGCGCCCGGCCGAGGACGCGTTGGGGAAGGGTGCCAGATTGGCGATGTTCGGTTCGCTGGGCGCCGTGATCCTGGCGGTAACCCTGGCGGGCGGTTGGCGCGATTGGCTCTCGGGCGACGAGAGCCCTGTGAGCGTAGACGCAGGCGGAGTTGTCAGTGCGCTGGGCCTTGGGGACGTCAGCGGCTTCGCGTCTGATGTCATCACGTTGACCCGCACCGACTCCGAGTCGGAGATGCGGGAGGCGGCGACCCGGTTCGCCGAGCGCCTGAATGGCCGAGGAGTGGCGCCGGCCGAGATCCGTGAGGCGCTGGAGCAGTTCGCCGCGGAGAGAGACGCGCCCTGGGCGTTGGACGCTGTTCATGCCGGACTCGCCGCCGCCAACATCGGCGCTGTTGAGGCCGAATCCATGCCGGCCGATGCCGACTCGCTGGCGATCGCCTATGCCGCGGCGCTCCAATCAGGTGACTCGGCCCTGATCGCCCGGCTTCGAGGCGCGGCCGGCGAAGCGCTTGCGGCGGATCGCCTCGCGCGGCTACAGCGGCGGATCGAGAGCGTGGAAGCCGAGAACACGCGGCTCGAGGATGACCTGGAAGGGGAACGGGAACGCGGGCTGATAAGGACGATGTTTCGGCTCGCCGACGAGGTCGGCATCGGCTTCGGTTGGGCGGGCCTCTACTTCACCGTCTTCCTGGCCTTCTGGGGCGGCAGGACCCCGGGGAAGAGGCTGGTGCGTATACGCGTGCTGCGCTTGGATGGCAAGCCGATCGGGTTGTGGGTCGCTTTCAACCGCTTCGGCGGCTACGCGGCCTCGATCTTCACTGGCCTGCTCGGTTTCTTCGAGATGTTCTGGGATCGTAACCGCCAGGCGCTGCACGACCGCATCGCTTCGACAGTGGTCGTGCGTGAATAGGCGACCGTGGACGAAACAAGGGAGCAGGTCTCAAACAGGAGGTTCGCAGTGAAAGAGTCGAGTTCGGGCGCGTCCGGTCGTGGCGCGCTGGCGGAATTCAAGGAGGCGGTGACCAACCTGTTCGATCAGGTCGTCGGATTGGCGCCCGACTTCGGATTTCGGCGCGATTTCCCCAGGCACGAGTTGCTCGTCGAGGACGATGGCTACCGCGCGCGGGTGGAGCTTCCCGGCCTCCGCCGCGATGAGGTCGAGGTCTCCATCTCCGGGCGCACGCTCACCATCTCCGGCGAGCGACCACGATTCAAGCCCCCGTCGGACGCCCGCATGCTCCGCAGCGAACGGCCGTCCGGGGAATTCTCGCTCACGATTCGTCTCCCCGCTGAAGTGGACGTCCTGGGCGTGACCGCCAGGATGCGGGATGGTGTGTTGGAGATCGGGCTTCCCAAGCTCGGGGGAGGTCGCGGGCGCAGCATCGAGGTCGAGAGCAGCGATGAGGCGACCGGCGAAAGCGCGGCGAGAGAACGCGGCGTCGAGGCGGAAGAGCGGGTCAAGATGCCGTGGGAAGAGGAGCAGGCTTAGAACCGACAGGGGGGAGCAAGGAAATATGAATAGCCGCGACGAACTGCGCGACGAGCGTGACTCACGGGCTTCACTGCGCGAAGAGCGGGAAGCTCGCTTCAGGCGTCGGAACTATGCGCGGCCCGCGGTCGACATTTACGCGACCGATGCGGAGATGGTGGTGCTGGCTGACATGCCGGGCGTGCAAAAGGGCGATCTCGACATCAGGCTCGATAAAGATGAGCTGATAATCGAGGCGGTGGTTGCCGGCCGCGAGGCGGTGGAGAGCGCGCTCCCCTGGGGCTACCACCGCCGGTTCAGGCTTCGCACAGCCTTCGATCGGAATCGCATACGCGCCGGCATGAGGGGCGGGATCCTTCGGGTCGTCCTGCCGAAGGCCGGCAGCGAGCGGCCGCAGAAGGTTGCGGTCGACTGACGCGGGAGTGGTGCGACGATGGCCGGCCGTCCCATGATCAACGCGTTCGCCCAATGTGCTGGAGGCGCTGCCGCCTGCCGATATGGCAGGGTTTGCCTGGCACACGAGTTGCCTTATCCGCGCCGGCTGCATACACGATGGGGGTGCGAGCACCGCGGGTCTGGCGGGTTGCCCGCCGGTCGCTTCGGTAGACATCGGGAGGTCTTGGATAGGTAGATGATCGCGTTCGATCGTTTGACGGTTAAGGCCGGGGAAGCGCTACAGGCGGCGATAAGCCTGGCTGCGGGGCGGGGGAACCCCGCGGTGGAGGACATCCATCTGCTCGATGCGTTGCTGGAACAGGAGGGCGGCGTGGCCGGGCCGATGCTCGGGCGCCTGGGCGTGCGGCCGGACGAGCTGCGCCGGCGCGTGAACGAGGCGCTTGAGCGGCTGCCGCGCCAGGAGGGCGGCTCGGGCGCGATGCCTTCGCGAGAGCTGGGACAGGTGCTGGACGAGGCGGACAGGGAAGCCCGGGAGATGGGAGACCAGTACGTCTCGAGCGAGCACTTGCTGTTGGCGCTCACGTCGGACAGGGCGAGCACGACGGGCCCGCTGCTCAGTGATCTCGGCGCGACGCGGGACAAGCTGCTGCAGGCGATCCAGACCATGCGCGGTCCGCACCGGGTGACCGACCGGGAGGCTGAAGAGAAGTATCAGACGATCCAGAAGTACACGGTCGATCTGACGGACCTGGCGCGGCGCGGCAAGCTCGATCCGGTGATCGGGCGCGATGAAGAGATCCGCCGGGTCATCCAGGTGCTGTCGCGGCGGACGAAGAACAACCCGGTGCTGATCGGCGAGCCCGGTGTGGGCAAGACGGCGATCGTGGAAGGTCTCGCCCAACGGATGGTGACTGGGGACGTGCCCGAGACGCTGCGCAACAAGAATCTCATCCAGGTCGATATCGGCACGATGGTGGCGGGCACGAAGTACCGGGGGCAGTTCGAGGAGCGCTTCAAGGCATTGCTCAAGGAGATCTCGGAAAGCGAGGGCGGGTACATCGTCTTCATCGACGAGCTGCACACGATCGTCGGAGCGGGCGCCGCTGAGGGAGCGGTGGACGCCGGCAACATGATGAAGCCGCTGCTGGGCCGCGGTCAGCTGCGAGTGGTGGGTGCGACCACGCTGAGCGACTACCGGGAGCACATAGAGACCGACACCGCCCTGGAGCGGCGGTTCCAGCCCATCTTCACCTCGGAGCCGAACGTCGAGGATACGATAGGGATCCTGAGGGGCCTGAAGGAGCGCTACGAAATCCACCACGGTGTGCGGATCACCGATGGCGCGATCGTGGCGGCGGCACGACTCTCGAACCGCTACATCACCGATCGATTCCTGCCCGATAAGGCCATCGACTTGATGGATGAGGCGGCCTCGATGCTGCGCATCGAGATCGATTCGATGCCGCTGGAGATCGACGAGGTGGAGCGGAGAATGGTGCAGTTGGACATCGAGAAGCAGGCGCTCCAGAAAGAGACGGACAAAGAGAGCCGCAAGCGCCTCGAGCGGCTGGAGAAGGAGCTTGCCGAACTGCGCGAGCGATCCAGCGGCATGAAGGCGAAGTGGCAGGCTGAGAAGGAAGCCATCGAGAACATCCGCACGCTGAAGAGTCTGATCGAGAACCTGCGCACCGATGCGGAGCTGGCGACGCGGGCGGGGGAGAACGAGCGCGCGGCCGAGATCATCTACGGCAAGACCCCCTCGATGGAGACCGAACTGGCCAACGCCAGCGAGAAACTCGCTGAGCTGCAGCGGGAATCGAGTTACCTCAAGGAAGAGGTGACCGAAGAGGATGTCGCCACGGTCGTATGCCGCTGGACCGGTATTCCCGTGGCCAAGATGATGGAGAGCGACCGGGAGCGACTGGTCCGTCTGGAGGATCACCTGCATCAGCGTGTGGTGAACCAGAACCAGGCGATTGAGGCGGTGGCCAACGCCGTGCGTCGTAACCGCGCCGGCCTGGCCGATCCGGACCGGCCGATCGGCAGCTTCATCTTCCTCGGTCCGACCGGCGTGGGAAAGACGGAGACTGCGCGCGCGTTGGCGGAGTTCCTGTTCGACGATGAGCAGGCGATGGTGCGGATCGACATGTCCGAGTATATGGAGAAGCATGCGGTCTCCAGGCTCATCGGCGCGCCGCCCGGTTACATCGGCTACGAGGAGGGCGGCCAGCTCACCGAGCGTGTGCGGCGTCGGCCGTATAGCGTTATCCTGTTCGACGAGATCGAGAAGGCCCACCCCGACGTCTTCAATATCTTATTGCAAGTGCTCGATGACGGACGGCTTACCGATAGCCACGGCCGCACGGTGGACTTTCGGAACACCGTGATCATCATGACGTCCAACGTCGGTAGTCACTATATTCTCGACCATCAGGAAGTCGACGACTGGAGCGACGTCGAGAATTACGTCTGGGAAGCGTTACGTGCTTCGTTCCGCCCGGAGTTCCTGAATAGGGTGGACGACATCATTATCTATGAGCCGCTGGGCCGCGAGGAGCTTCGACAGATCGTCGACCTGCAGCTGAAACGCGTCCAGCACATGGTGGCCGACCAGAACTTGACGCTGGAGATCACCGATGCGGCGAGCGATCTCATCGCCGCTGAAGGGTATGATCCCGCCTTCGGCGCCCGACCGTTGAAGCGCGCGCTCCAGCGGCTGCTGTTGAACCCGCTATCGACCGCGGTTCTTGAAGGTAGCTTTGAGGAGGGCGATCGTATCATCGTTGACCGGGTGCCGGGAGAAGACCGGCTGAGCTTCGAGCGCGCGAAGACACCGGTAGCGGTCGCCGATTAATGAAATGAAGGGGCCGGCACTCCACGTGCCGGCGCTCCGCTCTCTACTACACCGGGAGTCATCAGGGTGCATACGGTTGAACGAGTGGCAGTGGCGGCGGCGGTCGTTCTGGGGTTGAGCGGCTGCGGTGCCGGCGGTGGGACGAGTACGGGAAGCGCGACGCCGGGGCTGCCTGAAGGCGCTTCGTCTCCGGAACAGGCGGTGGAAACCTTCCTCGATGCGGTTACAGAATCCCAGCGGGCCAAAGCTGCAGGCGAGTTCACGGAGGCGGATCGTGCCTACGAGCGGATGGCCTCGGTGTTCGGGACCGAGGAGGGCTCGATCTCCCGCAGCTTCTCCGCCCAAGAAGTACGTGACCGGATGATCGTGCTTTCGGCCTGTTTCCGGCCGATGGGCTACCGCATCATCACGCAGCCCGATCCGCAGGCCTGGCAGGCGCGGCAGACCACGGTGACGGTCCAGCTACGGCGCAGCCAGGGGGTCCTGACCCTTCCCTTCGTGCTCGTATTGGGGCGGGGCGATCGCTGGTTCGTCCAGCAGATCGTGATGTCCTCGGTGACGTGTTGAGGATGCCCGTTGTCCCGTGCCGTGCCGAGCCGCTGCGCGGCTGTCTAGCGGACGCGCCTGTAGAGCCTGGCAACTCGCGCCGGTGAGACGCCTGCGAGGAACATGAGGCGTAGAACCAGGTGCGTGGCGATGGTCCGGGCGTAGCCCAGCTTGCGCCAG
>JAZGAL010000176.1:0-4569 GCA_036475815.1 Gemmatimonadota bacterium
TCCAAAGCTCCCGCAGCAGATGACAGCAGGGGTGGTAGGTCAGCGTTCCGGAGAAACGCGCGCCGCTCTCTTCTACGCGCAGGACGTCCACGAGGTACTGAGTGAGCTCGTAGGTGACCGTGCCCAGCTCGAGAGCGCGACGGCGATCGACTTCATCTTCTTCGTCAGAAAACAGGACCCCATAGAAACGCGTGACCATGGCCACGCAACTGCCACTGGGCGCGACGATCGCGTCGATATCGCCCTGGTCAACCAGAGGCCAAAACGTGTCTAGAAAGTGCCGGGCCATCAAGCGGGCCTCTCTGCGGTAGCCTGCGTTAAAGGCCGGCTGCCCGCAGCACGTCTGTTCTTCAGGGAACACGACCTCCGCGCCGTGGCGCTCGAGAAGTTCGACCGCCGCCATCCCGACTTCGGGGTACAGCGTGTCGACCATGCACGTGACGAAGAGGGCCACTCGTGGACGCGGTGCAGTCGATGAGGAAGCGGTCATGAGTTGCGGGCTGTCAGCTTGATCGAGTGGGACGCTGATTGGCCGTTAAGATAGGGCGCCCGTGGTCATAGCGCGACTTGAGACAACGCTGTGCGACGATGGCCGGTCGTGTTGATCTCGTATTCGGTGTAGGCTCGCCAGGCCGTTCGATTGGCACTGGCAGCTTACGTCATTATCTCGTACATCTTCAGCGTTTCATACTGAGGATGCGAAGTTGCCTATGCTGGAGATAGTCGTCATTGGCTCGGGCATCGCGGGTTTCGCCGCCGCGCTCGCGCTGTGGGAGCGTGGCGCGGCCGTTACGATAACGGAGGCGAGCCGACCGGGGTCGGGAGCGACGGGGGCTTCCGCGGGGATGCTGACGGCCCAGTACGAGACGGCGGGTCCCGACGAGAATTTCCGTTTTTGCCTGGAGAGCCGCACCCGCTATCCGGAGTTTGCGGCGCGGCTCGAGGAGCTGTCGGGCCACAGTCTCCATATTCGCTGGGACGGGATGTTGGTGGCTAACCTCACGCCCGAAGAGCACGAGGATGCCACCGAGACTGTTCGTTGGCAACGCGAGGCGGGTCTGCAGGCCGAACTGCTGGATCCGGAGGCGGCGGCGGAAGTGCAGCCCGGCATTTCAACCGGCCCTATCTCCTATCTCTGGCTGCCCGAAGAAGGACAGCTGGACAGCCAGCGCCTGGCAGCGGCGCTGGGGGATGCTATCGCTCGCACCGAGATTCGCCTGATCGCCGGGAACAGCACGGCCGAGATCCTGGTACAGGACGGCGCTGTGGTCGGTGTCGCCATGGCGGATAGCCGCAGGCTGGATGCGGATAGGGTCGTTCTGGCGGCGGGCGCCTGGAGCTGCAGGATCGCTGGCCTGTCACGCCCCTTGCCTGTCCGTCCGGTGCGCGGCCAGATCCTGCGATTTCCGTCCGGGGCCATTGCGCTGGACCGTATCGTTGCGAGCCACGCGGGGTGTTACCTGGTCCCGCGCGCCGATGGTACCGTCTTGGCCGGAAGTACGATGGAGGACGTCGGCTTCGACCGCTCCATCACTGAAGGCGCGCTTCGCACGATCCATGAATCGGTGTCTGAGTTGGTACCCTCGCTCGCGGACCGCAAGCCGATCGAGCAGTGGGCGGGTCTGCGGCCGATCAGCGCCGACGCGCTCCCCATCATCGGCCCGGATCCGGAGCTGGAGGGGCTTTTCTATGCCACCGGCTACGGACGCGAGGGGATACTGATAGCTCCTCTGGCGGCGTCCGTGGTTGCGGATCTGGCCGTGTCCGGCGAGTCCGTCATAGATTGGAGCCCATTCCGGCCTGGCCGCTTCGGCGCTGACACGAATTGATTTCAGCCCGTGATAACGGACAGCCTATGCCGCCGCCTGCGACGCTCGGTGGACTTCACGCATCTAGGTAGGGAGAGAGTACCCCACAACGGAGAGGATCCAGTCGTATGGTTCTAACACGTACCAGCCTGTTGGGGCTCGGCCTGCTGGCCACCATCGGCTTGAGCTCGCTGCAAGCCCAGACCGAAGAACGATTGACCAAGCCTGAAGCCACCTTCCCGGAAGGGTTCGCTCTGATCCAGGGCGTGCGCGAGTTGGAGGACGGCCGCGTGATGGTCGCCGATCCGCTCGGCCAGGTCGTTCTGATCGCCGACATGAATGCGGGGACGGCCGATACCATCGGTGGCGTGGGACAGGGACCGGGTGAATACCGGCAGCCCGACGTGGTCTTCGCTCTGCCCGGTGATAAGTCCCTGCTCGTTGACCTCGGGAACGCGCGGCTCACAGTGATCGGCCCGGATGGGAGTTTCGGCGAGACCCTGCCGATCGCGCAGGGGGCGCCGGGCCCGGGTGGCGGATTGGTGATCGTGCTGCCGCGAGGTGTTGATTCGGAAGGACGGCTCTATTTCCGGCCGTTCGGAGGCGGGCCCGGGCGAGGACTGCCGGACTCCGCGTCTGTCGTTCGCTTTAACCGGGCCAGCGGCGCCATGGATACGATTGTCAGGGTGAAGCTCCCGGACATGAAGCAGTCAACGTCCGGCGGGGCCGGCAATCAGAACATCAGGATCAGCCCGATTCCGCTGAGTTCCGAAGATGCGTGGGCGGTCGGCTGGAACGGCCGCGTTGCCGTCGCTCGCTCGAGCGATTATCACGTTGAGTGGATTGACCCGGATGGCAAGGTCGTCCGGGGCGAGCCGGTCGAGTACAAACCCGTGAAGATCACGCAGGCCGATAAGGAGGAGTGGGCGGAGAGTTTGAGCAACGGCCTCCGGATCGGCATCTCGATCGAGAACGGTGACCGGCGCGTGTCCTTTGGGCGGGGCGGTGGGAGCGGCAGCCCCGACCTCGACAGCTACGATTGGCCCAAGACGAAGCCTGCCTTCGTCACGAACGGCGTATGGGTGACCCCGGAGGGTGACATGTGGGTTCGGCGTAGCGTTCCGGCGGGAGAGCCGAACCAGTTTGATGTCTTCGGAGCCAACGCCCAACTCAAAGGGAAAGTCACGCTTCCAACGGGCCGGGACATCGTGGGGTTTGGCCGCGGTACCGTCTACGTGATCCAGACCGACGACCTCGGCCTGCAGTGGTTGGAACGATATAAGCGGTCTGCCACCTAGCTCGGAAGCCTGGTTCCGCTGATGCACGAAGGGGCGGCTACGCCGCCCCTTCATGCTGCATGACGGGCTTCCGAAGGCGTCAATCCACAATCTTGAATGAGAGAGTGACGCGGGCACGGAAACGCACGACGTTGCCGTCCTCCATGGTCATGTCCAGCTTGCCGATCTCAGCTATCCTCAGGTTCTTGAGGCTCTCACCGGCCTTGTCAACGGCGTTCTTGGCCGCATCTTCCCAGCCCTTAGTGCTGGTGCCGATCAACTCGATGACCTTGTACACGCTGTCGGCCATGGCATCTCCTCCTGTGGGGGTGGTCTCTTGAGGAACGGGCTCCTGCGAGGAATCTGCAGCCGCGATCGCGGAGTCGCCAGTAGCGGGGTTATCGAGAGCTAGCCGGCGCCGTAAAGCTGCCTGAGGAGTTGCTGCGCCTCTTGGCGACCTTCCCGGGTCAGCGCCACCTTGTCTCCCCCTGCGTATTCGAAGATATGTTGGTCAGTCTCGACTTCGGATCTGACGTTCTTCGCCGTGGGCGAGAGCTTGGGTGCGTAGGTCAGACGGCGGAAAATCCGGCCGATGTCCTTGGGAGCTACGGCTCTTCTATGATTGGCGAGAACCAGGAGCAACTCTTCTCCGAAGGTTTGTGTGCGCGGGAGGATCTCGTGGGTCAGCAGTTCCTCGTCGAGGTTTTCGAACGAGATCGGTTCCGCGTCTACCGGCACGGGATCGGTTTCCTCATGCGTCGACAGCGGCCGCACAAACTCCAGATCTATCTCCTCCTCCTCCTCGCCTGCGTCGAGAGTCGGAAGTGCAGCGCTCTGAGGCTCCTCTGCCCGGACCTCCGGTTGCGTCGCATCGGCCGATGGAATCACTTCCTCACCGGCCTCCACCATCTCGATGTACTCGCGCAGCAGGGCCATTCGCTTCTCGACGGTACCGCTGTGATCCTGAAGCTTCTCGATTTGGCGCTCGGCCCCCTCGATCTGGCGCTTCACGTCTTCGATCTGCTGGCGCAACGCCTCGATCTTGCGGCGGCCCATCTCGATCTGCTCGTGCGCGGCAGAGAGAGTCGTCTCCTCACGGGCCAGCCTGCTCCGAAGATTCTCGAGGTCTCGCATCGTCGTTTGGGTGACGGCAGGAACAGCGGGGGGTAACTCCAATGTGTCGGAATGTCCCGATTCCGGCAAGGGCGGAACCCGGCTTCACTGTACGCAGTAGCGCTGCGGGCCGGGAACGCTTGGGTTTTGTAGGTCATTGCCCGGCTTGTAATTGGCGGCTTCATTAAGTAGCTTTGAAATCTCCCGCCCAGACCGCCGCTCTTATGGGCAGACCCCGCCGCTCCAAGCGGTTTTCCGCTGGCATCACCAGGAGCGGGCAAGCGATCCCCCGCAAGTGATGAAACCATCACGCAGGAGTTGACTGTGTCGCTGATAGTCGGGATCCGGTGCACCGATAGTGTCGTGCTTGC
>JAZGAL010000177.1:0-27281 GCA_036475815.1 Gemmatimonadota bacterium
CAGAGGAAGCGGTCGCCTCCCTCGATAGCGTCCATCAGCGAACCGAGATGACGCCGCAACGCATCCAGGGCGGGGTTCGCGGTCCGGTCGTCAGCGGCGATCAGCACCAGGAGATCGCCGGCCACCGCACCGAGTCTTGACCTCAGCCCCTCCAGCTCCGCGGCGGATAGCTGTTTGCCGAACCCGCCCTGCGTGCCTGACTCCGCCAGCTTGGTCCAAAGGGCGCCCGGCGCGCCCGCGCCCTGGGCCACGCGGTCCAGCTCGTCGAGTGCCTTTCGGCTCAGCCGTGCACCCAGCGGCACCCGGAAACCTCGGATCCGGCCTCCGGCCTCCATGGCTGCGCGGAAGATCCGGAATCCGCTCTCCCGCAGAAGGTCACTCACATCGACCAGTTGCCAGGGGATACGAAGGTCGGGCTTGTCAGTACCGTACCGTTCCATGACGTCGCGGTAATTGATCCGGGGAAACGGGCGCTCGATCTCCCGACCCGCGCACTCACTCCACACCGAAGCCATTACGGCTTCGCCGACGGCGAAGATGTCGTCTTCGTCGACGAACGACATCTCCAGATCGAGTTGGGTGAACTCCGGCTGCCGGTCGGCCCGCAGGTCCTCATCCCGCAGGCAACGGGCGATCTGGAAGTAGCGATCGAAGCCGGCGATCATGAGGATTTGCTTGTAGAGCTGGGGAGACTGGGGGAGCGCATAGAACTCGCCCTTGCTGACCCGACTGGGCGTCAGGTAATCGCGCGCGCCCTCCGGAGTCGATCGGGTGAGTATGGGCGTCTCGACTTCGATGAAGCCCAGCTCGTCCAGGGTGGACCGTATGGCCCGGCAGAGGCGGTAGCGCACCCTGAGGTTGTGCTGCAGCTCCGGCCGCCGCAGGTCGAGGAAGCGATAGCGCAGCCTCAACTCCTCAGAGGCGAGCTCCTCGTCGGCGCCGTACGCCACCAGTATCGGGGGCGTCTCCGACGGGGCCAGTACCTCCACTGCCTCCGCCCTGACCTCGACCTCTCCCGTGGGCATGCCAGGATTCAGCGCCTCGGGCGGCCGACCCACCACTTCACCTTCGACGGCGATCACGACCTCGGCGCCCAAGCGGCGCACATGCTCCATGGCCTCATCCGTCAGCGAGTCAGATCCGCAGGAGACCTGTACAATCCCCTTGAGATCGCGAAGATCGATGAAGATGCGGCCGCCGAGATCTCGGCTACGGTGAACCCAGCCGGCCAGCCGCACTCTCGCGCCGATGTCCGAGCCCCGTAGCTCACCGGCCATGTGCGTTCGATAGGATGTCCTGTATAAGGAATCCGTCATCTAGTTCGCCGCTCTCTACGTGTGGAAGAATCCCGGCCGCTAGAGCCGAACGTGGAAAGATATCCGCGCCGTCACAGTGCATCAACAGAGCCTATCCGGGCCAGAGCCGCAGGGCGGCCCGCTTGATACGCGCCCACCAGACGGTGAACCGGCCGGGCGCCTCCTCTTCCGGAGCCTCGACCACATCAGCCCAATCGGCGCCCAGGATGACCGTGACGTCCAGGTAGAGGTTCCGGTCGGGCCGGTGAACGACCTCGTGCAGGCCCAAAGCATCCGCCACCCGGCGCGCGGGCTCGATGCTGTCCAGGCGCGCGATGGCAAGCGAGCTATCCCGATCCGGCGCGTTGCCGTAGTAGACCACGTCGAACTCCAGCTCGCGCAGCCGATCGGTGGTTCGCTTGGCCAGCTGAGGCACGCCCGCCCCATTCAGAACCTCGACCCGGATGCGGCGGCCCTGCCAACGACCGGGTAGCGGCCCGAGCGCTTTAGGCGTCTCGCGCCTGATCTCCAGCCACACCGAAGTTGCGAAGGCTCCCACCAACGCAAAGACCAGGGCCAGGGCGAGTCCCCGCAGCCAGCTACTCATGTTCCCCCGCAAGCTGGTTCCAGAAACTCACGGACGCCGGGTGCAACGGGATGCCTCGACCGAGGGTGTCGCTCAGGCGTCGCGCACACACCAACCTCAGCACCGCATGCTCATCGGCGGGCAACCGCGCCCTTAGAGCCGCATTCTCCACCGGATCGAACGTTCTCGTTGGCTCCAGGTAATCGGCGAGATAGAGCAAGCGGCCGAGCTGGCCGAGCCCGTCCCGGCCGAGACTGTGGAAGCTGATCGCGTCCAGTAGCTCGTCGTCGTTTACCCCTGCCTTCCTCAACCGGGCCGCGGCGGCAGGTCCGTGCCGCACTTTCGCCGGGAAGTCGCCCGCTTCGGAGCACAGCTCGCCGGAATCCGCGTCACGCAGCGCATCGTGCAGCCAACCGGCCGCGGTCCAACGGGTGCGGTCACGCTCGTCCAGCGCCAGTTCACCGGCCCACACGGCCATCAACTCAGCCACCGCTGCCAGGTGGGGCCGGCGGCTGGACCGCGGGCAGGCCCAATCGGGCAACCGCCCTTCAGCGGCGGCGAGGATAAGCGGATGCAATTCTTGACCCGTCATAGGAGAAGCGGTCGATCGCTCAGGTGCGTTCGTCCACGCACGATCTCGGCGATGCTCCGCGGCGCAGAAGTGGGGATTGGGCGGGCTTCAGGGCGCCGTAACCCGGAGGCTACGCTTCAGGATTCGGTTCTGCTCGTCAACAAAGACGACGCGCGGCTCGTGACCTTCGATCTCCGATTCATCGTAATGGGCGTAGCTGATCAGGATCATCCGATCACCGACCTCCCCCAGGCGGGCGGCGGCACCGTTCAGGTGCACCGCGCCGGAGCCCCGCTCGCCGGGCAACACGTAGGTCTCGAGCCGTGAACCGTTGTTGAGGTTCAACACCTGTATCCGCTCATAGGGCACCAGGTCGGCCGCTTCGATCAAGTCGGCGTCGAGGGTGAGGGAGCCCTCGTAGTGCAGGTTGGCCTCGGTGACCGTTGCCCCGTGTATCTTCGATTTGCAGAGTTCCCGTCTCATTCGTCTATACCTTAGCGCTTCTACGAAAGCCTGTGTCCCACCCCCACCCCTTCGGAGGGCCTAAAGTTATACCAGCGGGCCGCCAATTTCAAAGGAGCCTCTCCAGCCCCGGATCCGGCCGCGCCAGCCTCACGTTGTCGATCAGCCTCGTCGCGCCGACGCGGGCTGCCAGAGCGACGACCGTATCGTCGCCGGCCAGCTCGACCGGCTCGAGCTCGTCCGCGGAAACGATCTCCGCATACTCCACCTGGACGCCGCCGGCGGCGTCCAGGGTCTGCAGGATCACGGACCTCAGGGCCGACGTATCCCGCTCACCCGCCCTGTAAGCGGCTACGGCGCCGGCGAGGCCCCGGGAGAGGCTGAGCGCCTGGCGGCGTTCCACCGGCGACAGATGGGCATTGCGAGAGCTCATAGCGAGTCCGTCAGCTTCTCGCACCGTCGGCGCCACTTCTACCCGCACCGGCATGTTGAGGTCCGCGGCCATCTTCTGGATCAGGACGGCCTGTTGGAAATCCTTTTGACCGAAGACGCTCACGTCCGGCTGCACGATGCCGAACAGCTTGCTGACGACGGTGAGCACGCCCTCGAAGTGGGTCGGGCGGCTCAACCCGCAGAGCCGGTCGGCCAGACGGTGCGGCGTCACCGCCACCGTCAGCTCCTCAGGGTAGAGCTCGCGGTCATCGGGCGCGAAGACGAGATCGACTCCACGTTCTTTCGCCGCCGCGAGGTCACGCTCGAGATCCCGCGGGTACTGGTCGAGATCTTCGCCGGCGCCGAACTGCAACGGGTTCACATAGATCGACATGACTACGTAGTCGCTGAGTTCACGACAGCGATCCACCAGGCTCAGGTGACCTTCGTGGAGATAGCCCATGGTGGGGACGAGACCGATGGTTCGACCGGCGCTGCGGGCCTGGCTCACCCGCTCCCGAACCTCGGAGATCGACTTGACGAGCCTCACGGTAGAAACTGTTTCCGCTGGCGGGTCACTCGTAGGAATGCTCGGGCCCGGGATAGCGCCCTTCCCTGACCTCTCGGACGTATTCGCTCACGGCTCTCCGCACTTCCGGCGCCAGTTCGGCGAATTTCTTGAGGAACCCGGGGCTGAAGCCCTCGTTCAACCCCAGCATGTCCGGCAGTACCAGTACCTGTCCATCGCACTCGGGGCCGGCGCCGATGCCGATGGTCGGAATGGGGACGCTGCGGGTGATCTCCCCCGCCAACCCTCGCGGCAGCATCTCGAGCACGATGCTGAAGCAACCGGCCTCGACCAGCCGCCGGGCATCCACGAGGAGCCTCTCGCGCTCCGATTCCGCGCGACCGACCAGCCGGTAGCCGCCCAGCTTGTGGACGGACTGCGGCGTGAGCCCGAGATGGCCCATGACGGGGATCCCGGACTCGACCAAGCGGCGGACCGTCCGCGCCATCTCCTCGTGGCCGCCCTCGAGCTTCACCGCCTGGGCACCCGTCTCCTGCAACACCCGGCCACAGTTGCGGACCGCCTCTTCGATCGAGACCTGGTAAGTGAGGAACGGCATGTCGACCACGAGCAGCGCATGCTCGAGCCCTCTGCGGACGGCCCTCGCATGGTAGATCATCTGGTCGAGTGTGACCGGCAGCGTCGAATCCTCACCAGCGAATACCTGGCCCACCGAGTCGCCCACCAATACGCAGTCCACGCCCGACTCGTCGACCAGGCCGGCCATGAGAAAATCATACGCCGTGAGCACGGCGATCCGCTCGCCCCGCTCCTTCATGGCGACGAGCTCGACCGTCGTAATCGGCTTCTTGCGATCAGCCATCATGGGAGAATCGGTGGTGGATGCCTAAGCTAGGCATTGGCCAGATAGGTGTCAAACGGGCGAGCGGTCGTCACTTGAGCAGTATGAACTTGCCCGACTTCGTCTGGCTGCCCACCCGAATCACGTATCCGTAGACACCCGTGGCCGCCGCCTCCCCGTTCTTGAGCAGCCCGCTCCAGCGGAACGGCTCCACCGGCAGATCCGGAGCCAGTTCCCGACTCTCGGCGTATACGGGCCAGCCCGCGATAGTGAAGATCTCCACTCGCGCGCTCACCACGTCGCTCCCCCGGTTCACCAGGAACGGCAGGCTCACCGCTTCACCCATGACGGGATCGAACGGGTTGGGGTACGGCGGCAGCAGCTCCAGCTCGCCGGAGCCGGCCGCCAGCGGTCCGGCCGCGCTCCGCAGCGCGAAGGCGCGCGCACTGTCCAGCGCCACCCTCAGCTGCTCGCGCGAGCTGCCGGCGGCGATCAGGAAGACGGTGGTGTCACCGCTCTGCAGGGGGCCTACCGCGATGAGATGGGCCCAGTCGGTGGCCCGGCCATCCGACGCCTGAAGACCGCCCAGCGAGAGAAAGCGCGCCTTCTCGTCGTCCGTGAACCCTTCCAGAGTGGAAAGCACTCCGTGACTCGACCCCGCCGCGTAGAAGCCGTTCACGGGCGTGCCCAGCGGCACGGCGGCGTGGGTCGTGGGTGATTGGGGCGCGGTAGTCATCGCCAGCCACGGCCCGGCCGAGTCTGCGGGGGTCATCACCGAGGCGCCCAGCTCGCCGTCCCAGCGGACCCGGTCTCCCCCGTCGAAGTCCCAATCGAGCAGCAAGCCGACCAGGGGCACGCCCGCATCAGCAGCGAATTCAACTGAAGCCGTCAGGGCGACGAAGGCCGCGCTGTCGCTCACCTCCACGAGAGCCACCCTTTCCTCGACGCTGGCGCCAAGCGGGCGCAGCGCCCGGTCGTCGCTGAAGATGAGCTCGGCGGCAGCCGTCTCGCTGGCCACGGAGAGCCGGCGCCAATCGGTGTCCGAGCCCACCGGGTCCGATTTCAGGCCGGGCTGCTGCAGCACATCGACGTAGGCGCCGTCGGATACCCGGTCGCCGCGGCCGAACAGGAAGCCGCCCGCGGTAAGCCAGTCTCCGCCGAGGAAGAAAAAGCCCGGCGTGGCGGCGACCCTGCCCAGCCGACCGTCGGCGTCCAGGGAGAACTGAACGTTGCCGTCGGCCAGAACCACCGACGAGGCGGTGGCCGCACGCAGCACGATCGGGAACGCGAGCCGCGCTCCGTCGCTCTCGAGCAGAAGGCTGAGACCGGAATCCTCCACCCCTTCGCCGGGCAACCCCTCGAACACGATCCGGCCTCGATGGCGCGCGCCTATGGGCGGTGCTTCCGCGCGGGCCAGCAACTGCCGCTCCGCGCCCCGTCTAAGCTCTGCGATGCCGCCGGGGAACGGTGCATCGCCGGCGTTGTACAGCTCCAATGCCAGCGTCGCTTCGGTCGGATCCCAGTTCCACCCGTCCAACGCCAACTGGACGCCGCCGAGGGCGCCGATCGCCTCGGCCGCGGCCACCAGGTCGATGAACCCGGCACCGCTGCGGTTGTCCAGGCCGGGCGGATCCATATCGATCGCCGTCGAGAACAGGGCGCCCTTCAGCTTGTCGGAGCTCGCCGAGGGGTTGAGCCCGGCAAGCACGGCCAACGAGCCCGTCACGTGAGGCGCCGCCCAGGAAGTGAAGGTGCCGCTCAGGCCGCGCAAGTCGGCCAGGTGCAACGTCAGGCCGCGCACAAGGGCGACGTCTCCCGGAGCCACCACCTCGGGCTTCACAGCCCCTGGCGCGCAAGGAGACGGACCCCCCAGGCTGTTGGGCGAGACCTCGATCTCGCCGTTCGCGAGCTGCGCCGCACCGACGGCGAAGGCGTTCAACAGCAGGTCGGCCCGGTCGGCGGGCGTAGCTACCGTGTCGAAGCCCGCCGACCGGTTTCCGGACGCGAAGACGACCGGCACGCCCGAGAGCTCGAGCGCATCGATGGCGCGGTCGAACACGCCGTCGCAGCCGCCGGGTCGAAAGCCCCAGGAGTTGTTGAGGACGTCGGGGATATCCGATACGGTTGTCGGATCGCCGTCCGGGTCGAGCACCCATTGCATCGACTGCAGGAGCACCGAGAGACGCGTGTAGCTGAGACCGCCGAACCTTTGGAAACCATTGGCAGCGACCCACTGCGCGCCGGGTGCCACGCCGGTCACCACCTCGAACCTGTCCTGCACGACAAAAGGCTCACCGAGCACCCGAAGCGTGTCGCCGGGTTCCAGGCTCCCGACCGCCGCCGTCATCACGATGGTCCCGTGGCCGATGCCACCCGTTCCGTCATCGTCTACCGGCACTGTGCTCAACCCCCAGGGATCGAACCAGGCCTGCTCGGGCGAGGTCGTCAGCCCCCGCCACTTCCGCCACAGCAGCGGATGGTCTCCGTCGACACCGCTGTCGATGGTCGCCACAACGGTGCCCTCCCCCGTCGCACCCGCCGCCCACAGCTCGGGCGCGCCGATCGCCTCCAACCCCCACCCCAAGCGGCCTTCGGGATCCTGCACCGCCGGCAGACCCGGCGCCCACAGCAAGAGAGGAGGCGGGTCCGATTCGCCGGCCAGATCGACCTGAACGAGACCATCGTAGTATATGCGCTGAACTCCGGGCCGGGCTTCCAGCAAGCGGACCTGCTCCGGCGTGAGCCGGGCGGTGAGCGCCCCGCCGATCCAGATCACTTCGCCGGCCTGCAGATCGAAGTAGAGCTCGTCCGGCAGGTCGCGCCGGAGCTCGTCCACCGACGATCCGTAGAGCCCGGCCAGGTTCGAGGCATGTTCCGCCGCCCGCAGATCGCGATCGACGCCCAGGGGCAACGGTACCTCAGCGCGGCTGACTTCGATGAGGACGGGGATCCGCTCGGACGGAGCGGCGCGGGCCATCGCCCGGCTGAGGTCCAGGGTCACGGCCGACGGCTGCTGTCCTACGGCTCGAGGCGTGCCAGGCCAGAGGGCGACGCCGGCCGCCGCCGCCACGGCGGCGAAGGCCCCGGCCCAAAACCATCGAAGGGTTGAACGTCGCTCCTCAAGTCGCAGCATCGATCGCGCTTCTTATTTCTCGCGCCAGCTCACCGGCGGCGTCGAGTCCCCTCTCCGCAAGAGTTCTGACCAGGGCGCTTCCGACCACGACCCCGTCGGCCACCGAAGCGACAAGGCGGGCCTGGTCGGGGCTCGAAATACCGAACCCGACAGCAATAGGAAGATCCGTGCGGCGCCGCAACGCCTCCACTTCGTCCGCCAACTCCACGCGCACCTGTTCCCGCTCGCCGGTGACGCCGGTGCGTGAGATGTAGTAGATGAACCCCTGTGCCGCGGCCAGGATCCGACCCACCCGCTGCTCCGATGTGGTCGGCGCCACGAGGCGCACCAGGTCGAGCCCGCCCGATGCCAGCGTCGTCTCGAGCTCCGCGTCTTCGCCGACCGGGAGGTCGGTGATCAAGAGTCCTGCGGCCCCGTTCTCCCGCGCATCGCGCACGAAGCGCTCCGGGCCGTACTTCAGTACAGGGTTCAGGTAGGTGAAGAGAACGACAGGCGTCTCTCTGCGACGGGTGAACTCACCGGTCCACTCCAGCACCTTCTCGACATTGACTCCGTGCTGTAGCGCGCGCCAGGCCGCCGCCTGGATAGTCGGCCCATCCGCCAGCGGATCGCTGAACGGAATGCCAAGCTCTAGGACATCGGCTCCGGCATCGGCGAGCATCTGCATGACGTCGACGGTCGCGGCGGAGGCCGGATCGCCTGCCGTGATGTAAGGGATGAAGGTGCACCGCCGTGAGGCCTTGAGGCGTTCGAACGTTGTGGCCAATCGGTCTCCGCCGAGCCGTCGCTCAGACAACGTAGTTGGAGACTGTGATGTTGTACTTTTCCGGGTCGGTCGTCTTGACGATGGTCCGTGCCGGACGGCCCGTGGCCATATGCGCCTCCGAGAGGTCCACGAGCGGCGGCTCCGGGAGCTTGCGACCGCTGGCGTCAGAAACGATGCGGACCAGCGGCCGGTGCAGTTCCTCGGGGTTAGGGCTCGGCGCCACGACGACGGCGAGCTCGCCCGAATCGAGGATACATAGGGTGCCCACCGGGTAGATGCCCATCATATTGACGAAAGCTTTGACCACCACGGGATCGAAGCCGCGAGATGGGTTGTCGCGCATCTCGCGCAGCACTTCGTCCGGGGGGAACGGAATGTACTGATAGCTTCGCTTGCTGGTCGCGGCATCGAACGCGTCGGCGACCGCGATGATGCGAGAGAAGAAGCCGAGCCAGCGCTTGCGGAGCACCTTCGGGTATCCCGAAAAGTCGATGCGCATGTGATGCTCGTAGGCCGTCAGCATGGCGCGGTAGGGCGGTTCCTCGAAGCCGTGCAGATCGAAGAGCAGGACCAGGCCGAAGTCCGGGTGCTGGCTCATCACCCGCCACTCTTCTTTGTCGAGCCGGCCTTCCTTGTTCAGAACGCTGAGCGGCACGCGGGACTTGCCCACGTCGTGGAACAGCGCCCCCAGACCCAGCTCGAAGAGCTGCAGCTTGGTGAAGCCCAGCTTTTGGCCTAGTGCGACCGACAGGATGCACACGTTGACGGAGTGGGTGAACGTGTACTCGTCGTAGTCGCGTAGAGTGGTCATACCCAGCATGGCTGCTTCTTCATGCAGGACCTGGTCGACGATACCCAGCACCACCCGCTTGACACGCCGGCCACTCCATGCCTTGCCCAGACGGACGCTGGTCATCACCTCCTTGACCACGCTGACGGAGCGCGCATAGGTGCGGCGCGCCGCCTCCTTGGCTTCGTCGCTCAGGCTCAAGGCGTCGACCAGCGCGGTCGGCGGCCCCAACCTGATATTCTCGATGCCGGCCTGCTCCATGCGCTCCTTGAACGCCTCGAGCGGTTCCTCCGCCCCCTCCGGCTGTGTCACCAGCAGTGACAGGAAGGAGGTCCACTCCCGAATATCGACCTGCCGGGTCGTTTCGATGTCACCGATGCCGTGACTCTCCAGCGCCTTCCTGATGAACACGAAGCTGGCGTAGTTGCCGAGATCGAGACTGACGCGCACATCGTTGAAGAAGATGAAGTCACCCGCCACACGGAACTGCAGACGCCCCTCGCGATTCAGCACCGTCTGCGTGCTGACATCCACCTCTGCCAGCGCTCTCTGCACCACCTGGTTTTCGAGCGGATACAACTTCAGTGATCGCATGGTCGCATACAGCGTGGTCAACAGCTTACGACCTTCACTGCTTAGAACGGAGCTTGTATCTCTGATTAAGGCGTCTTCGCCGACCGACATCTGACCTCTCTCCCCCGTCAGCTCTTCTTATGTGTGGCGTGAACCGCGCTGAGCACCATCGGGTCCTTGTCACGCTCCGCGGCGGTCAGCGCTGCGTTCGCCTCTTCACCACCGAGCAGCCCCAGCGCACGCGCGGCGCAAGCGCGCATCTTGCCCGGATACTTGAACCAGAGGAATCGTCGCCCGTTGAGCAGGCGGGCGAGCAGCCGGGTCCCTTCTTCTCCGGCCGTCAGCGCGTAGGCCTCGAAGAAGGCGACCTGCTCGGTCAGGTCCCGATTCATCAGCTCCTTGCCGGTGACCAACTCCTCGAGCTTCTTCGCTCCGGGAGCGTACTTCAGTTCCGCCAGAGCACGAGCAGCCGCCACCCGCACATCACGATCCGCGTCCTGCAGTGCATTGATGAGAGGGGCGCCGGCCATCGATGTGCGCAGCGCTACCAGCGCCTCGACGGCGGCGAGGCGCGCTTCGGGGCTGGGACGGCGCAGCAGGCTGGCGATAGCTTCCGCCGCCCCGACCATCTTCAGTCGCGCCGCGATCTTCGCGGCCTCGGCGGCGACGCGCGGATCGTCCGCTTTCACAAGCCGCGTCATCAGATCCGGGTTCTTCGTCGCCAGGCGGTCCAACGTCGCCACAAGCTGTTCCCTAGCGGCGGCGCGCGTGACCGTCGTGACACCCTGTATGAGGATTTCAATGGCCTCGGGCTCGAGCACGTCAAGCATGGTGGCCAGCTCTTCGCTGTCGGGATCGATCGACCCGTCTTCCAATACCCGCACCAGCTGGTGTACCACGATCGGCTGGCTCAATTCAGCGACTATCTCTTGCACCCGCTCGCTGATCTCCGGATCGTCCTTCTTCTCCGCGATGCCTTGCAGCTCCGTCACGATGAAGGCAGCGTCGCCGAACGCGCCTTCCGCAAGAACCCGCGGGAGCATCTGCCGGAGAATCACCAGGATCTCACCGCGTCGCTCCGCATCACCCATCTCGAACTGGTCCAGAACCGCCAACGTTACATCCCGCTTCGTTACCCGGTCCCATTCCCGCAGCAGCTCCTGCTGCAGGTGCGCCACCTCCGCCTCGTCCAGGAAGTAAAGGGACGGCTCGAAGTCTTCCCGCAGAGTCGGAGCCTGCAGCTCCGGGGACAGCTCCAGCTCCGGCATCATCGGCAGCTCGCCGGTCGCTTCGATATCGGGACCACCGCTGATGGGTAGCGGCGGCGCATCACCCAGGATATCGACGTACTCGTAACGGACGTACTTGAACTCGGCGTTCCACATCAGCGTGAGCAGATCTTCCTGATCGTCCTTCAACGTCCGCGACAGACGAAGTAAGTCGATGAACCGTCGCAGCTCGTGCTCCTCGACGCCGGGCTGGAACTCGATACGCCGGATTCCGTCCTTGTACAGCTGGAACGCCAGATTCTCGTGCGTGGCTACCTTGCCCTTGTAGACTGCATGCTGGTGCCAGGTGATCTCGTTCTCGCGAATCGAGAAGGTGAGGTTCTCCACCTCGGTCCAGAGCTGAGCCAGGCGGTTGTTGAGGTCACCGAAGAACTTGTGCAGGAGAGGATTGCCCTGCACATAGAGCTGAGAAGCGCGTATCGTCTTGACGAACGCTACGAAGAACTGTTTGATCTGCTGGGCCAGCTCGCCGAACTCTTCCGCTACTTCCGCCTCGATATCCGAGACATCCAGACCCATGTCGAGCAGGTCGCTCGATGAGCCCAGCGCACCTGTCTCCTGCCCCGAAGGGGACGCACCCGGATCGGGAGCGCTCGCCTCCGAATCGGTCAGCTCGAAATCGAAATCGGGGAGCTCACTGAGAGGTCTGTCGTCCATCAACACTTCCCTTCGGGTAGCACGTCGCGCTCAGCCCTCCAGGCGCGCCACCTCCGCCACGTCCTTGTCACCCCGTCCACTCAGACACACCAACACCGTCCGGCCCCTCCACCGCTCCGCCTCCCGGACAACCTGCGCCAGAGCGTGAGCCGGCTCCAGCGCCGGTATTATACCCTCTAGCCGCGCCAGAGTGCGAAACGCCTCGAGCGCCTCGCCGTCGGTCACACTCTCGTAACGCGCCAACCCCCGGTCTTTCAGGTAGGCATGCTCCGGTCCCACACCCGGATAGTCCAGACCGGCGGAGACCGAGTGCGCCTCCTGGACCTGCCCGGCATCGTCCTGCAGCAGATAGCTGAACGAGCCGTGCAGAACACCGGGCGTCCCGCGAGCCAGTGAAGCCGAGTGGTGACCGCTCTCGAGTCCAGCGCCCGCCGCCTCCACACCCACCAGCTCGACACCCTCGTCCCCGAGGAAGCCATGGAACATGCCTATGGCATTAGAGCCGCCGCCCACGCAGGCGAAGACGCCGTCGGGTAACCGACCTGTGTGTGACAATACTTGCTGGCGCGCCTCCCGTCCGATGACGGTCTGGAATTCGCGAACCAGGCAGGGGTAGGGGTCCGGACCGACCACTGACCCAATAATATAGTGTGTTTCCCCCACATTCGTCACCCAATCGCGAATCGCCTCGCTGGTGGCGTCTTTCAGCGTCCGGCTGCCCGACCGCACCGGGTGGACCGCAGCCCCCATGAGCTCCATGCGGAACACGTTCAGCGCCTGCCGCTCCATATCCCGCTCGCCCATATAAACCGAGCATTCCAGGCCGAAGAGGGCCGCCACCGTCGCCGTCGCCACACCGTGCTGCCCCGCCCCGGTCTCGGCGATCAGCCGCTTCTTGCCCATACGCCTGGCCAAGAGCGCCTGCCCCAGGGTGTTGTTGATCTTGTGGGCGCCGGTGTGGTTGAGGTCTTCACGCTTGAGGTAGAGGGTCACGCCGCCCAGCTCGGCGCCGAGTCGCTCCGCCAGGGTCAGCGGGCTCGGGCGACCGGCATAGTCGCGCAGCAGCGCATCCAGCTCCGCCGCGAACGAGTCGTCCGCCGTGGCGTCCGCGAAGGCAACGCGCAGCTCGTCCAGCGCCGCGATGAGCGTCTCCGGTACGTAGCGACCGCCGTACGGCCCGAAACGGCTTGGAATGTCGGTGGTCGGTTCTTGGGCCATCATGTCTTGCTCTCTGTCTGTCAGGGTTCTCCGAGCTGAACGTGGAACGTGAATTATTGGACTGAATCGAACGCTCAACCCGAACCCTTTACAACCCGCACAAACGCCCTCAGCGCATCCCGGCTCTTCACCGCGGGCGCCGTCTCCACGCCGGAGCTCACGTCCACAACGTTGGGGCGAAACCGCTCGATCGCCTCCGCCACGTTCCCCGGGTTCAGCCCTCCCGCCAGGATGAGGCACACCCCCTGCGGCCAGACGCCCCGCACCTCTGAAGCCAGAGACCAGTCGAAGCGGGCTCCTACACCACCGTGTCCCCGCCTGCTGAAGCCCTCCAACAGTATCCCGTCCACGACCGCGGCATAGCGCTCGAGCGCCGACTCGAGCGGGGTCGAGCCACCAATACGTACCGCCTTCCACACGGCCCATTCTCCCGCGTCCCCGACGCGTCGGCAGTAGTCCCGGCCCTCGGAGCCGTGGAGCTGGACGGCCGACAGGCCGACGTCATGGGCAAGTTTCACCACCTGTTCCTCGGATGCATCCACGAATACACCGACCCTCTTCGCCTCGGTGTTCCTCCAGATCCGGCGAGCCTGCTGTTCGTCTCGCCGGCGCGGGCCCGGCGCGAACACCACGCCAAGGTAGTCGGCGCCCGCCTCGTCAGCGTACCGGGCGTCTTCCGGCCGCACCAGCCCGCAAATCTTCGCCTCGACGGTCACGACCGTTCCCGCTTCGGTTGCGCCGCCAGCTCACCAGCCAGGCGTCCCGGATCGGGGTCCGACACCAGGGCGCGGCCGACCAACACCGCGTCCACTCCCAGAGCGCCGAGTTCTCTCACCTGCTCTGCTGAGACGATGCCGCTCTCGGCTACCAGAATACGGTCCGGCGGCACCAAGCTCGCCAGTCGATGCGCGACCTCGAGGTCGGTACTCAGCGTCGCGAGATCACGGTTGTTGATACCGACGACTTGCGCGTTCGCCGCCAGCGCCCGGCCCAGCTCTTCATCGTCGTGGACCTCGACCAGCGCCCCCATGCCCGCCTCCGCCGCGGCGGCGAGCAAGTCCTCCAACTCGTCGCCGGGCAACGACCGAACGATGAGCAGAACGGCATCGGCGCCGGCGGCCCGCGACTCGTGGATCTGAACGGGGTCGAGTATGAAGTCCTTGCGAAGCGCCGGCAACGAGACCGCGCTGCGGGCCCGCTCCAGGTCCTGCAGCTTCCCATCGAAATCGCCGTCGGTGAGTACCGAGAGCGCTGCGGCGCCCGCTTCTTCATACGTGCGGGCCAGCGCCGGCGGGTCCAGCTCCGGGCAAAGCGACCCCGCTGACGGCGCCCGCCGCTTGAGCTCGGCGATCAGCGCGACCCGCTCGGAACGACGCAACGCATCCGCCCAGGGTCGCGCCGGCGGCGCGTTGGCCGCAGCCGCCCTCAGGCCCCGCGCCCGGGACTTCAGGATGGCGATCTCCTCCCGCTTGCGCCGGAGAATTCCGGCCAGATAGTCGGCGGTCACTGAGCGGCTTCCGAGTCTCGAGAGCCCGCGCCCGGGGTTGCGCTTCGGTGCATTGTCGGGTATTGTACGTTCGGCTCCTGTTCGGTATGCCGCTGCGCGCCCGGCGGCACGGATCGCCCGATGGCACGGATCAGAGACAACCTGGAGGCGTCATGGCGCTCACGAAGCGGCAGCGAGAGATCCTCGATTTCATCGAGAGCTTCATACAGAGCCAAGGATACTCACCGAGCTTCGAAGAGATAGCCAAGTTCTTCGGCTACCGGTCCTTAGCGACGGTGCACGAGCACCTCTCGAACCTCGAGAGGAAAGGTTACATCCGCAGGAACTACAATGAAAGCCGCTCGGTGGAGCCACTCGAGGCCGTTCATCCCCGTGCGGCAGCCTCCGCTCTCCCCTTGCTCGGCCGCGTCGCCGCTGGCTCACCGATCGAAGCGATCGAGCAGGACGAATCGGTCTGCGTCCCCGAGGACATGCTGACCGGCCATGGCCCCCACTTCGTGCTGCGGGTGCGCGGCAACTCGATGATCGACGACCAAATCCGTGACGGGGACTGCGTCGTCGTGGACGGTCGCGCGGTCGCCGAGAACGGTGAAATGGTCATCGCGCTGCTGAACGGGGAGTCGGCGACGGTGAAGCGCTTCTACCGCGAGAGCGATGGCCGCATCCGCCTGCAGCCGTCAAACGACACCCACGCCCCGCAGTACTACGACGAGTCGGATGTCACGGTGCGCGGGGTGGTGATCGGCGTGATCCGCAGGTACTAGCGGGACGTTACTCCGCCGGCGTCGTGGCCTGTCGGAGCTTCTCGAGTACGTCGAGTCCGGTTTTCTCATCCAGCACAGACTCCGCCAAGGCAAGTCCCTCATCGAGGGCATCCACCCGGCCAGCAACGTAGAACCCCGCCGCCGCGTTGAGAGCCACCGCCGCGCGTGCAGCACGCGCGCCGTCACCCGACAGCACCTCCTGAATGATCCGGGCATTCTCCTCCGGCCGGGCTCCGGCGAGTTCTGAGGCGTCCATGTCGTTCCAGCCCAGTTCCGCCGCCGCGTCGAATGTCATCGCCTGCAGCTCACCCTCCTCCAGGATCACGACCTCGGTGGATCCGAGCGGCGAGAGCTCATCCATGCCCGGCACCCCGTGCACGACCATGCCGCGGATGTGACCGAGCCTCTGCAGCGCCTCCGCCACCAGGCGCAGGAGCCCTGGATGAGACACGCCCACGACCTGGCGCCGCGCCCGAGCCGGGTTCGTAAGCGGGCCCAGCACGTTCATGATCGTCGGCACGCCAAGCGCACGACGAACCGGAGCCACGTGCTTCATCGCAGGATGGAGGGCGGGGGCGAACATGAAGGTCAGTCCGACGCGCTCCATCACGTCCGCCATCTTTTCCGGCGTCAGCGAAACGTTGACGCCGAGGGCCTCCAGGACGTCGGCGCTGCCACAGCGGGAGCTGAACGAGCGGTTGCCGTGCTTGGCGACGCGGACACCGCCCCCCGCGAGCACGAACGCCGCCGCCGTTGAGATGTTGAATGTCGTCAGAGAGCCCCCGCCGGTGCCGCACGTATCGACCACGGCGTCCGGATCGGGCACCGTCACCTCCACCATCGCATTCTGCAGCGCCCGCACGCCGCCGGCCACCTCGTCCGCTGTCTCGCCTTTCGCCCGGAGGCCCATGAGCAGAGCGCTTATCTGCGTCTCGGAGGCGCGACCGTCCATCACGACCGTGAAGGCCGCCTCGGTCTCCTCCGCGCTGAGATCCTGTCGAAGCGCCAGCTTGCGGATTGCCTGCGACAGGGCGTCGGGATTACTTGACACGCCTGACAAACCTCTGGTAAGTTGCCGCCGTGGCGCAATCAGGGCACCACGTTGGACTTTGGCGAGTGAAGCTCGTCTTGCACTATGAAGGCCGGAATTTCTACGGCTGGCAGTCTCAAAGCAACCAGCGCACAGTGCAGGGTGAACTTTCGGCTTTGTTGGGCCGCATCTGCGGCGACGTATCGGCCAAGCTTACGGCCGCCGGCCGTACCGACCGAGGCGTCCACGCCACCGGCCAGGTCGCCAGCGCATTGATCCCGGAGCGCTTCGATGCAGAAGAGCTGCGGCGGGCGTTGAACGCGTTGGCGCCGCCTGACCTCTGGATCGCCTCTGCGGAGCCGGCCGACCTCTCTTTCCATCCGCGCTACGACGCGGTTTCGCGAACCTACCTGTACAGAGTCGGCGTCACCCCGGAATCGCGGTCGCCCTTCCAGGCTCCGTGGTGCTGGCCGCTGGGGCACGCCCTGGACAGGAAACGGCTACAGGAAGCGGCGGGTTCCTTGATCGGCGACCACGATTTCAGCGCCTTCGCCAAGTCGGGACAGCCGGAGCGGGGCGCACGTTGCAGAATCCGGTCAGCCGATTGGCGCTACTCAACAACAGAGGACGGCAGACTGGAACTCGAGATCACGGCGGACCGCTTCCTTCACCATATGGTCCGCTATCTGGTGGGAACGTTCGCCGAGATCGGCCAGTGTCTGAGACCGGTGGACGAGATCGCCGGGCTGCTGCGAGGTGAGCCGGGCCTGCGCGCTGCCGCGCCCGCGCCGGCGCAGGGTTTGTTTTTGGCACGCGTGGACTATAGTAAAGAGGATCCGGACAAGGGGGATTACGAATGAAGATCTTTATCGACACAGCCGATCTCCAGGAAATTCGCCGGGCCGCCCGGGCCGGGCTGATCGACGGCGTCACGACCAACCCGTCGCTGATGGCGAAGGTCATCGGCACCGCCAACGTGGCTGACTACATGAAAGAAGTCGCCGACGCCGTCGACGGGCCTGTGAGCCTCGAGGTGCTGGCTCTGGACGCCGATGGGATGGTCTCACAAGGCCAGGACCTGGCCCGCTTTGGCGACAACGTGGTGATCAAGGTCCCGCTCACCGAGGAGGGGCTCGTAGCCTGCAAGCGGCTCCGCGCCGAAGGGATCGGAGTGAACGTCACCCTCTGCTTCTCGCCCTCGCAGGCGCTCCTCGCAGCCAAAGCGGGAGCGACGTTCATCTCGCCGTTCATCGGCCGGCTCGACGACATCTCCCACCAGGGGATGGAGCTGATCGCCCAGATCCGCGAGATCTATGATAACTACGGCTTCAACACCGAAATCCTCGTCGCCTCCATTCGCCACCCGCTCCACTTCGTCGAGGCAGCGATGATCGGCGCGGACATCGCGACGGTGCCGCCGGCCGTTCTTTGGAAGCTTCTGAACCACCCGCTAACCGATCGCGGAATCGAGGCGTTCCTCGAAGACGCGGAGAAGGCGAAGATCGAGGTGCCGAGCATGGAGGAGGCGAAGGCATAGAGACGTCGCGCCAGAATCGCCGACCGCGCGCCGCGTTCATCGCCGGCTGGCTGGGCGGCTTCGCCGCCGCTCTGGTGGTGCTGGGCCTGATAGTGTTCGGGCCCCGGGCTTTCCTGAACGGGGCGGACGATTCGCCGGTTTCGCCGATCGCTGACTCGCCAGCCCCAAGCTCCGAGGTCCAGGCAGGCGAGGTGAACACGCAGTCGCGTGTTTCCACACGCCTTTCAGCCGCTCGACAGACGCCCACCGTCGAGGCGGCTCACAGGGTTATCCCATCGGTCGCGAGCATCAATGTGGTCCGCCGCGAACGAGTGGGCCCGCGTTCGTTTTGGGACCTCAGCCCTTTCGGTTACGAGCGGGAGGTCGCCAGCCTGGGGTCCGGATTCGCCATCGCACCCGGCGGCTACGTTCTCACCAACGCTCATGTCGTCCAGGGAGCGATCGAGATCGTTGTTGCCACGGTCGACGGCAACGACTACCCGGCAGAGCTGGTCGGCACCGACGAGCTTGCGGATGTGGCGCTCCTCAAGGTAGACGCGGAGATCCCTGTCCCGGAGTTCGGCGACTCCGACAGCCTGGTGACCGGCGAGCCGGCCATCGCCATCGGCAACCCGTTCGGGTATCTGCTCTCCAATGTGGAGCCCACCGTCACCGTCGGAGTCATTTCGGGAGTCGGCCGCCACATTCTGCCGTCGGCTTTCGGCGGCAGCGGAGAGGGCGAGACGATCTACGCCGACATGATTCAGACCGACGCCTCGATCAACCCCGGCAATTCCGGCGGCCCGCTGGTGAACGCCGAGGGCCAGGTGATCGGGGTCAACTCGGCGATTTTCTCACGCTCGGGCGGCTCACAGGGCCTCGGATTCGCTATTCCAATCAATCGTGCCCTGCGCATAGCCGAACAGCTACGCACGACGGGCAAAGTGCGCCGACCCTGGGTCGGCATCGACGTGGGTCCCGCAGAGAGTGACCGCACGGGCCGTCGCCGCGGCGCGCAGATCATGCGGGTCGTGCCCGGCTCGCCCGCTGAGCAAGCCAGTCTGGTGGAGGGCATGGAGCTGGTCGCGGTACAGGGGCGGCCGGTGAAGTCGCATCTTGACTGGGAGGCGGAGCTACTGGACGCTTCGCCCGGCGAGACGATCAGCCTCACGGTCCGGGATAGCCTGGGCAGAGAGCGCGATGTCACCTTGAGCGTGGAGGACCTGCCTTCCGTGGGCGCCGCGCGAGTCGAGGTGCTCGAAGGACTCGAGCTGACCACGCTTACCCCTGCGATCCAGGCCGAGCGGGGTCTCCGTAGCAGCCACGGCGCTTTGATCCTCGACGTTTCCGAACAGGTCACGCGGGTAACGGGCATGGAGGTCGGCGACCTCATCGTTCAGATCAATCGCACCCGGGTGGAGAGCGCGCAAGACGTGGCGGAGATCATGGAATACCTGGCCAGCAGGGGCGCCAACGTGAGACTGATCTACGAGCGAGACGGCGTCCTGTGGCGGACTTACTTCCGAGTCGATTAGAGGGGGCATGACCGGGGTGACGACGGACAGCTACCAGAACCCACTCATCACGCGCTACGCGTCGCCCGAGATGGCCGGCATCTTCGGGCCCCGCCACCGCGCCCGCATCTGGCGCGAGCTCTGGATCGCGTTGGCCGACGCGGAGCGTGAGCTGGGGCTCGACATCAGCCAGGAAGCCATCGATGCGATGCGGGCCGGCATCGACGAGATCGACCTCGAGCGGATCGCCCAGATCGAGCTGGAGCTGCGCCACGAAGTCATGGCACACATTCACGCTTTCGGCGAGGTGGCGCCGCAAGCGCGCGGCGTGATTCATCTGGGCGCGACATCGGCCTTCGTGATGGACAACGCCGACCTGATCCAACACAGGGAGGCGCTGGTACTGATCCGCCGCAGGATCCTGAGCCTGATCGCGGCGCTGCGGGAGCAGGCGCTCAATCACCGCGACGTGGCCACCGTCGGCTATACTCACCTGCAGCCGGCGCAGCCGACTACGATCGGCAAGCGCATCACGCTGTGGATGCAGGACTTGATGCTCGACCTCGAAGCGCTGGAGTTCCAGCTCGGCAGGTTGCGCTTCAGAGGCGCAAAGGGCGCTACCGGGACCGAGGCCTCGTTCCTCATCCTCTTCAACGGTGACGGCGGGAAGGTTGACCGGCTGAACCAGATCATCATGGAGAAGATGGGTTTCGAGGAAACGTACGGCGTCAGCTCGCAGACCTACACGCGCAAAGTGGACGCGTCACTGCTCGGCATCCTCTCCGACATCGCCCAGTCGGTCTCGAAGTTCGCAAACGATGTGCGCCTGCTTCAGAACTTCGGCGTGCTGCAGGAGCCCTTCGGCAAAGCCCAGGTGGGATCCAGCGCCATGCCGCACAAGCGCAATCCGATGCGCTCGGAGCGCATCAACGCTCTGGCGCGCCACGTGATTCTCCTGTCACTGGATCCCGCGATCACCGCCGCGACACAGTGGCTGGAGCGCAGCCTGGATGACTCGGCCAACAAGCGCATCGCCGTGCCGGAGGCGTATCTGGCAACGGACGCCGCGCTGTTGCTCGCCCACAACATCGCTGCGGGGCTGGTCGTCTATCCAGAGGTGGCGGCCCGCCGTTTACAGGAGCAGATGCCGTACCTGGCGGCGGAGCCGGTACTTCTGTATGCCGCCAACCGCGGTGGTGATCGCCAGGAGCTTCACGAACGGATCCGCCGGCACGCCATCGCAGCGGCCGAACGTGTGAGCCGCGGTGAACCGAACGATATGGTGGAGCGACTGGCCGGCGACCCGGCGATCGGCGTCGATCGGGAAGAGCTGGAGCGCATGCTGAGCCCGGCGGCGATGGTCGGCCGGGCACCTGAACAGGTCGACCGGTTCACCGCCGACCGGGTCGATCCGCTTCTCGACCGGTACAAAGGCGAGATCGAAGCGATCAGCCCGACGCTCAAGGTCTAACTCATGAACTAGAGTGCCAACGATAGGCTGAACACTCGAGCACGAAAACCACAGATGCCAAAACCGCTAAGCAAGATCGAGCTGGACTTGCCGCTCTTCATGGAGGGCAAGGTTCGTGAAGTCTATGAGCTGAACGGAGACCTGTTGCTGGTGGCAACGGACCGGCTCAGCGCCCACGACGTGGTGATGAACGAGCCGATCCCCTATAAGGGAAGGGTGCTCACCCAGCTCTCGCGCTGGTGGTTCGAGCGCACCCGCGACATCGTGGTCGACCATCTGATAACGACCGATGCCGACGAGATCATCGCCCGCAAACCGTCACTCGCTGCGAGTCGCGATCGGTGGGAAGGCCGGTCCATGCTGGTACGCAGGACCCAGCCCTTCCCCGTCGAGTGCGTCGTGCGAGGCTACATCACGGGCTCTGCCTGGAAGGAGTACAAGGCGAGCGGCACGCTGGCCGGCGAACCGCTGCCGAAGGGGCTGGTGCAGGCGCAACGTCTCGATCCGCCGATCTTCTCGCCGGCCACCAAGGCCAGCGAGGGTCATGACGAGAACATCACGTTCGAACAGGTGAGGGGCGTCCTCGGTACGGCCGTCGCCAATACCCTGCGCGACATCAGCCTCAAGCTGTACCAGCGCGCCCGCGCAATAGCTCACGAGGGTGGCGTCATCCTCGCCGACACCAAGTTCGAGTTCGGCGTCGGCGAGGCAGGCGAGATACTTCTGATCGACGAAATCCTGACGCCGGACTCGTCCCGGTTCTGGCTCGTCGATCAGTACGAGCCGGGGCGCAGCCAGCAATCCTTCGACAAGCAGCCGGTGCGCGACTACCTGGACGAGCTGGTAGCTAAAGGCGAGTGGAACAAACAGCCACCGCCGCCTGTTTTGCCGCCGGAGGTGGTGGACAGCACGTCGAAGCGTTATCTGAAGGCCTATGAGCTGATCACCGGGGAGCCCTTGCCCGAAGGGCCTTAACATTAGTTACTTAGTCTCAGTATGAGAGTGCCAGTGGCCCGGGAGGGCTATCCGTTCATTATCAGCACTGCGGTTCCAGCCGTGGTCCTGCTCGATGCTGCCGCCCTCAAGGGTGGTATCACGCTGTGGGTCATTTCCACGGCCCTTTCGATTCTGGCTATCGCCGTTGTGGTGTTCTTCCGCGACCCCGAGCGGCAGGGCCCCAGGGGCCTGGATCTCGTCGTCGCACCCGCAGACGGCAAAGTCATCGACATCAGCGTCTTAGAGGAGTCGTCGTACCTCAATGGTCAGGCGCTGCGGATCTCGATCTTCCTGTCGCTGTTCGATGTGCACATAAACCGATATCCCGTGTCCGGCGATGTGCAGCACCGGGATTATGAGCCCGGCAAGTTCGAGCCTGCCTGGCGCAAATCGGCCAGCGATTTCAACGAGAGAGCATCGACGGGCATCGATGCCAACGGTCATCCGATCCTGGTGAACCAGATAGCCGGGATGGCGGCGAAGCGGATCGTCACCTACGCGGAGATCGGTGACACCGTCGAGCAAGGCGATCGCATGGGGCTCATCCGCTTCGGCTCCCGCGTCGATGTCTACTTGCCGATAGAGGCGGTCCCCGACGTCAAGGTAGGAGAACGCGCTGTTGGTGGCATAACCGTGCTCGCCCACCTGGCTGACGGGTCGGAGGACTCTGAATGATCAAGAATACCCGGGCGGCCGCCCGCGGGCGCCGCCGGGGAATCGTCATCCTCCCCAACGCGTTCACCCTCGGTAATCTTTTCTTTGGCTTTTGGGCGATCATCGCCGCCTTGCGCGGAGACTACAGCCTGGCCGCCTGGCTCATCTTCATCGCTGGCGTCGCCGACGCCCTCGACGGCCGCATCGCCCGGATCGTTCGGATAGGATCGCCTTTCGGCGTGGAGCTCGACTCGTTGGTCGACCTGGTGAGCTTCGGCGTGGCGCCCGCCCTGCTCACGTACAAGTTGATGCTCGAGGGCGGGGACTGGGGTTGGACGATGTCCTACATCTACGTCGCCGCCGTGGCTGTGCGTCTGGCCCGTTTCAATATCGAACAGGGCGGTGAAGCCCGGCTGCACTTTCACGGGCTTCCTTCCCCGTCGGCCGGCATCGCCCTCGCCTCGTTCTACCCCTTCAGCCAAACGCCCTTGTTCAACCAGTACCTCGGTGACTGGCCGTGGACACAGCTCCTCGGAGCTTATATGATTGTATTGGCGGGGCTGATGCTCAGCCACGTCATCTATCCGGCTATCCCCCGACTCAGCGCCCGGACCACCAGGGGACGGGTGGGCATCGCGTTCGTCTTGGGTTGCGTGGCGCTTTTGGTCTGGAATCCCCAGTTGGTCGTCTTCCCTGTCGGACTGACCTACATCACCTACGGTGTCGTGGTAACGGTGGCGCTGGGACTGCTCGATCGCCTGCCGGAACGCGACCCGCTGAGCGAGGAGCTCAGCGCCGAGGAAACAGAGACGCGGGATCTGGAGTACGAGGACATGCAGCCGCACTGGACCGGCCGCTTTGAGCCGGAGGAGTCGGAAGCGGACTTGGATCCCGGGGAAGCAGACTGACGGCAGCCCAGCCGTGAAGCGAACGAGAGGGGGAACAGTATGGGCCTCAAGAGAACGGGGCGGCGCGCGACCGCGCTGGCAGCCATCCTGGTGCTGGTCGGCGCAGCGAAAGCACAGGAGACGCAGATCATCGAGCCCGGCATGAACGTGGACCAGGTGAAGCTGGTCTTCGGAGAGCCGCAGGGCATCAGCTCTTACGAGCAATTCACCTTCTATTTCTACGACAACGGGTGCGAGGAGGAATGCGGTTTCCCCGACACCGTCTTCTTCCAGAGCGGCCAGGTCGTGGACGCCGTGCTTCGCGCTCCCTGGCGCGGCTATAACGGCGAGAGCTCCTCGCCGAAAGGCGTGATCCCGAGGCCCACTCCCGGCGGCGAGCGGCTGCAGGTGCCCGCCGCGGTGGAGGGCGTGGAGGTCCGGCCGGCCCAGGTGCCGGTGCCACAGCCGATAGAGGAGCGGACCGACACGGCAAAGGCCGACACCTCCGCGGTGCGCTGATTAGTGATTAGTGATTACTTCTCCCCTCCCCTCCCTCCCCCCAGGGCTGGATGAGGAGAACTCATCGAGTTATGCTTAGGTTCTCCTAACTGGGACCAAAGCGCGATGGCTTCCGTATACAAACAGCTGCCTGTGATGGAGAAGTCACTCCGTGAGGAGTGCGGCGTTCTTGCCATCTCCGGCCACGATGCGGCGGCGGAGCTGACTTTCCTGGGGCTTTACGCCCTTCAGCACCGGGGCCAGGAATCGGCTGGAATCGTCTCAGTCGACGACGAAGGTCAGGCCCATATCCATAAGGGGATGGGGCTCGTCGCCGAGGCGATCAAGAACGAGAACATCCTCGAGCTGCCGGGCTCTATAGCCATAGGCCATGCCCGCTACTCGACCGCCGGGGAGTCGGAGTTGCGCAATGCCCAGCCGGCGCTGGTCAACTATCGCGACGGCACCCTGGCTCTCTCTCACAACGGTAACCTGACCAACGCCATCGAGCTCCGGGAACGGTTGGTGGCGGAGGGGGCGATCTTCCAGTCGTCCATGGACTCGGAGGTCATCGTCCACCTCATCGCCCGCTCCCAGCAGCCGCACCCCGACCAGCAGGTGCTGGAGGCGCTGGGCCAGATCGAAGGCGCCTTCTGTCTCGCGATCCTGGTGAACGACACCATCTACGTGGCGCGCGATCCCCGCGGATTCAGGCCGCTCGTCCTGGGCCAGAAGGGCCCGGGCATTGTCGTCGCTTCGGAGACCTGCGCCCTCGACCTCATCGAGGCCGACTACATTCGTGACATCGACCCCGGCGAAGTGCTGAAGATCCGGGACGGTGCGATCGAGGAACTGCCGCGCCTCGTGCCGGAAGCGCCGGCGGCGTGCATCTTCGAGCTCGTTTATTTCGCGCGCCCAGACTCGCGCATCTGGGGCTGCACCGTAGACGCGGCACGGCGCGCCTTCGGACGCCAGCTCGCCCGCGAGCATCCGGTGGATGCGGACGCCGTTTTCGCGGTGCCCGATTCCTCGAATTCGGCGGCTCTCGGCTATGCCGAGGAGTCCGGCCTGCCGTTGGAGTTGGCGCTCATTCGCAATCACTACATCGGGCGCACTTTCATCCAGCCGCTTCAGCGCGACCGCGACTTCAATGTGCGCGTCAAGTACAACCCCGTCCGCGAGGTCATCGACGGTAAGCGAGTGATCGTGGTGGACGACTCGCTGGTCCGCGGGACCACGAGTCGCGGCCTGGTCTCGATGATCCGGGAGGCACGCGCGAAGGAGATCCACTTCCGCATCGGCTCACCGCCCATTCGGTATCCGTGCTTCTACGGCATCGATATGCCCACGAGGGAAGAGCTGCTCGCCGCAAACCGGAACGCGGAAGAGATCCGCGAGTACCTCGGCGTCAACTCCATCGGCTATCTGTCGCTGGAGGGTATGCTCGCTGCGGTCGAGGAGTTCGGGCCCTACTGCGACGCGTGCTTCACGGGCAACTACCCTGCCCCGCTCACCGACCTCGAGAAGGGCCTCCTGGTTTCAGCCGGATGCCGCTGAGATACTTATCGCTGTTCCTTCTACTGGTTGCGGGACTCGCCGCACCGTCGAGGGGCCAAGACGGTGCCATCTATTCCCAGGTCCCGGACTCCATCGATCTCAACGCAGCGAAGCTCGACCTCCGCACACCGAGGTGTGGGTCTACGGCGGGAAGGTGGCGCAGCAGGTCCGCCAACTTCTGGTGGCAGGTGTGCCCGTGGCCAGAATCTCCGTGGTGGGGTTCTCGAAGGGGGGGCTGATTGGCGTTTCCTGTGAGCCGCTCTGCGCGAGATCACCCGACATCGAGGAACAGCGAGAGGTTCTGATTCGGACCGGCAAACGACACGGCGCTTTCTACCAACCGTGGGACGAGTGGCTCGCTCCGACTTCACCAACTGCAACGCGACCTACTCGCGGTTTGGGTTCTCCGTGTTGTCCATCGGTCTGTCGGGATCAGCCGACCACTCCGCGAGCGACCCGTCGTACAGTTTGGCTTCCTTGTTGCCCAGCACCTCGTACGCGGCGAACCAGGCCAGCGATGCAAGGTGGCCGGTGTTGCAGAACGTGATCTGCTCACCGTCGGTGGGGACGCCGGCCTCGTCCCAGAAGGACACGGCGACGTCGGCATCAATGAAGGTCCCGCCATTGTCCACCGTCAGCCTGTCCTGAGGGACGTTCTTCGCCCTGTGGATGGTGCCGTAGCGGGCGGCGGCGCGGCTCTTCGCCTCTCCCTCGTAGTAGTTAACTGAACGCGCGTCGATCAAGGGCGTGCCATCATCCAGCGCAGCGATGACGTCCTCCTGACTCGCCACGAGTTGCGGCTGATAGTCCGCGGTGTAGGTCACCGGCCTCAGGTCGACCGGCTCGGTGGCAATGGGATAGCCGGCCTCTTCCCATGTTCCATACCCGCCGTTCAGGATCGAAACCCTCTGGTGTCCAAGCACCTTGAACTCCCAGTACACGCGCGTGGCTGTTCCGAACTCGCCTGCGGACGTGCCCGCCGGCACGATCACCACATAGTCATCGTTCGAGATGCCGAGGCCGCCAATCAATTGCTCGAGGTCCTCAACCGGCGGCAGCATGCCCGGTACGCCGTCGCGCGTCACGCGCCAGGGATCCTGGCCGTAGCCGGAATGGATTGCGCCGGGAACATGTCCGCTTGCATAGGGGTCCTGGTTTTCGGCGCGGCCGCTGCGGATGTCCAGCACGACCACCGCATCGAGATTGTCGTTGAGCCACGCCGCGTCGACCAGCGGCTGAACTTCCACGTCCGCGCCAGGCGTCGCGCAGGCCGCGACAAGAAGGGCCGTCACCCCAGCGAGGATCGGTCTCATATCAGTTGCCCATCCCTTTGCGCAATCTTGTCGTTCGCTCGGTGCCGGGTTTGGGCAGTAACCAACCGAGCAGCACCATCCCGATAGTCGCAGCGACCGCCGACGCACCGAGCACCCCGACCTTGGCCGCTTCCAGCACATCGCCATCGAGCGCCAACCCGGCGATGAAAAGCGCCATGGTGAATCCGATCCCTGCCAAGAACCCGCCGCCGGTCAGGATCCCCCAGCCCACTCCATCCGGCAGCTTTGCCAGACCAACGCGGATAGCGAGCAGGCTGAACAGCACGATTCCAAGAGGTTTCCCAACGACGAGACCGGCGGCCACAGCCTGCGCGATGGGATCGGCGAAATCCGAGAGCTCGATCGGTACGCCGGCGTTGGCGAAGGCGAAGAGCGGCATGATGAAGAAGCCGACCCACGGATGAAGGACGC
>JAZGAL010000178.1:0-28761 GCA_036475815.1 Gemmatimonadota bacterium
GCGGCTTGACGGGTCCGGCTACCCGCGCGGGCTGAAAGAACCGGAGATCCCATTGGGCGGCCAGGTGGTTGGACTGGCGGAGATGTTCATCTCACTCACTGAACAGCGCGCGCACCGCCAGGCGCACTCGGAGGTGGATGCGCTGCAGACGCTGAGAGAAGGTCAGGGAAACTGGTTCCAGCCACGGGTCTACGGTGCCCTCGAGCAGAACTGACCCGGCTTGCAGACGAAAAGAAACCGCTCCAGGCCCGACGTGTCGAGCCCGGAGCGGTTCTCCAGGTTGGTCAGGCTAACTCTTGATGCCGGCAGTCTCCTCCAACATAGCGGTAGTCACCGACTTCGGCCGCTCGATCGGATAGCCGAGGGCACGGTCCCATACGATGTTGGATAGAACCCCGAGCGCACGACCGATGGAGAACAGAACGGTGTAGAAGTCGTACTCGCGCAGGCCGTAGTACCACTGGATGACGCCGGACTGCGCGTCGACGTTCGGCCATGGATTCTTCGCCTTGCCCTGCTCCTCCAGGATCGGCGGGACGACCTTGTAGAGCAAGTCTACGTACTTGAAGATCGGGTCGTCCGGCAGGTGCTTGAGGCAGAAGTTGCGCTGCTCGGCGTAGCGCGGGTCCGTCTTGCGAAGCACCGCGTGGCCGAAGCCCGGAATGACCTGGCCCGAGTTCAGCGTCTTCCACACGAACTCCTTCATCTCTTCTTCGCTGGGAATCTTGCCACCCATGCCGTCCATCACTCCCTGGATCCAGCGCAGCACCTCCTGGTTCGCCAAACCGTGTAACGGGCCGGCCAGGCCGTTCACCATGGCGGAGGTCGCGTAGTAGGGATCGGACAGCGCGCTAGCCACCAGGTGGCCCGCGTGAGCGCTGACGTTGCCGCTCTCGTGGTCCGAGTGGAGCAGGAAGTATAGCCGCGCGACGTCGTCGTACGGTTTCTCGAACCCTATCATGTGGGCGAAATTGCCGCCCATGTCGAGCGTGGGATCCGGATCGATCTGCTTGTCATCACAATATTTCAAGCGGTAGATGAAGGCACCGATCTGTGGCAGCCGGGCCCAGAGGTTCAGGGCGTCCTCGAGAGTGGGCTGCCACTGGTCCATCTTGCCCAGCCCCTTCTGGTAGGCCTGAACGTATACGGACTCACGCTGCATCGACAGAATCGCCGCCGAGAACATGGTCATCGGGTGCGTGTCAGCCGGCATGGCGTGGAGCACATCCCAGACGTACGGGGGCACCGCGCTTCTCTTGCTGAGATCCGCGGCCAGCTCTTTGACTTCCTTCTCGGTCGGGATGTCGCCGGTCAGCAGCAGCCAGATGTGCCCCTCGACGTACGGCATCTCGGCGCCGGGGACCTTGGGCAGCGCTTCCAGCGTCTCCGGGATCGTGTAACCGCGGAAACGGATGCCTTCGTTCGGGTCGAGGTATGAGGTGTCTGTGACCAGACATCTAACGCCGCGGGCACCGCCGATCGCCTGGGCGATCGTGACCTCGCCGACCTTCACGGCACCATGCTCCTTCAGCAGCCGGGTGGTCCGCGGCCGCCAGGCCTCGATCTTCTTCTGGAGTTTCTCCTGTAACGACATCATTGCCTCCTTTAGCGGGCGCCCTCATCGAGCCAATCGCCCCGAGCCCGGGCGTGCGACTCGGCGGCTGGAAAGGCCGCAGTTAGTGCATCTGGCGTACGAGGACCTGAATCAAAAACGCATAAGTCATGCCCGCAGGCCCCGCTGGAAGCGGGCTTGGTAGCAGGCTGATCACCCTCCGGCTCGCCGGCGCCGGCCGAGTCGCAGGGGACGATCTGCCACGGCGTGGGGCGGAAGTGGAAATGCCGATTTTGTTGCTAACGATAGGTGCTATCGCTCTCTCAAATCGGGGGCGGCCACCCGACTTCAGTTCACGCCCGACCCTGACGAGTCCTCATCCAACTCCTTGGCTAGCCCCGCGTAGCGGCGCTCGATCTTGAAGCCGTATGAGTAGAAGTATTCCGGTCGGAAGAACCCCGTGGTCAGCGTCTTGACCCCAGCGGCACGCAACCGATTGAACAACTGCCGCATCAAGCCGTCCGCCACACCCCTCCTCCGATATCGCTCGGCCACCACGATCTTCTCCAGGTGGGCGACTATCCCGTTCTCCTCCACCTTATAGTAGAGCCCCCCGATGATCTGCTCCCTATCGCTGATGGCGACAAGATATCTGTGCTCGGGTCCGAACCCCACGTCCAGCCGGGCGGCGAGGAACAAGCGGTGCAGCCGCTCCACCTCCTTGGGTAAGAGGACATGACGGACTCGGAAAGTACTGCCGTCGAGATCCTCGAGGGTGACCACGATTTCGCTCTGATACTCCCCGCCCAGGTCGCTGCTCACAAAGTCGACGGAATCCTCGGGCCGGAGATAGGCGAATGGAATGCGCGCCAGGAAATAGTCGTCGTCGGGTTCTACCTTGAGCCGCTGTCGTAGGTCGGCCACCGCACCGGCCAACTCGCCTTCCCGCAGCTCTCCAGCGCGCACTTTGCGGATCTGGTCGTCCAGGCCCTGAGTGAGCTCGGGCGAACCGTCACGGAATACCGTCTCGCGGAAGAAACGAAGCCTGACCTCCGGATACGGACTGACCAGCCCGTCGAGTCCGTAGGTGTCGTAAAACTCCTGCAGTGTTCTGGCGCGGGCCCGCGGGGTCGCGTCCTCGTTGAGTCGCGCCCACCGACGATAACGCTTCGCCGCGAAGTAGAGACGCATCGGTAGGAAGCCGCGGCCTCGCACCGTGGACACGTATTCCCGGAGCGCAGCTCGAAGTTCGTCGGACGCGCCCGCCTCCGCTTCCAGCGCCTGCTCATACGTGGCCAGACCTTCCTGCTCACCGAGAACTTCAAGCAGGGATGAGAAGACTACGTCCCAGCCTACAAGGCCCTCGAGAGCCGGATACTCGCGCTCGACTGAATCGACGAACTCTTCCTTGAACGACTGAAGCATGTCGAGGATGCCTTGATGCTCGCGCCTGCTCGAGAGCGACACGATGCGCGATCCTCGGTGGTAGTCATGCGTCGGCACCACGATGTCGGCGGTGCTGAGATCCGCGATCTCGTAGCGCCTCCCGGTCCGTTGCCAGAAGTCGACGTACGCGCTCATGGCGCTCCAGGCCAGGAACGGCCACAGCTGAGCCAGGTCCTCTCGACCCTCGTCCGAACGCCGTGCCAGGCGCCGCATCTCGCGGTCCAGCGGGGCGCCGGGAATGAACTCCTCGGTCCAGATATCACCTTCCGGCACATATCCGCCGAGCTCTTCCACCACGGGCTCCCTGCCGTCCGAATCGCCGCAGAGGATCAGCCAGTTTATCTCCTCCCGCACCTGCGCCGGGGTAAGGGCCTTGTTGAGATTGACGGCCAGCTCGTAAGAGTCCTGGGAGCGGGTCTGGATGGTGGCTCGGTATACCGCCTTGCCGTGTCGCGATCCCAGCAGGCGGATCCATATCCCGCCGGGCGGTATGTCGGTCAGCCGGATCGCCGTGCCTCCATACAGCAGGAAGACCGATCCGCTCAGCAACGGCGTGTTCTTGATGGCTGACAGCAGCCGCCGCCGATCCTCCTCGTCCATGCCTTCCTCGAAGACGATCACGTCCTCCCAGCGATACTCCTGACTGGTTTCCGTGTCGACGGCGACTCTCAGCGTCGGCCCGAGCCACTGGAAGAACCCGCTTCGGAGAGCGGACCGCGCTTCCTCGGCCCGCTCACGCAGACTCTGAGTGCCGCCGAACAGGCTCGCGCGCACCAGGAACGCTCTGATCTTGCGGAAACGGGTGGGGTGCGCCCCGCCGTAGGCGGCCAGGAAGTCTATCAGGGCGCCCGCGAGGGCCTCACTTTCCCGGTCGCCCGCCGATTCCGTACAGGCGTCCCAGGCGAGGCTGATGAACGCCTCGATCTTGGACTCGGGCAGGTCCTGCTCGCAGAGTACGGCACGCGTCTCCGAGTCCAGCAACTGCGGGTCCCGTGTGAGGAATCCTCTGACCGTATCGTTGAAGCGCGTTTCCCTCTCCACCGGCACCAGAGCCTGGAATACGCGCCGTCTCACTTCCGCGGAGGCTGCTACGACGCCGCGGGCGAGGAGCGAGCGTGCGGACTCGGCAAGCGGCCCTTCCTCGTTGCCCGCGACGATGCGCTCGAGCAGGCGGACGGCGTTCAACGCCGCCTTCTCGTCGGTCGAGCCCAACATCCAGGCCGCCTGATGGAGATCCAGCAGGCTCCATTCCGCGTGGCGGATAGACTCCTCCAGCGCTGCGCGGTCCGACGCGGTGGGTTGGAAACGCTCGGCGTGTCCCAGCCATTCGATCGCTTCCGCCGAACTACCCGCTCGTTGCCGGTCGTCAAGCTCCAGCGCGGCGAAGGCGACCAGCTCGTCGTTGCCGAGCCAGAGTCGCGGCGTAGCCAGAAGCGCACCGAGGTTCACAGTCCTGGCCTGGCAGCTATAGAGACAGGAGCCCACCCTGAACGATGTCTCGTCCACCCGCTTGACGGTCAAGCTGGCCGCGAGGGATGGAAGCAGGAGAGTGTCTCCATCCACGCGGACGTCCTGTATGGTCAGCCCGAGGGTCTGGAACAACCAGTTGGGAAGAGTGAGGTCGACTCCGCCTACCTTGAGATGAGCACGCCGGTACAGCGTCTCGATAACGTCCGCGAAGTGTTCGACGACCACACCGCGCCGCGGCGTGCCCTTCGGCGTCAGCTCGCCTCTGTCGGCATCCAGGTCTCGATCGATGATCGCGAAATCGACGATCCTCTCGAACGGCGCCACGAACTTGTTGACCGACACCACCAGTGAGCGGAAATGGTCGCGCACGTCCTCGGCTGTCATCGAGGAGAAGTCGAGCTCCTCGTAAGTCGGGTTCGGATAGATGAGGAGCGTGTTGTATTCCTTGTGGTCTCCCACCAGGAAAGCACGGCCGACCGACGCGAACTCACGGAACAGATTCTCGATCCGCTGGGGCGCGATCGTCTGACCTTTGACGTTCTTGTAGATCTCCTTCTTGCGGTCGACCAGCCGGATATGCCCGTCCTCGTACATCCTCATCAGATCGCCGCTGTGCAGCCAACCCTGCTCGTCGAACGATGGCTCTTGGTCGGGCGGATCGAGATATCCCATCATCACGTACGGCCCCCGGATCAACAGCTCCCCATCCTCGGCGAGCTTCAACTCTATCCCGGGCAGAGCGACTCCCAGCGAGTTCTCCCTGTATTGATATGGAGCCGTCATCGTGATGCCGCCGGTGGCCTCGCTCATTCCAAAGCCACTGAGCAGCTGAATGTCCTGCCCGTGGAAGAAGCGAAAGATATCAGGATCGAGATAGCCGGCCGCGGACAGCCCCCAGCGCAGCCGGCCACCCGTCACCTGCAGTGTGGCCTCCCGGATCTCCTCATCCGACGCATGTAGCGGATCGGCCCGCCTCGCGATCGCCTCATAGAGCTGAGTCCATTTCCTGGGAACGCTGATGAAAACGGTGGGCCGGTAACCGCGCATGCGGTCGATGAGAGCGTCGACCGAGGGATCCCTCAGGAAGCAGTACTTGGCGCCCCAGAAAACGCAGCCCAACATCTCCAGGTAACGGCCAAACGTATGGAACAGCGGAAGGTAGCAAAGGAAAACGTCGTGATCCCCGATCTCGGGCAGCGCCAGCGCCCGCGCGAAACGTTTGAAGACCAGATTCCGATGCGAATACTGAATCCCCTTTGGCGCGCCCGTCGTGCCGGACGTGTACATTACGGTGGCCAGGTCGCCTATTCGAACCGCGCTGGACCTCTCCTCGATCAGCGCAGCCGGAATCGCGCTCGCCCGATCCTCCACCTCGCGAAGGGTCATCACCCGCCCGGTAACGTGGCCCAGCGGCTCGATGCTGACCACGTGCTTCAGGTCCGGCAGCGAACCCCGGTTCTTCTCGACCTTCTCCAGCTGCTCAGGCCCCGAGACTACGACCGTGCCGACCTTCGCATGCCGCAGGATGTAGCCCACGTCCGCGTCCGTCGCGTTCGCGGGTACCATCACGTTTACCAGACCCGACGTGAGGCAGGCGAGATCGAGCAGAGCCATCTCGATCCGGTTCTCCGACAGGATGGCTAGTCGAGGCGGCTCTTCGGGATGGTAGAGCGAGATCAGCCCACGAGCTATCGTTTCCACGCGGGCCGCAACCTGACGCCAGGTCAGGCTCTCACCACCCGCGCTCGTCGGAATCTCGAACAGGACTTTTGCGGCGTAGGTCCGCGCCCGCTGCCTGAATAGTGGCCCGACCGTGAGGTGTGAGGCCTCGATCGCCGACAGGATCCTCTGGGCCCACAGGCCGGTAGTCCCACTCGCGCTGATCCGTTGCAATACCGCCGGACGCCGGACGACGTCGAGCGCATTCCATGTCAGTCCTCGCAGATCAGCATCCAGCGCGTCTCCGCTGTCCGCGAGTTGCTCCACGCATCGCTCCAACAAGCCCGCCAGGCTCTCCAGGTCGAGCTCGTCGAGCGTCGAGGCGCCATCGCCGGAACTCCGGGTCAGCTGGGCTATATCGTCTCTGAGATCCTGCACACTGGTCATGCGTCACCCTCGGGGTCGAGTCTTCGCCTGCTTCAACAATCCTACAGTTACACCGTTCAGGTCACAATGAGGAGGGCGCCACTTGCGCAACCGATATGGCGCGACTCAACTGAGGAGTGCGCAATTCGGACCGGGAAGGAATCCGCCGTGCATCGGGCTCACTAAGTAATTTGTTTATGGGCACTTATAGGCATGGCCCCCGTTCCCGCGCCCGCGATCGGGCCTGGGTGGGGATGTCCCTGGCGGCGCTCGCCGTCCTGGGAGCGATGGTCGCCGGTGCCTCGGGCGGCGCGGCCGGTGAGGTGCGGCTGGGTGCCGATCAGCAGCAGGGGGCGCCCGGAAGCTGGAGCGAAGCTGCGCGCCTGCCCGTTCCCGTGACAAACAACGCGGTGGCTGCCGTATCGATGAAGGGCGGGGACTTCCTCTTCAGCTTCTCGGGCCTCGACTCCACTCGGACCCATTCCGGCATCCATAGCCGGGCCTTCCGCTACGACGCAGCGCGCGACGAGTGGTCGGAGGTCCGGGGGCCCGCCGTCGGCCGGATCGCGGCGACGGCCCAGGCGGTGCGCGGTAAGATCTACCTCTTCGGCGGCTACACGGTGGCGGCGGACGGCAGCGAGAAGACGCTCCCCAACGTCGACATCTACGATCCGCTGGACGATTCGTGGAGCGCGGGTGCCTCGATCCCGGTTCCCGTGGACGACGCCGTGTCCGGGGTCTGGAACGACTCGCTGATCTATCTGATCAGCGGCTGGCACGACCGCGACAACGTGAGGAACGTTCAGGTCTACGATCCTTTCAGCGATACCTGGTGGCAGGCGACGCCGATTCCCGGTCCGCGCGTGTTCGGCCACTCGGGCACGATCGCCGGAAACGCGATCATCTATATAGACGGCGTGCGCCGGTTCCCCACGCGCCCGCGCTACCGGATCACCGGCGCGGCGTACCTGGGCGCGATCGATCTGGCCGACCCGACGAAGATCGAGTGGCGCGAGCTGCCACCCCACCCGGGACCGTCGCTCTACCGGATGGCGGCCGCGGCCTACGGGTCGAGGGTGATCTTTGCCGGCGGCACCACGAACCCATACAACTATGACGGGCTCGGATACGACGGCGAGCCGTCGGCGCCTTCCCGCACCGTCTTCGCGTTCAACGTGGAGAGCAGCGCCTGGGAGACCTGGCCGTCGAAACCGCTCGCCAGCATGGACCACCGGGGATTCGCGGTCGCCGGCACTCGCCTCTACATCCTGGGCGGGATGACGGAGCATCAGAGGGTGACGGCGCGGGTACAGCTCCTGGAGCCGGACGCGCACTGACGATGGGCCTCATCGGTCGTGCCGTCTCGAAGGCCACGGTCTGGGCGGCCGGCATCTACTACCGGGTCGAGCGCAGCGGAGCGGAGCTCCCCGAGGGCCCGGTGTTCATCGTGAGCAACCATCCGAACATGCTGATGGACCCGCTGCTCTCGCTGAAGGCGGCGGGCCGGCGCGTGCGGATACTGGCGAAGGCGCCCCTCTTCGATATCCCGATCTTCGGCAGCGTGTTGCGCTCGCTGGACACGTTGCCGCTCTTCCGGCCGCAGGACGATCCCGACCAGCTTCACCGCAACAGGCTCGCCTTCCAGGAGGCCGTGGACGCGCTCCGCGAGGGCGGCACGTTGCTGACCTTTCCGGAAGGCAAGAGCCACTCGTCGCCGTCGCTCGCTCCGCTCAAGACGGGCGTGGCGCGGATGGTGCTGGCGGCCGAAGAAGAATCGGGCTGGCGGCTCGGCGTGAAGGTCGTGCCCATCGGGCTTGTCTATCATCGCAAGCACCGCTTCCGCAGCCGCGTGGTGGCCAGCACCGGTGAGCCGATCGTCGTCGCCGGCTGGCGCGTGGCGTACGAGGCGGACCGCGCGGCGGCGATCCGTTCACTGAACCGGGAGATCGCCTGCGGTCTGGAGCGACAGACGCTGAACCTGCCGGCCGAGGCGGACCGCCGGCTGGTGGAGACCGCCGAGCTGCTCTGGGCGCGGGAGCGGGGAGAGGCCGGCTGGCGGGAGCGCGAGGCCTTGAAGGAGCGGCTGCCGCGCCTGCAGCGCTTCGCGGAACAGTTCGCCTGGTTGAAGGTGAGCGACCCGCATCGCTGGAACCGGTTGGCGGGCTCGCTGCGCAGCTACGGACAGCAGTTGAAGCATCTGGGCAGCGGTGACGCCGAAGTGCCTCCGCGCTACAAGCCGCGCCACGTGGCGCGGTACGTCCTGCGGGAAGGGGCGCGACTGGGCGTCACGGTGCCGCTGGCGGCGCTGGGAACCGCCGCGTGGTATCTTCCCTACTTCGTGTCCGGGCTGGCCTGCCGGATCATGAAGCCGGAGATCGAGACCGTGTCCACGGTCAAGCTGCTGGCCGGCGTCGTGACCTACCCGGCGACGTACCTGGGGTGGATCGGCCTGGCGGCATGGGCCGGGGGCGCCGCGGCGGCGGCTCTCACGGCGGTGGCGCTTCCCCCGCTCGGCATCGCCGCGCTTCACTGGTGGGGACGCCACCAGGAGGTGATGGAAGACATGCGGGTCTTTTTCCAGGTCGTGCGCCGGCCGTCGTTGCGCGACGCGCTGGCGCGTCAACGCGCGGCGCTGGCCGACGAGCTCGATGCGGTCGAGCGCGAGTTCGCGAATCGAGACCCGGCGGACCCCAACCTCGTGTCAGGGGACACTACTAGATGAGCGATTCGAACGACAGCGCGCCACGCTCGCGCAGCTGGCTGAGCCGCCTGGGCCTGCGCAGCCGCGAGCAGCGCAGCTGGGCGATGTACGACTGGGCCAATTCCGCCTTCGCCACCACGATCATGGGCGCCGTGTTGCCCGTCTACTTCGCGCGGGTCGCGGCCGGCGATCTGCCGGGCAATCTGGCGACGGCGTACTGGGGTTACACGACGGCTATCGGGATGACCATCATCGCCCTCGCCTCCCCGGTGCTGGGCGCGATGGCCGACTTCATGGGCGCCAAGAAGCGGTTCCTGGCTGCGTTCATGTCGCTCGGCGTGACCGCGACCGCCAGCCTCTATTTCATCACGCACGGCGAGTGGGTGCTGGCGTCCGTCCTCTTCATCTTTGGCAACATCGGCTTCGCCGGTGCGAACGTCTTCTACGACTCGCTCCTGCCCCACGTCGCATCGGAAGAGGAAGTCGATCGCGTCTCCACCGCGGGCTACGCGATCGGCTACGTGGGCGGCGGCGTGCTGCTGGCGCTCAACCTGGCGATGGTCATGAAGCCCGGCATCTTCGGGTTCGCCGACACCGGGATCGCTACGCGCGCCGCCTTCGTTAGCGTGGCCGTATGGTGGGCCGGCTTCTCGATACCGCTGCTTCGCGATGTGCGAGAGCCAGCGCGCCGGCTGGAGGCCGACGAGACGGAGGAGGCCGAACGCATCAGCCCGGTCCGCGCCGGGTTCCGCCGCCTGTTCGAGACGCTGGGCGAGATCCGGCAGCACAAGGAGCTGCTGAAGTTCCTGATCGCGTTCTGGCTCTACACCGACGGGATCGGGACCATCATCAAGATGGCGTCGATCTACGGCGCCGAGATCGGGCTCGGCCAGAACACGCTGATCGGCGCCTTCCTGGTCGTGCAGTTCCTGGGGATCCCTTTCACCTTCGCCTTCGGCGCGTTGGCCGGCCGGATCGGGGCGCGGAACGGCATCTACATCGCGCTCGCGGTCTACGCGCTGATCTCCGCCTTCGCCTACTTCATGTCGGTGGCCTGGCACTTCTGGGTACTCGCCGTGGCGGTCGCCATGGTGCAGGGCGGATCACAGGCGCTGAGTCGCTCGCTGTACACGACGTTGGTTCCCAGGGGCAAGTCGTCGGAGTTCTTCGGGTTCTTCAGCGTCTTCGCGAAGTTCGCCGGCATCTTCGGACCGGCCCTGATGGGATGGGTGGCGGCGGTGACCGGGTCCGGTCGCTACGGGATCCTGAGCCTGGTGATCTTCTTCGCCGGTGGGATCATCATGTTGTCGCGCGTCGACATCGAGGCGGGACGGCGGGCGGCGGCCGAGGAAGACGCGGAGTTGGTACCGGTGGACGGTGGACGGTAGACGGTGGGTATGAGCGCAGGGGGTACGGCAAAGAGGACGCATACGTTCAGCGAATCGGTGATCCGCGAGATGACGCGGGTCGCCAACCAGCATCATGCCCTCAATCTCGCGCAACGCTTCCCCGACTTCCCGGCGCCGGAACTTCTCAAGGAAGCCGCGGTGGACGCGATCCGCGCCGACATCAACCAGTACGCCATCACCTGGGGCGCGCCACGACTGCGCCAGGCGCTGGCCGAAAAGTACCGGCGCTTCTACGACATGGAAGTTGACACGGAGCGCGAGATCACCGTCACTTGCGGTGCCACGGAAGCGATGGTCTCCGCCATGCTGGCGCTCATCGATCCCGGCGATGAAGTCGTGATCCTCGAGCCGTTCTACGAGAACTACGGGCCCGATGCCATCCTCTGTGGCGCTCAACCCGTGTTCGTTCCGACCCGTGAGGACGGCGGCCTGGATGCCGAACGAACGGCGCAGGCGTTCAGCGCGCGCACCCGCGGCATCATCCTCAACACCCCGAACAACCCGACCGGCCACGTGTTCAGCCGCGAGGAACTGGAGACGATCGCCGGGCTCTGCATCGAACACGATGCGATCGCTTTCACCGACGAGATCTACGAGCACATTGTCTACGGGCGCGAGCATATACCACTGGCTACTCTGGAAGGAATGCGCGCGCGGACTGTGACGGTCAGCGGGCTCTCCAAGACGTTCAGCGTCACCGGTTGGCGCGTGGGTACCATCGTCGCGCCTGCCGATCTCACCGGCGCGATTCGAAAGACCCATGACTTTCTCACCGTAGGTGCGCCGGCACCGCTTCAACAAGCATGCGCCGTCGGGCTCGAAGAGCTCGGGGACGCCTACTACGAGCAGCTCGCCGCCGACTACCGGCGAAGGCGCGATGTGCTGTACGATGGATTGATCGCCGCCGGCTTCTCGTGCCGCCGTCCCGATGGCTCCTATTACCTGCTCGCCGATTTCTCGCGCATCAGCGACTTGCCCGACGATGAGTTCGCCGTGTGGCTGACCCGGGAGGCCGGTGTCGCCTCGGTGCCCGGCTCCAGTTTCTACGGGCGGCCGGAGCGCGGGAGAAGTCAGGTGAGGTTTGCTTTCTGCAAGACGGTCGAGACCCTGGAAGATGCCGCGGAACGGTTGGGCAGGCTGGGCTGACCAAGAGGCCCGCCGAAGCAACAGGCCGGATCCGAATGGTTGTTGCAGGGTACAGGAATATGGAGCGACGGAGACCGAGAGGTGATCTGTGATACTACCAAACGTACGAGTTTCGTTCGGTTCGGGCGAAACAGAGATCCTGCTGCAGCTGCTAGAGGAACGTACGCGCCGCAACCGGCGCTACTGGGAAGGGCGACTGTCCGAGGAAGGCCTCGACTCGTTGCTCGACCATCCGGAAACCCTGTCCGCGGTGATGAAGGGTGGGCGAGTGAGCACGCTGTCTCCGCAGCTCGCCTTCTACGTGATGGTGCGTCACACGCTTCTCGAGAGCGGGCTGGACAACGTGGAAATCGCGGACTATGTGGCCGCGCTACTGGTCGAGTTTGCCGTCACCGGACGCGCTTACCGAATTGCCCGTCACGATGACAAGACATACCGCTACCTCATCGATCTCGTCAGCGACATCGAAGGTGAGAGCTCCGAACGGAGACGATTCCTCCTCCGTGCCCACCTCGGTAACTACTCTCTCTGGCTGTCAGGCCTGTTCCCCGACTACGTGATCGCTCGCGTGCACCGGAAAGGCGCACCGGGTCTGGACTATTATGAGGATCTCGGCTCGACGGCCTATGTCATGGCCAGTGAATGTGACCTGGCGGGTCGTCTTGAGCTGACGGGCCTCTATCGCGAGGTCGCCCACGGTTTCCGCGCGGTCCGCCGCGCCCTGAACAGGATCTCCGACCGCTACTTCTTCCCAGCTCCTTACACGTCGATCGACCGTCTGCTTCGCCAGGTGATCGACAACTCTGATAGCATCTGACAGCACCCGAGCAGGAACAACCGCGGGAACTCGCGCGGTAAGCCAGCCGTTGCTGAAACGAGGACGCAGTGTCCAGACTAAGCGCGGGCTCGCGTTCATCGGCCCGCGTGAATCAGGTGTCCGGGCAGGATTTTGTGAATTGAAAGCAGTATGACAAAAGGGGGATGATCCGCGATGGCCACGCAGGCATTGGACATCATCGGATTGATTCGAGAGAAGCAGGACTCTCGACGATATCAAGATCTTCACTGGGAAGGTTCCTTCAAGGACTATCTCGACGTCTTGCGCGAAAACCCGCAGGTCGCGCGCAACGCCTTCCAAAGGCTTTATGACATGATCGTCTCCTTCGGTACGGAGGAGTATACCGAGTACAAGAAGAAAATCACGCACTACAGGTTCTTCGAAGATCCCTTCGATGGTGGGAAGGACGCTGTGTTCGGTCTGGATGACCCGCTCATGCGTCTTGTCCAGACCCTCAAGGCCGCGGCCATGAGCTACGGACCGGAGCGGCGCGTGATACTTCTGCACGGGCCGGTGGGCAGCGCGAAGTCCACCATCGTGCGGCTGCTGAAGAAGGGTTTGGAGCATTACTCCCGCACGCCGGAAGGCGCCCTCTACACCTTCTGCTGGACGGGAGACGAGGCTTCCGTTGAGGAGGCGCGCCTTCAAGAGGAGGGCTTTCCCTGTCCTATGCACGAGGATCCTCTTCACCTCGTCCCCTCCCGTTTCCGGCAGGTGTATCTCGACGAGATCAATGAGAACGGTTCGAGTGAGCGTCGCATAGACGTGGAGGGCGACCTGTGTCCGGCCTGCCGCTTCATGTTCAACCACTACATGGACCGCTACGACGGCGATTGGGCCAGGGTGATCGACCACATTCGCGTGCGACGGCTGCTGCTGTCCGAGCAGGATCGAGTCGGGATCGGCACCTTCCAGCCGAAGGACGAGAAGAACCAGGATTCAACCGAGCTGACCGGCGACATCAACTATCGGAAGATCGCCATCTACGGGTCGGACTCCGACCCACGCGCCTTCAACTTTGACGGCGAGTTCAACGTCGCGAACCGCGGGCTCATCGAGTTCATCGAGGTGCTCAAGCTCGATGTGGCGTTCCTCTACGACCTGCTCGGCGCTTCGCAGGAGCACAAGGTCAAGCCGAAGAAGTTTGCGCAAACCGACATAGACGAGGTGATCATAGCGCACACCAATGAGCCCGAGTACCGGCGGCTGCAGAACAATGAGTTCATGGAGGCGTTGCGCGACCGTACAGTCAAGATCGACATCCCGTACGTGACGCAGCTCAGCGCCGAGATCGGTGTGTACGAACGTGACTTCAACCAGAAACGCGTAAGAGGGAAGCATATCGCGCCGCATACCGTCGAGATAGCCGCGATGTGGAGCGTCCTGACTCGGCTCGAAGAGCCGAAGCAGGTCAACCTCACCCGGCTGCAGAAGCTGAAGCTGTATAACGGCAAGACCCTGCCTGGCTTCACCGAGGACAACGTGAAGGAGCTTCGCAAGGAAGCCGAGCGCGAGGGGATGCAGGGCATCTCGCCTCGCTACGTGCAGGACAAGATATCGAACTGCCTGGTGGCCGACATCGAGGAGGCCTGCGTGAACCCCTTCATGGTGATGAAGGAACTGGAAACCGGTCTCAGGCACCACTCGCTGATCACCAACGAAGAGCAGCGCGAGTTCTACAGGGAGTTGCTCGTCGTGGTGCGTGAGGAGTTCGAGGATATCGTCAAGAACGAGGTCCAGCGCGCCATCAGCGCCGATCATGAGGCGGTCACCCGGCTGTGCGCGAACTACATCGACAACATCAAGGCCTACACTCAGAAGGAGAAAGTCAAGAACAAGTACACTGGTGAGTACGAGGATCCCGACGAGCGCCTGATGAGGTCGGTCGAGCAGAAGATCGACATCCCGGAAAGTCGTAAGGATGACTTTCGCGCCGAGATCATGAACTACATCGGCGCGCTCGCCGTTGAAGGCAAGCAGTTCGACTACTCGACCAACTCACGCCTGCAAAAGGCTCTGGAGCTCAAGCTCTTCGAGGATCAGAAAGACTCTATCAAGCTGACCAGCCTGGTCTCGTCCGTTGTGGACAAGGAATCGCAGGAGAAGATCGACGTAGTGAAAAGCCGCCTGATCCGCGATCAGGGCTACTGCGATATCTGCGCGACGGATGTGCTCAACTTCGTCGCCAGCATCTTCGCGCGCGGAGACGTGAAGGAGCAGGATGAGTGAGCAGAGAGATCTTCAATGGCTTCTCGTCGATCAAACGGATCGAGCGGGACAAGAAGCGGTTCGATGCCATCATCCGGGGCCGGATCAAGAAGGACCTCCGCAAGCACATCACGCGCGGCGAGCTGATCGGCAAGCGCGGTCGGGAGATGGTGTCCATCCCGGTACCGCAGATCGAGCTGCCCCAGCTGAAGTACGGCCGCAACAAGATGACGGGCGTCGGGCAGGGTGACGGCGAAGAAGGCGCGCCGATCGGGAATGTCGAAGCGGACGCCGCTGGAGCCGGCGGCGCCGGCGACCAGCCCGGCAGGCACCTCAGGGAGGTCGAGGTCTCCATCCAGGAGCTGGCGAAGCTGCTCGGCGAAGAGCTCGAGTTGCCGAGGATCGAGCCTCGTGGCAGCCGAACGATAAAGAGCCGCCGTAGCCGCTACTCGAGCATCCGCACCACAGGACCGGAGTCTCTCCGCTCGTTTCGCCGCACTTACCGACAGGCGCTGAAGAGGCAAGTCGCGTCCGGCTGTTACGACCATCGGCGTCCGGTGGTGATCCCCGTGCGTGAGGATATGCGCTACCGCTCGTGGAAAGAGGAGCCGGAGCCCGTAGCGAACGCCGTGATCATCTACATGATGGATGTCTCCGGCTCGATGGGTGACGACCAGAAAGATATCGTCCGCATCGAGTCGTTTTGGATCGACACCTGGATTCGAGCGCATTACCAGGGTATCGCCACCCGCTACATCGTGCACGACGCCGCTGCGCATGAGGTGGATCGTGAAACGTTCTTCACTCTTCACGAGTCCGGCGGCACGCGGATCTCCAGTGCCTACGAGCTGGCCGCGAAGATCATAGCCGGCGAGTACGATCATGAGGAGTGGAACATCTACTGCTTCCACTTCTCGGACGGCGACAACTGGGGAGGTGGCGACGACGAGAGATGTTTCGAGCTCTTGGACCAGCGCCTGCTGCCGGAAGTCAACCTGTTCGGATACGGGCAGGTCGAGAGCCGCTACGGATCGGGGCACTTCCTGGAAGCCCTGCAGGAGAACATAGAGGACGAGAAGCTCGCCCTGTCGCAGATCCCGGATCGCGATGCCATCCTCGATTCGATCAGGGAGTTTCTGGGTAAGGGCAGATGAGCGGAGCCGATAGATGCTATGCCGCAGATATTGACGACGGAGCTCGAGTCGCTCCAGACGGAGATCGAAGGTTACGCGCGCGGTTACGGGCTCGACTTCTTCGATGTCATCTTCGAGGTCCTCGACTGGGATGAGATCAACGAGGTCGCCGCCTACGGAGGCTACCCGGCACGCTATCCGTATTGGCCGATTCGGGATGGAGTACCACGCCCTGTCGAGGCGCTACGCCTACGGGTTGCAGAAGATCTACGAGATGGTCATCAACAACGACCCGTGCTATGCGTACCTGCTGGCGGCCAATCCGCTCGTTGACCAGAAATTGGTGATGGCCCACGTATACGCCCACTGCGATTTCTTCAAGAACAACTACTCGTTCGCGCACACGAACCGGAAGATGGTAGACCAGATGGCGAACCATGCGGCCAGGGTCCGCCGCCACATGGAGGCTTTCGGCGTGGACGAGGTCGAGGGCTTCCTGGATATCTGCCTGTCGCTCGACAACCTGATCGACTACAACGCGCCCCATATCAGACGCCGGCGCCGTGAGGATGCGGCGAACGCCGGCGTCTACCAGGCCTCTCTTCGGCCGCAGCCCCGCAGGCTGGCCGCCAAGGAGTACATGGAGGAATACATCAACCCGGAGGAGCTCCTGCAGGCCGAGACGGAGCGGCTACGGGAAGAACATCAACGGGAGGAGCGCATTCCGTCCAGCCCCGAGAAGGATGTGTTGCTCTTTCTGCTGGAACATGCGCCGTTGCCGAACTGGCAGCGCGATGTTCTCGGGATAGTCCGCGAAGAGGCGTACTATTTCGCCCCGCAGGGTCGTACGAAGATCATGAATGAGGGTTGGGCGAGTTACTGGCACTCGACGATCATGACGCAGAAGGCGCTCAGCGATTCGGAGGTCGTCGATTACGCCGACCATCACAGCGGCACCATGGCCACCCGTCCCGGCCGGCTGAATCCCTACAAGCTCGGACTCGAGTTGTTCCGCGACATCGAGGAACGCTGGAACAAAGGCCGGCATGGCGCGGAATGGGATGCGTGCGATGACTTCAGCTGCCGCCGGGACTGGGATACCGGGGCCGGGAAAGGCCGCGAGAAGATCTTCCAGGTCCGGGCGCTCTACAACGATGTCATGTTCATAGATGAATTCCTGACGCCGGAATTCTGCCAGAGGCAGAAGCTGTTTGTCTACGATTACAACGAATCGTCCGGCCAATATCAGATTTCCAGCCGTTCATTCGAGCGAATCAAACAGGGCCTGCTCTTCCAGCTCACCAATTTCGGCCAGCCCTGGGTCTTCGTGCGTGATGGCAACCACCTGAACCGTGGCGAGCTCGTGCTCTGGCATCGCCACGAAGGCGTGCCGATCCGGGTCGACTACGCGCAGGAAGTCCTCCAGAACCTCCAGGCGATCTGGGCCCGCCCGGTCCACCTCGAGACCTACGATGACGACCGGCCGGTCGTCATGAGCTACGATGGAACCGGGCACTCCGTCCAGAGCAGAACGGAAGATTGAGCGTCGGGTCTTGTAAGTCGCGGAAGTGAGGCTTAGCTTTTCTGCCACCTGAGGTAAGCGAGTCGGCTGCCCGGCCAACCCGTCCGGCGAGGGAGGAACTTAGTGGAAGAAGACAAACAGGTGAAGCTGGTGAGCAAGATGAGTGCCCATAACACGGCTCAGCTCAAGGAGTTCTTCGCGGGCTCCGAGGTCGGCGGCGACTGGCAGCTCATCTATGCGGCGAGCTACAACGGCTGCATCATCTCGCTACCGGCCAAGGGTGGCGGCCAGATGCGACTGCGCATCGCGGCCAGGTACCGTGATGACTACCCCTATCTCGAGCTCCGTACCCAGTGCACGGGTCCCACCGAGGACGAGGAGTAGGTAGTCGGCGGCCGCTTTTCGATCGAGATCTGCCTCGACCGATGTTCCGCGCCGGCAGTTACGTCACAGCTCTAGTCGTCGCCTTCACTCTGGCCCCACTCTCCTGCGATGCGGGACCTCGTGAGATCGTTCTGGCCTCCACTACATCCACAGAGGATTCCGGCCTGTTCGAGGAACTGCTGCCCGCTTTCCAGCGCGCGCATCCGGAGTACCGGGTGCGTGTGATCGCCGTGGGATCCGGTGAAGCTTTGCGCCTGGCGGCTCGCGGCGACGCCGACGTGGTGCTGGCCCACTCGCCCCGGGCCGAGGAGGAGTTCATGGCCGCCGGCCATGGCGAGTCGCGACGCCAGGTGATGTTCAATGACTTCGTGGTCGTTGGGCCGGAAGACGATCCTGCGGGCATCTGCGGCTTCCTCGCCGCCGCCTCCGCATTGGCCTGCATCGCGAGTTCCGGCGCCCTCTTCATCTCGCGCGGCGATGAATCCGGTACCCACGCCAGGGAGCGCGATTTGTGGGCGGAGGCGGGGCTGCAGCCGCGCGGGGACTGGTACCTGGAAGCGGGCCAGGGGATGGGGGCGGTGTTGATGATGGCCAGCGAGAAAGGTGCGTACACGCTCAGCGATCGCGGGACTTATCTGAGCATGCAGGACCGTCTCCAGCTCGATGTGCTGGTGGAAGGCGACCCCGCGCTTCGCAACCAGTATTCGGTGATCGTCGTCCACGACGCCAGCAATCTGGCTGAGGCGCGAATCTTCGCCGAGTGGATCACCGCTCCCCCGGCCCAGGCGCTTATCAGTGAGTTCGGTGTGGGGAGGTTCGGTCGCCCGCTCTTCTCACCCAGTGCTGATTCCCACTGAAGGCGGCTTCCGCTTTGGACGTATTCGTCGACGCGATTAAGCAGGCCTTCCATTTGCTGGTGAGCGGCGATCCTTACATCTGGCGGATCATCAGTCGCTCCCTCCAGGTCTCGGGTCTCGCTGTGCTGTTGGGCCTTCTCGCCGGTATACCGCTGGGGACCTGGCTGGGGTTGACCCGCTTCCCCGGCCGCGGCGTCGCCGTCGCGCTGGTCAACACCGGGCTCGCGCTGCCGCCCGTCGTCGTCGGCCTCTTCGTCTACATCATACTATCGCGCCAGGGACCGCTCGGCTCGCTGGGTTGGCTCTACACGCCCGGCGCCATGATCGCCGCCCAGTTCGTGCTCGCCGCGCCCTACGTTGCGGCCATCACCCTGGCCGCCGTCCAATCGGTGCCGCCCGAGCTGCGCCTCCAGGCTCGCGCTCTCGGCGCAAGCCGCTGGCAGGCGATGTTGCTGCACCTCCGGGAAGCGCGGCTCTCGCTGATGGCGGCGGTCGCCGCCGGGTTCGGCGCCGTCATCTCCGAAGTCGGAGCGGTGATCATGGTGGGCGGCAACATTCAGGGCGAGACGCGTGTCATCACAACCGCCATCGTCCTCGAGACCCGCCGCGGTCGGTTCGCCACGGCGATGGCGTTCGGTCTCATCCTGCTGGTCATCGCGTTCACCGCCAACGCGTTCATCACCCGCGTGCAGCAGGCGCAGCCGCGCCGCCGCCGCCCGCTCACCAGCTGATGGATAGCGCCAGCGATCGATCGCGAGGGGACCCGCTCCTTTACGGAGAAGGGCTCGTGCGGGTCTACGACGGCCGGCAGGTCGTGGATGTGGAGTCGATCGAGGTGCGGGCCGGCGAGGTGCTGGCGCTGCTCGGGCCGAACGGGGCGGGCAAATCGACCCTCATGCGGCTGCTGGCCGCGCTCGAGACGCCTGACAGCGGGCGTCTGCTGTACAAGGGCCGGGAGGTGAAGCGAGACGATCCCGAGTTGCGGCGTGCCGCGGTTGCCGTGTTGCAGCGGCCTTACCTTTGGCGCGGGACCGTTGCACAGAACGTAGATTATGGATTGAAGGTGCGGCGCCTACCGGCGTCTGAACGTCGGGACCGAATCCGTTCGGTGCTCGAGACGCTGGACATCCTCCACCTGCAGGATGCGCCCGTGAACACGCTCTCCGGCGGCGAGGCTCAGCGCGTGGCGCTGGCCCGTGCGCTGGCGCTCATGCCGGAGATCCTCTTCCTCGACGAGCCCACCGCCGACCTCGACGTGACGGTGCGCCGCCGGCTGCTGGCCGACCTGGAGCGGATCGTTCGTCACGCCGCACCGGCGATCGTGCTCATCACTCACGATCCCGGCGAGGCGTTCGCCCTGGCCGATCGGGTGGCGGTGATCGAGGGCGGCCGCATCGTTCAGACAGGCACGCCCGCCGATGTCTTCGAGGCGCCGGCCACCGAGTTCGTCGCTTCCTTCACCGGCGCCGAGTTCATGCTCGACGGCGAGGTGGCCGAGGTCGGAGAGGGCACGCTCGTCGTGCGGCTCGATTCGGGCCAATCGCTGGAGGTGGCGGGCCACGGCGCGAGCGGCCGCCGCGTGCGGGTGGCCTACCGGCCGGAGGACGTGGTCATAGGTCCGCCGGGTTCCGCAGCGACGAGCGCGCGGAACCGCATCGCGGCCCGGCTGACCCGCCTACATCCTCAGGGTGGCCTGGTCCGGCTGCGCCTCGAGTCGGACGGGCTCAGCTTGGAGGCGCTCATCACCCGACATGCCCTGGAGGATCTGGACCTGAAGGTCGGCGCCCGGGTAGTGGCACAGATCAAGGCCACGGCGCTCCACGTCTTCCCGATCTGAATCTCGCACGCGCCCGAACATAAAACGTTGACGGAATCACAGGCCCGTCGCATGATGGAAAAATGGTGGAAATGTAATGGGTGGAAAGTCCACCCGTTCGAAAGCCCTCCGCCATGGAAAGCGAGCCCCGACCGATGCCCCAACCTGGACCCACCCCTTATCGGGGCTCTCCACCCGAACGTTTTCTTCCCAAACACAGAGTCCGCAGCCGATCTGTGGCAGAGCCTTCGTGCGCAGTTGGCCGTGGCCTCACAATCCCCCAGGAGGTGCGCTGTGAAAGTCCTCGTGCGTGTCAGCGTGCTCCTTATCGCCGCTGTGGCATTCGTGGCCTGCGGCGATGACGAGCCAACAGGGGCTCCGCCCCCGGGCCCCCCTTCAAGCGTGGCCGCGGTCTCGGGCAGCAATCAAACCGGTACGGTAGGTGAGGCCCTCACCAACCCGATTCAGGTCCGCGTGACGGACTCGAATGGGCGAGGTGTCCCGGCGGTCGAGGTGGATTTCCAAGTGGCCGCTGGTGGCGGGGTGATTACCGCATCCGTCGCCGGACTGAACGCCGGCTCGGGGTCGTCCGCCAAGGCCGTCGTGATGACCGATGCCAATGGAGAGGCGGAAGCCACCTGGCAGCTGGGCACCGTCGTCGGTCAGCACTCGGCGACGGCCTCCGTGGAAACCAACGACGGGGAGGTAACGGCCTCGTTCGGCGCCATGGCCCAGGCGGGTCCTCCGGTATCGCTGAGCCTGGTCAGCGGTAGCGGTCAGCTGGCGCCGATCGGGGAGATGCTGGCCGACCCGCTCGTCGTCAGGGTCGGCGACCAGTTCGATAACGATGTTCCCGCGGCCACCGTGGACTGGGCGGTGACCTCGGGCGCAGGCACCCTTTCAGCGATGTCCACCCAGACAGACGCGTCCGGTCAGGCATCGACGATGTTAACGCCGTCTGCGATAGGATCGAGCGAGGTGACGTCAACCGTGGGAACCCTTGATCCCGCGGCATTCTCAGCCATCGGACAGGCGGAGGTAAGTGATCCGGCCGGTGATGAGTTCTCTACGGCCGCCTCCGCTGGCTTCGTGCCTCCGGATATCGTGCGGATGACGGCGTGGCCGGAGGCCGGTCAGCTGCATGTCGAGATCGAGTTTGTTGAAGACGTCGTGTCGGACGATGTCGGAGGACCCAATGTGGTCGCAGGATTTCTGGACATCGACGCGGACCAGGATCCCAATACGGGCGTGGCGTCAAACACCGACGCCTTCCGAATCGACGGCGGATCGACCGGGATGGGGATGGATTTCTGTGTGATCATGTTCATGGGCGGGACGGGCGCTTACACGGTAGCTGATGCCGCGTTCAACTCGACGGGAACCATCGTGCCGTTTTTCAACGGGAAAGTGCTCACCATGTGGATCCCCCTGAGCATGATCGGTGGCGATGACGGACTTGTCGACCTGGCGACGGTAGTGGGGACTGAGGCGGAACCGACAGACACAGCTCCTGTTTCCGGGACTCTGAGCATGTCCGCCTCGGGTGGGTCCAACACCGCTGGCGCAGCGCGTCTGGCTAGGCCGAAATTCGACCGCCGCTGGCCGCCCTCGAGGAAGGAGTAGCTCGCGGGGTGACCCCGGGATTGTCTTGGGGCTCTGCCAGGTGGGCCCCAGGACGGCCGCGGTCCGGCGCTTGCGCTCTTCTTCTTGCGCGGCTCTGGATTCGGCGCCAACTTGGGAAACCTGGTCAGCCTCAACATCCAACGTGGTTCCCGTCCACCTCGTGCGTCGGCCGGGACTGAGAGTTGCCATATGGGTACCTTCGCGCTCCCCGGAGCCCGGCAGCGAGAAGTCGTCGTACTTCACCTACGCTACGCCGGGCTGCTAGTCGCCGCGTCGATCGCCTCTGCCTCCTGTGACACTACTGGACCGGCCGGTCCGCCGGCCGGCATCGAGATCTTGTCCGGGCAAAGCCAGATCGGACCGGTGGACCTTACGTTGCCGGAACCGATCGCGGTCCGCGTCGTGGACGGCGACGGTCGGCGGGTCGATGGCTTTCCTATCATCTTCAAGGTCATCGAAGGCGACGGAACGCTTGGCCCTGCCGAGCTAAAGCGCGTGAGCACTCTCACGAATTCGGGTGAGGCGACGGTGAAGTGGCGCCTTGGTACGAGAGCGGGGCCGCAAGCTGTAACCGTCGCCGTGGAAGCGTTCGAGCCTTTGATCTTCCAGGCTCTGGCGTTGCCCGGGCCCCCGGTATCGCTCGCCGCGGTCTCCGGCAGCGGACAGAGGGGACCCATCGGCCAGGAGCTTCCTGAGCCCTTCATGGTTGCAGTGCTCGATGAGTTCGATAACGGCATCCCGGATGTCACGCTCGAGTGGGAGGTGGCCGCCGGCGCCGGTGATCTTTCCAGCCCAACCGTGAAGACCGACAGCGCCGGGATCGCCTCCGTGGCTTTCACGCCGGGCGGAGTCGGTGAGATCCTGGTCAAGGCGAATGTCGTCGGTTTCGATCCCGCCACGTTCGTGGCGGTGGGTCAGGCACTCCTCATCGACCCGGCCGGCGATCAATTCGCCTCCGCTGAGCATTACATACCTCCGGACATCGTGCAGTTGAAGGCTTGGGTGGAGGCAGGCGAACTGCAGATCCGGATCTGGTTCACCGACTTCCAGCTGCGCAGCGATTGGGCGGACGACGAAGTGCTGGCGGGTTACGTTGACCTGGATGTCGATCAGAATCCTGCGACCGGCGCGACGCCGTTCACCGACCGGCTAAGACCGGGCTCGGGATCGACCGGGATCGGCGCAGAATTCTCCGTAGCGCTCTTCACGACTAACGGCCGCTTCGACGTACTGGACCAGCGCGGCAACGTGATCGGCAGCGTCAGGTCGCGCTTCGCCGGCAACACGGTCCGCATGTGGATTCCGCTGAGTCTGATCGGCGACGACGGCTTGGTCGACCTGGCGATCATCGTCGGAACGGTGCAGCAGCTGACGGATATCGCCCCCGACGACGGGAGCCTGGTGATGGTTGGGCCCGCCGGCGGTGCCCGGTAGTCGCCGCGGCCGACCCGGGCGGCCCCCACCGTCCTCCAGCCGTGATGATAACCTGTTGATAGCCCCTCTCTAACCTGTGCCATGCGCCCCGGGGCCGGAGTACCGGGGCAGCGGAGCGGAGTTCGTCGGTCTGAGGGGGGAGAGTTCGGGGGACGTGGCGGTTAGGCAGCCAGGAGGTGGCCGCGGCTCGAGCCCGGCGGCAGGGTCGGCCAGTGCTGAGCCGACGGTAGAGTTCGCTTTCGGCGCTGTCTTCACGTCGCTCCTGAGGATCCCCCTTCGGGCCGCAAGAGAAGACAGCCTCATCGTCAGCGATCTGCTCCCGACCGCATCGGGCCGCTTCTGGCTCGTGGATGCGAACGCCGCCGCGCTCAAGATCTTCTCGCCGGAGGGGCACCAGCTCGGGTCGCTGCAGCAGCGGGCCACCGGTCTGAGGCGGCCGGTGAGCCTGGCGTCGCTCCATGGCCGCTGGATCGCGGCGCTGGATGGGCACCTGCCCGCGGTCGTCATCCTGGATGAGGCGGGCCGTGTGCTCCGCCGCTTTCCACTGCCGGAGCTCGATCGTCCGGTCCAGATTTGCAACCTGGACGACCGGCGCCTGGCCGTGGTCGGTTCCGGTTGGGGAGCGGGAGCGGGCCGGCAGGTGCATCTGTACACCACCAATGGCGAATACATCGAGTCGCTGTTCGGCGAATCGCGCAGAGCACGGAAGCGGGACCGCGCCTACGTGGCGGCGGCGGGTTCCGCGATGTACCTGGGGCACAGCCACACTGACTCGTTCGCGATTTACGACGTCGACGCGCACGGCGTCGTCGCGTTCTCCAACCTGAACGCTTCGGTTGCCGAAAGCCGTGGGCGATACAGCCGTTCCGGGGCCAGGCTCTGTGGGCTGTTCGCGGCGTCGTGCGGTCCGTTGATCGCGCAGTACGCCCCGGAGGCCGGTGCGCGGGACTACTCCTACGACCTCTACTCCCTGGACGGCACACCCATCGCGCTCGGGTTACGCTCGCCCGAACGAGTGGTCAGCCTCGAGGGACCGCTGTTCTACTCGGTGCGCACCACGGAGCGGGGGGATAACGAACTGCGCGTGTGGAAGCTGAGGTTCGAGCCCGGCTAAGCCAGCTCGCGCAGGAACGCGTTCCAGCGCTTGACCAGCTTCGCCTCCTTCGCCCGCAGCTCCCAGCCCGGCGGATCGGCATTGCGCCGGTGCTCCAGATGCCACTCGATGGTGGGGACCAGCCAGTCTTCCATCGGTGTCGGCTGGAACTCGAGCTCGTGCTGGGCCCGGGCTATGGACTCCAGGTGATCGCCCCACGTGGTGTAGGGCGAGAGCTTCTCGGGATCGATACCGGCTGTCTCGAGCACGGAGGGCGGCAGGCCCACGATCTCCACGTTCACGCCCAACACCTCCGCTGAGCGCTCCACGAACTGGCGGAGGCTCACGATCTCGCGGCCGGCCAGGTTGTACGCCCGGCCGGCCAGCTCGCCGCCCCGGTCCACGATTGCCAGGAGCGCGCTGACCACATCCCCGGAGTACACGGAGCGGTGCATCTCGATCCCACCGTCCGGCAGGATGAGCCTGCCGTCCTCTATCGTTCGTCGCCAGTACGACCAGGCCCGCAGGCTGTAGTCCCGGGGGCCCAGCACGGCCGGCAGGCGGATGCTCACAAAGGGAAAGCCGTTCGCCGCGTAAGCTTCCTGCAGTACCAGCTCGCCCTCGCGCCGCTGGATCCCGTAGTCGTACGGGTAGGTATCGCGTCGTTCTTCCAGCGGCCGGCCCCGTTCGAAATCCTCTTCGCGGTAGGGGCTCACGATGCCCTCGCACACACTGTACACCGCGAGGGTGCTGGTGTGGATGAACAGGCCGCACTTGCCCGCGAAGATCCGCACGGCCGACCCGGCCTGGACGCCCGTGTAGCTCATGTTGTCCCAGACCGCGTCCCAGTCCCGTGCCGCCGCCGCGGACTGCAGGTCCGCGTCGTTGTTACGGTCGCCCTTGATGTGCTGGATTCCCTCGGGCGGTGCGATCTTCGAGAGCCCGCGGGTAAAGACGGTGACGTCGTGCCCCGCGTCCCGCAGCGCCAGCGCCGTGTAGTAGCCGACGAAACGGGTTCCCCCGATGATGAGGACGTTCACGGGGCTTGACGAGGGTCTATGGGATGCGCTCGGAGTTGCTGAAAAGGTCCATGATCCCCACCTCGTCCATGTGCTGGAGCTCGTGCTCTGCCTCGGCGGGTTCATCGCTTGCGTGTTTGACCCAGCGCGGCTCGCGCGTTGGTGTCGAGATGCAAACGAACATCACTCGAGCGGCGAGCGAGCCGCCGGGCTGGCCGCCCGACACGTAGACTTCCCACTCGTCGAACTGATCGTCCATGAAAGTCCGCCGCATGGCGCTCTCTCCCTCACTTCCTCTTCACGGGCACGGATCGCTGCAGCAGCGCCCTCAGGGTGTCCTCGGAAATCTGCTTCGCCGCCTCCTTGGGCACGACCTTCGGCGTGCCGTGGGGCAGCAGGTTGTACCGATCGGGCTCGACGCGTACGGGGTCGCGGAAGATCACCATGAGGTTCGGGGCCTGGTGGTCCGTCCCCGCGTACATGCAGATCTCCGCTTCCCATTCGCGTCCGCTCCGCGATTCGAACTTGCGCTTGGCGGTATAGACTATCTTCGGCACTGCTCCTCCAATCGACTCGCTTGCGGTGCCACCACGGCCGAACCGGGGCGGCGCATGATTAAGTCAAACCGCCGCGCCTGGCAAGGGCCGCCAGACCGTCGCGGCGCGCGGGTCGAAGCCTCAGAACTCGAGGTCCAGCGCGACCGAGTAGCGGCGGATCGGCTCCAGGTTCCGCTCGATGGTGGTGTAACCGTAGTTGGCCGCGTTGTTCACGATGAAACGGAGCACCTGGCGGCCGAAGCGGTAGGCCAGCCTCACGTCGAGCACGCGCATGGGGACGAGCGGGTCGGTTCGCGGATCGGTGAACAGCTTCACCCGATCGAAGGCCGACGCGTATCGGTAGTCCGCGCCCAACTCCAGCGCGCCGAGATCGAGGTTGCCTGAGGCGGTCAAGAGGTCGTTGGGGCGGTAGGCGAGTGGCTCGCCCGTCATCGTGTCTTCGTGGTGGATGTACGTGTAGGCCACGAACCCATGCAGGCGGTTGCGCAACAGCGAGAGCCGGGCGTTGGCCTCGATCCCCGCAACGCTGGCTTCCGGCAGGTTCTCGAACTGGATCAGGATCCCCAGCGGGCTGAGGACGGTGTCCGCCTCGATGAAGTCGTCGAACTCGTAGAAGAAGCCCGCCACGTCCAGAGACAGCCACGATGCGACCAGTTGCTGGATACCCAGCTCACCCGCCAGCGAGCGTTCCGCCCGCAGGTTCGGGTTGGGCACCACCAGAAAGCCGCCGACCTGCGTGGCCGTGAACAGCTCGTCCGCCGACGGCGCCCGGAAGCCCCGGCCGATCGATGCCCGTACCCTGGTGGCCGCGCTGGGTGAGAAGACGGCGCCGACCCGTGGGCTCCACTGCTCGTTCCATGGGTCGCTCAGGCTGATCTCGTCCAGGTACGCTACATCGCGCCGAACGCCAGCGATCAATGCGAGCCAGGAAGCGATGCTGAGCTCACCCTGGGCGTAAAGGGCCAGAGCCGTGATGTCGTGGGTCGCCAGTCTGTCCGGCATGAACCCGCTGCCGAAGAAGTTCTCGCCCTCCACCTCGGTGTAGGTCCCCTCCCCACCCAGGGTCAGGAACAGCCAGTTCAGGGCTCGCCAGTCGAACCTCAGCTCGCCGCTGAGACGGTCCGATACCGCACCGATCTGCGTGTCGCCGAAGTTGGTGTCCCAGTCGTTCCGCTGCACGTAAGCCCGGAAGAACGTGCTCGCTCGGTCGCTCCAGTGGCGCCGGTGCGTCAGGTGGATGCGTCCTTTGTCCGACCTGGTCTCGTCGTCCAGCGCGCTGATCGCCACCCGTGCCGGCTGGAAGGCGAGGCTGTCCGGGTCCTCGCACTCGCCGCGCATGCACCAGAGCAGCGGAGCGCCGTAGTCCTCCCTGGCCACGCTCGCGAACAGGCCCAGCGTGTCGGCCGCACCGGCCAGCGTCAGCTGAAAGGCGACGTTGGTGCGCTCCAGCTCGTCGTTCTGCCGGTAGCCGTCGTCGATCCAGCGGCCGCCTCGCAGCCAGAAGCCGAAGGCGCCCAGACTCTGGCCGTAGCTCAGCTCGGCCGAGGCGTACCCCCGCGTCTTGTTCGACCAGATCCACGCCGACGACGGCGGGTCGTCGTAGAAACCGCCCCGCAAGCGCAGCCGCGCCGTGGGATCCTGCGGTGGGGGCGCTGTCACAACGTTTACGACACCGCCCAATGCGATGGTCCCGTAAAGGGCGGAGCCGGCCCCCTTCATCACTTCGATCCGCGTTACCTCGGTGAGCGGGATGACGTCCCAGTTGATGGCGTCGCTGTCGCCCGCGTTCGCCGGTACCCCGTCTACCAGCATCAGCACCCGGCTGCCCGCGCCGCGGGAGTAGCCCGCCGAAGCCCTGATGTTCATCTGGTCGCCAACGAACTGCACCGAGGGCACATAGGCCACCGCGTCGGCCGCCGTGGCCGGGACCCGCTCGCGTATCTGTTCCTCCTTCAGCACCGATACGGACACGGGCGCGTTCAGCGAGCTCAGCTCCCGCATCGTCACGGACGTCACCAGCTCGCCCACCGCTACCGCCTGCGGCTCCAACTCGATCTCGATCTCGGTCCGCCCGCCGGCCGGCACGTCCACCTCCACCCGACGCGGCGCGTAGCTGATCCGCTCCACCGACAGTCGCCGCAGACCGGCCGGTACGCCACGCAGCTCGAAGCGGCCGGAGTCGTCGCTGAAAGTGAGGATCACCGTCCCCACCACCCGCACCGCCGCCGTCGGCACCGCCTCCCGGGAGCTGGCGTCAACAACTCGGCCGGCCACTGTGCCGCTCTGCTGGGCCGTCGCCGGGACCGTCGCCCAGCAGGCGAGCGCCACCCAGCCTGCCACGACGGCCGGGCGCCTCATTGGATCGCCTCCAGCGCGTCCTCCACCGTCATCGCGTTCTCGAAGTCGGCGATCAGGTTGATGCCCGTCGTCTCCTTAGCCGAATCCACTCCGAACAGCCGCGGCGAGTC
>JAZGAL010000179.1:0-15635 GCA_036475815.1 Gemmatimonadota bacterium
TCATCTGTCCCTGCTCGAGCTTGAGCAGGAAGCGGAGCAGGCCGATGGGCGTTGCGCTGCTGTAAGTTCTGGGGATCACTCTTTTCCCTTCCCCGGTGAAGAAGGAGCCCTGGTGGATCTCGCCCTCGCTGATTCCTGCATCCCAGAGAGGCTGGTTGATGACACGGACCGCCGCCTCTTGAAGCTGGGACTTCGATGAAGCGTAGAAATAGGTAGAGTCCCTCGCAGAGCTCACCGGGTACGCGCGCCGGAAGTGATCCATCAGCATGACCTGTTTCCAGACCATGCTGGCCGCGGCGTTCGAGCTGGGCGAGATCATGTGATCCACCCACTCCCAAAGAGTGAACACGTCACCGATACGGAGCTGGCGGTAGAAGAGCCTGTTCGCCTCGATGTCGTAGAAAGGAACCACGTGCTCGTCGGTGAGCACGAAGCGGTCCGCGGTGACCCGGGTCTCGCGCAGAACCCGCGAGCGGTCGTAGAACTCGGGATACAGCCGGGCAAGTTGATCGAAGAGCCCGACCATTACGACGATCTTGCCCACGCTGCCTGGGCTGTAGCTGCGCCCTTCACGATAACCTGCGTAGCGCGGGTCGGCAGGGTCGCTGATGTCGAGGAGCGCTACGGAGTAGTCACCCTCCAGACCGGCGAAGATCCGATTCAGCCCGTTCTGCAGGTACTCGTCCCGAGGCGTCGCCTCTGTAATGTCGAGGCGCTCGTTGACGCCAACGAGACGAAGCTGCACCTCGTTTCGATCGAGCAGCGTACCAGGCGGAAGGACCCGCCCGCGCAATTCGCCGGCCTGTACCCGGCGGAACGCTTCGAGCCGCCTGATGCCCGTGTAGTCGTAGCCGTCCAGCGGATACGAATCGGCGAGCAGCGGAAGCGAGAGAGCGGAGAGCACGACAGCCGCCCTCAGGAACATCTTGCGGCGGGACCTCACGCTCCCCCCCATCTCGAGATCGGTTGCTGTAGGTCAACGGGCAGGGTTCCGCGCTCCAGCGCGACATGGTCCAGTTTCGCAAGACCTGCCAGCGAAAGCGTCACAGGGTCCGAGGTCAGCGGCCGAATCTGGAAGAGGCGCAACTCACCTTTCACGAAGCCGAACTCTACATCCCACGGCAACTCCCGCCCCTGCGAATCCAGCGCCGGCGTGAACGTCCGTTCCAGTTCGTGGGTGAGCATCACGAGCTGGCCGATCTCATCTTCTGTCAGAACGTAATCGGAGCCGCTGGTGGGCACGGATTCGACACCACCCTCACCGTCGAAGCGCATCCGCAGGCGATAGGGAGCTTTGGCCTGAGCCAGGAGCTGCGGCTTCCCCTCGAACGGTATTACGAGTGACTCGGCCAGCTCGCCAGACACCACCCCGGCGGGGCCTTCGGAGGCCGACACCGTGATGCGATCGCGACGGCCGTTCCTCAGGTCCGCCGTAATTAGAACGCCCGATTTCTCCGACGGAACGCTGCGCTGGAGCAGCACCGAGACGTAGGTGTGCTCCGGCGTGTCGATGACCGACTTCCGCCAGGTGTAGGCCCGTTCCTCGAAGGTCGAGGCCCAAACCTGCTTGATGGCGGCGAGCACATCTTCGAACCCGACCTTGTTGGGGACAGTGAGGTTGAGACCTGCACCGCTGAACCCGGCCAAATCCTCGACGTTGGTGTCGCTGCGAACGAAGACGCCGTACGACCCCTCCGGCCCCCAAGCGGCGAGCTTCTCCCTCAGTTCTTCAACAAAGGCGGGATCGAGCTCACGGCGAATGATCTCTTGCCGGAAGTAGGCAAGTCGCTGGTCAGCGTACGATTCGACTTCCGACCGCGACCGCCCTTCGCGCTCCATGTCATCCACTTTGGCGTAGAACGCCACCATTTCCTCGTATAGGCTCGGTGCGCCCGGCCGTTCCCGGCGTTCCAGGTGCTCGCTGAAAACGCCGAAGGGAACGACCAGCCCGGGCGCCACGCGCCCGGAAAAAACACCGTGCAAGCGCGCCACGCCTGCGGCCTTCGGGCCCATCGACATTCCGGACTCCGCAAGATCCAGCTCCCCCAGCGAGAGGACGCGCCGTTCCGAAAGGTCCAGTCGCCCCGGATCGATGCTGACCCGAACTGCAGGTGATCTAATCCTCTCTGCGAGGAGCGCGCGCTGTTCAGGTGAAAGCTCAGCGACCTCTTTCAGTATCACCCAGCCAAGCGGCGAGACAACGTAGAGAACCTCTTTGCCGAAATACGGGCGCAGCGCTTCCAAGGCGTTGCCCGCTATCACGGCGTTGGGGATCCCGAGGCTGCGGGCCAGCAGTTGCAGGTGGGATAAGGAGCTCCCCTCCGACAGCGTGATGATGCCGCCCACCGGTGGCAGGTGAGGGTACGACTGCGGAAGCACGTAGATACGGTCGGGCTGGAACTCGAAGTCGCCGTTCGAGCCGCTGGGAACGTACTCGAGGAGCCCCGCTGCTACCCCCGGATTGAGGCCGTAGAGCAGAGGCGCTTCAGCCTGATCGAAGATCGTGTGCGTCAGCCCCAACTCCCGGTTGGCATCTCTTGCTAGCGCGTCCGTTAGGTCAGCCAGCGGAAGGAGCACGGTGGATCGTAACAGATCGTCAACGAAGTGCTCGGTCGCCGCCTCGACACGGAGATAGCGCGCGACCATGTCACCGAAGAAGTACCCCGCCGTATGTTGACCCCAGACCGTACTGCGTTGAAGGTAGGCGATGGCGTCCCGGTATTCACGCGCCGGGAGCTGCCCGCCCGCGGGAAGCGCCGATACTTGGTCGAGCTGAGCCTGGAGTTCGCGCCGCGACAGGAAGCCACGGCCGTAGGCCGCGATGATGAGACTGCGGGTCGTGCCGATCGCTCCCCAACGCGTCGGCGCCTCCGCAACAATGATGGGCTGCCGTCTCGACGCGGAGCCGGCCAGCGCGAGTCCATGCGCCCCGCTCAACTCACGGACTATCAGCGCTTGCAGGGCAAGGCTCAGGTCAAGGCGCTTCAAGTTGTGTCGGCCGTTCGGCGAGTTCTGAGCGTCGCGGCGTAGACGTGCGCTGACCGTCGCGGCCGCGGCAACGATCTCGCCGGGTGAGCCCGATGCGAACGACTCCTGAAGACTAAGTAGCATCTCCTGCCAGCCCGATGTCAGAAACGGCTCGACCCCCACGTACCGCTCGAGGGTCTCGCGTGGATCGTCCCGGTAGTAGGCTTCCATAACCCGGACCAGCGAGTCGAGCTTCGTTCGTGACTCAGGGTCCAGATCCTCGCGAGCACTCGCGAACTCACCAACCGCCACGATGTCTCCCGGGTCTGGCGCGGAGTGAATCTTGATCCGCAACCGCTGGAAATCGGCATCTGCATCGCCCAGCTCCAGAGCCAGCTCTCGCATGCTGTCCAGTAATTCGGGCGCGCGGCCGTGCGGAATCGCGCGGACCAGTTCCATCGCCAACAGGAAGTTCCGGCGAACCCAGGCGGTGTCGGCCAGCAGCCGGACCAGGAGCTCTTTGCCCGCCACCTCCTCGTCTTCCACCTGGCGCGCTCCCCGGTAGTACCTGGAGCGACGCTCAACCCACCCGTCGTCGACGCGCCAGAGGTAGCGCTGCACGACCAGCTCGCGCAGGCGATCGAAGTTGTGGCTAGCGTCAAGGAACTCGTCGTATGAGAGTACGACGTACAGCGTGCCGACGTTGTAGCCGAGATTAGCGAGGCGGGAAGCATCGTCCGACAGCTCCCCGTGCTGGTGCCCGCCCCCGCGGTCGGCGCAGGCGTAGGGCCTGGGAGGCAGGGTCGTCCCGTCAGCGCAGAACCAGCGAATGCGCGCGAACGGGCCTCGCTCGGCAGACTTCATCGCCAGGACCAGAGTCCGGGCTTCGGGCACGGCGTCCGACGGCTCGCTCTGTCCCGCCAAAGGGGCAGCCGTCAGCAGGGCCAATATCAGGGTCAGCGATACTTTGCCGCGCATCTCCTCAGACGATTTCTGATCCTCGGGTTCCGTCTACCCGGCGGCGTTCGCCGGTCAAAGTCAAGAACGCTATCGGACAAGCGCGGGTTCTCGCACCGCCGATGTAGGCGCGTTCGGACGGCCCAACTTCCGCCGCTGGCCAAGTTCGCGTTCCTTGCGTTGGTATGGCATCTATGCGATACTCCGCGAACTCCAAAGCACGAACCAAGAACCAATAGCCGCGATGCCAGTACGAATTCCCCGCACGACAGCACTCTTGCTGCTCTTGACCGGCAGCCTCATCACCGCGGACGGCCTGCGGGCGCAGCAGCCCGCACCCAGCCCCACGGCATCGGTGGCCGCCAATTATCGTGAGGTAGCCGACCGGCTGATCGACGCCGCGCTGGCCGACAGCTTCGCCTACGAGCGGCTCACCGAGATGGTGGATCGCTTCGGGCACCGATTCAGCGGCTCTGAGAACCTGGAGCTGGCGCTCGATTGGATCATGGGGAAGATGGAGGAGGACGGTCTGGAGAACGTCCGCGGCGAGCCCGTTTCGGTGCCGCATTGGGTACGCGGCGAGGAGTCGTTGGAGCTCGTGGTGCCGCGGCGGTTGAAGCTGCCGATGCTGGGGCTGGGCGGCAGCGTCGGCACACCAGCGGAAGGGATCCGTGCCGAGGTCCTGGTCGTGAACAGCTTCGACGAGCTGAAGGCTCGCAGCGACGAAGCGCGTGGCAAGATCGTGTTGCTCAACGCGCCGTTCACCAGCTACGGCAAGACGGTGACCTACAGGGTGGTTGGAGCCGTGGCGGCGGCGCGAGCCGGCGCAGTGGCGAGCCTCATCCGGTCGGTGACGCCGTTCTCGTTGAGGACGCCGCACACCGGGCAGATGCGCTACGACCCCGAAGTCCCGCAGATCCCTCACGCGGCGATCACGGTGGAGGATGCCGAGATGCTGCAGCGCCTGCAGGAGCGCGGTGAGCGGATCGAGGTAGTCCTGAAGATGGAGGCGCAGACGCTGCCGGACGTGATATCGCGGAACGTGATGGCCGAGATCGTTGGCTGGGAGCACCCGGAGGAAGTTGTGGTCCTGGGCGGCCACATCGACTCGTGGGACGTCGGCCAGGGCGCGATGGACGACGGCGGCGGCAGCGTTGCCGCCTGGGAAGTGATCAGACTCTTGCACGCGCTGGGCCTGCGACCGCGACGGACCGTACGCGCGGTGATGTGGACCAACGAGGAGAACGGACTGCGGGGGGCTCGTGCCTATCGCGAGGCCCATCTGGAGGAGCTCAACGACCATATCCTCGCCATCGAATCGGACGGCGGGGTGTTCAAGCCTCTCGGCTTCGGGTTCAGCGGCTCCGACGAAGCCTACCAGATCGTCCGGGAGATCGGCGCGCTGCTGGACCGGATCGACGCCGGCGAGATCACGCGGGGCGGGGGCGGCGCAGACATCGGTCCGATAATGAAGGAGGGCGTGCCCGGCATGGGGCTGCGCGTGGACGGTGAGCGGTACTTCTGGTACCACCACACAGACGCGGACACCATCGACAAGCTGGACCCGCGTGAGATGGCGGAGTGCGTGGCGGCCATGGCTGTCATGGCCTATGTCGTGGCCGACATGCCAGAGCGGCTGCCGAGGTGACCGGATCGCATCACCTAGCCAGCCACAAAGTCAATCTGCTTGTGAGTACCGTCACAGAACGGCTTCTTCTTCGAGGCTCCGCAGCGACAGAGATGCACCCGCGTGCTGTGGAAGCTGCTCTGCCGACCGTCTGCGCTGCGAATCTCCAACGAGCCTTCCGCACGCAGGGGCCCGTCGGGCAGAGGCGTGACGCTCAGCTTGCCGCCTGGTGAGAAGTCCTCGGGCACCGGTTTGCTCTCCGCCAGGTCGCCCGAGGCGCGGAAGCCCGCTTCCGTGTGGCGCCCGTCGCAGAACGGCTTGTTCTGAGAGTCGCCGCAGCGGCAGAACGCGACGCGGGTATCTTTGAGTATCAACGACCCATCGCCATCTATCAGCTCGACATCACCGCTGACGTAGAGGGGTCCATCGGTTGCCAGCGTGGCCGTGTTGCCCTCCGGTACCGCTTCGGCGGAGCCGTCGTCCTTGCGCAGGAAATGGAGCGCGCCTGTCGGGCAGCGTACGACGACCTCGGCGATCTCATCAGGATCCGCCGGATCGGCATCGACCCAGGGTCTCCGGTCCCGGTCGAAGACTTTCGGCAACCGCCCGGTGCACTCGGCGACGTGGATGCAGCGCTTCACATCATATCTGACGATGATATCCTTGCCTTCGTATTCGCGGATCTTGTCACTCAATCGAAGAGCTCCTCTCGGTTTGGGCCTCGCATCCTGCTCAGACAAAGGTGGCGATCTGGTCCAGCGATTTCCTGTGTATGTCGGGCACCACAGCCCCCTCGGCCGGGTAGCCGACGACGAGAAGCAGGTAGGGCCGCTCGTTTTCCGGCCGATCCAGGATCTCGTTCAGGAAGCCCATCGGGCTGGGCGTGTGCGTCAGCGACGCGAGCCCGGCGTTGTGAATGGCGGCGATGAGCACCCCGGTAGCGATACCTACCGACTCCTGCACGTAATAGTTCTTGGATTTCCCGCCGTCGGGGTGGGTCCCGTAGCGTTCCGCGAAGATAGCGATCAGGTAGGGCGCGGTCTCGAGAAAGGGCTTGCACTCGTCGGTGCCCAGTGGCTCCAGCGCCTCGATCCATTCCTGCGGCGCACGCTCCCCATAGAACTCACGCTCCTCCTGTTCCGCGCCCTCGCGGATCCGGCGTTTCAGCGCCGGGTCGGAGACTACCACGAAGTGCCACGGCTGTTTGTTTGCGCCACTGGGCGCGCTGCCGGCGGCGCGCACGCAATCCTCGATGATCTCACGGGGCACGGGGCGCCTGGAGAACTGACGCACGGTGCGACGTCGCAGCATGTCGGCGCGGACCGCCGCGGCCCTCTGCTTCATCTCCTCGAGAGGATACTCGCGATAACCCACCAAAGGAACAAAACTGGACTCTGACATCTTCAACTCCGGTCGCTAATCCGTGCACTGAAGTGACGCGAGGCGATGGGTCTACAGTTAACCTCTCATCATTCGAGCAATCCGTCGAGCAGCTCGACTGGATGAAAGACCGCAACGCGCGGCCCGTGGATCAGGGCACCGGCCCCGATCTGCATCAGGCAACCCGGATTGCCCGTCGCCACATACTCGACACCGGCCTCCTTCACCTCGGTGAGCTTGCGACGTAGCAGGTCACTGGAGAGCGCACGCCGCGTGAGACCATAAATACCTGCGCCGCCGCAGCAGCGATCCGACTGGGCCAATGATACCACCTCGAGCGCCGGAATGCGTCTGAGCAACTCGAGCGGCTGCTCACCCAGCCGCTGGGCATGAAGCCAATGGCACGGAGCATCGTACCCGACCCGGGCTTCCATCGGCCGGTAGCGTGGCCCCTGGCGCTCGGCAAGCCACTCGCTGACCATGCGCACGGAACTCGCCAGACGCTCAGCTTTTTTGCTGAATGCCGGATCATCGTGCAGCCAATCGGCGTAATCTCGAAGGGCCGCACCACAACCGGCAGAGTTGGTGAGCAAGAGATCCGCCCGGGTGTTCTCGAACATCGATACCATCTGCCTGGCCATGTCGCGGGCCGCGTCCAATTCCCCGGAATGCGCGTGGAGCGCGCCGCAGCAGAAGCCGGGCGGTATGCTGATGGTCCAGGCGCCGTGGGCGCGTACGAGCCGTTCCGTGGCACGGTTCACGTGCTTGAAGAGTCCCGCCATCACGCACCCCTCGAGCAGCGCCACACTCCCACCGTCGACCGCCTGTTCTGAAGCCGCTGGTGCTCGGCGCCGGGCGGCCCGGCGCGCGGCGGTGCCGAGGCCCGGCGGCGAACTCGCGGCCAGCATCGCCATGGCGAAGCGAAAATGCCCTGCGGTCACCCCAGACCGACCGAGGCGAGCGATGAGCAGCGGCAAGCGTGTGGCCCTCAACGCTCGCAGCAAAGCCCAGAAGAGGTTCTGCAGCCAGCGGTTCGCGAACACCAGCGCCAGGCCGATGCGCGCCATACGATCCATGCTCCCGCCCGCTTCGGCTCGAGCCTCGCGGGCATGCTCCAGCAGCGAGCCGTAGCGAACGCCGGAAGGACACACGGGCTCGCAGGCGCGGCACCCGAGGCACTGATCGATGTGAAGCGCAAAGGACTTGTCGGTCGTACTCAGTCGGCCCTCCGCGACAGCACGCATCATGTAGATGCGGCCGCGTGGCGAGTCGTTTTCGTCACCCAGAAGCTCGTAGGTGGGGCAGGCCTGGAGGCAGAACCCGCAGTGAACGCAGGTGAGGATATCGTCGATCTGCGAAGTCAGTGGCGCGTGCGTAGAGCTGCCCCGGGTCATCGCCGCATGCCACGCAACAACCGCCAGGCACCTCCTAACCGACGCAGAGGGCCACGTCCATGCCGGAAGGCGAGTAGAGCGCTGGCCGTTTCCTCGCCGCCGCTGCCTTCCCGAAACCAGTGGGGCTCACGCTTCAAGGCCACGCGATCCTCGACCCACGACTTGGGGCGTACAAACTCTCGCAGGCCTTCGATGCCGTGCACCCGGCCAAAGCCGCTCTGCCGCGCGCCGCCAAACGGGACGTCGGCCATCAAGTAGTTGACCAGATGGTCGTTGATGAGCACGGTGCCGACCTCGAGCTGCCCGGCGATACGTCGTGCTCTGGCACGGCTGCGGGTCCAGACGCTCGCGTCGAGCCCGTAGTCGGTGTCGTTCGCCAGCCGCACCGCCTCGTCGTCGTCAGCCACGCGCATGATCGGCAGCACGGGGCCGAAGGTCTCGTCTCGCATCAGGTCCATGCCGTGGTCCACGTCGACAACGACGGTCGGCTCGTAGAAGTACCCGGGTCCCTTGATGGGGCGGCCACCGAGAAGCACCCGGGCACCGGCCGATTGCGCCTGCCGGATATGGCGATCCACCTTCTCGAGCTGGAAGGGCGCGATCAGAGAGCCGACCATCGCCTCCGGCTCGTCGCTGCATCTAACTCGCCGCGCCTCCGCCACCACCGCCTTCACAAAATCATCGTGGACCGGTTCTACGACATAGGCACGCTCCACGGACATGCAAACCTGACCGCACCCATAGAACGCGCCCCACACCGCGCCGCGTGCCGCCCGCTCGATATCGGCGTCGTCGCAAACGATCATCGCATCCTTGCCACCGAGCTCGAGCACAACGGGCGTGAGCGACTCCGCCGCTGCCGCCATCACCTTCTTCCCTGTAGCCGTCGATCCGGTGAAGGCGATCTTGTCCACCCCAGCTTCGATGAGCGCGGCGCCCGTGCTGCCATCACCCGTAGCGACGGTGACGAGATCCTTGATATCGATCGCCTCCGCAACGAGATCCGCCACCATCTCGCCGGTCAGCTGCGTGAACTCGGAAGGCTTGAGCACGACTCCATTGCCAGCGGCGAGGGCGGTGCCGACGACGCTCATACTGATCGCAAAGGGGTAATTCCACGGCGTTATGGCACCGACTACGCCATAGGGATCGTAGGCCACCCGGGCCCGGCGGTGGGACAGCCAGGCGCTCTCCGCCCGCCGGGCCAGAAGGAAGCTGGGAGCGGTACGGGCAAGGTAGTTCGCGTAGTCACAGGCGATCACCACCTCGAAGAGCGCCTCGCCCATAACCTTGCCGGTCTCCGCCCTCACAACGCCGGCGATCTCGTCGGCTCGGTCGGCCAGCACTCGACGCAGCCGCTGCAGCGCGCGAGCGCGATCCTGCAGCGAACGGCTGGACCACTGGACCTGGGCGTCGCGCGTCGCAGCGACGAGTCCGCGGAGCTCATCCGGACCCATTATCGGGAGATCGGCGATCTCTTCCCCAGTGAGGGGGTTCCGACAGATCAAGCGATCCCGGCGTCGCTCCTGCTGCTGCGATTCCATTCCCGTTCCTCCGGGCGGTTTCGTCATCGAAGTCCTGACAAGAAGATCAGCCGCCGTCCCCGCCGGGTCGACTCGCGGACGTATGCCAATGCACGAGCCGCCAGCGACCGGCGAGTTTCTGGAAGACCATCGTGCTCAAGCCACTCACGGAAAGCTGCTCGCCATCGTGAACCGCGCTCAGCGTGTAGCTACAAGTGGTCCAGGCCGTGTTCCCAGCAAGCCGGACCCGAACATCGTCGAACTGGAGGCGCCTATCGGCCAACGCCCGCATCTCGGGCACGAGGTGCTCGTCGCGGTACTTCGTCCAGCCCTTATCGACGGAGCCACCCTCGTACACCGTCACGCTGTCATGGAAGAGCGTGTCGAGCGAGCCGACGTCGCCGGTCTCGAAGGCGACAGCGATGGCATCCATCGCTTTGAGAACACGCAGCGTGTCGGCCTCCGGCGGTTCGCCGCTGGGCGTGCGGACGTCCCCGCGCTCGATGGTGCAGGCGGCGGCCACGATCAGTGCCGCGGTCACAGCCACCAGGTAGCGACCCAAAAGACCTCCCGCGGGGGCCAGCAGGTCAGTGGTCGCCCGCACCCACATACGCCATGCCGTCCGGCTCATCGCCGCCTTTGATGGTCATCACTTGCTTGAAACGCTCGAGATCGACGACCGTCAGCATATCGTCGCGGGTGTTGGCAACGTAGGCAATCACCCCGTCGGGCCGGATCTCGATGCCGACGGGCGTCGCGCCCACAGCCAGCTTCTGGCCTACCGTCCAGTCGCCAACCCGGATCTCGAGCAGCACCTGCGCCGTTGCCTGGCTGACCAGCGCGCGCTCTCCGTCGGGGGTTACCTCGACCCGGATCGGGAAACCACCGATCTCCATGCTGTGAACGACCTCGTCCGTGGAGGCATCGATCACGGAAAAGGTGCCCGCCTCCCGGTTCGTCACCAGCACGTAGCGATCGTCGGGCGTCACGGCGATACCCTCGGCGCCGGCGCCCGTCGGTATCTGCCGGATTACCTCTCCCCGCTTCGTGTCGATGACGGTCACGTTGCCGGATCCGATGTTCGCCGTGTATGCCTTATCCTTGCTCTCGACCAGTACCACCATGTGCGTAACGCGCTGGCCGGTCTTGATCGCCCGCTTCACCTGCCGCGATGCCACATCGACTTCCACCAGGTCCTGCGAGCCCTCGGTGGTCACCCACACCGAGCTGCCGTCACTCGTGACGGTGATCCCATGCGGCTGGGTGTGCTCACCCAGATCGACCATGCCCAGCGCCTTGCGGTTGGGCACGTCTATCACGGTCAGGCTGTTGGAGCCGTAGTTGGCGACGAAGGCCAAACGTCCATCGGGCGTGGCCGCCACCTCGTGAGGAGCCGGGCCGGTGGCGATGCGGGCCAGTTCCTCTCCCGTACCGGGATCTATGAAGGACAGCGTGTTCTCGCTCTTGTTGGTCACCAAGAGAACAGCGCCCTGGGCGGCCCGATCATCCGAGGCCTTGGAGAAAGCCAGCACGACAGCCAGCAGCGCGATGAGAGCAAGCGTCAATCGGTGCATAGCGAGCCTCCAGCGTTGGCGTTTGCAGGGAAACTACAGACGATCTGTGAACGACAAAAGAGCACCACACATCCCCGGGCATCAGATCGCGGCGAAGTCGATGGCGGCGGCGGACCACTCGGGCGCCGTCTCGAAGGCCTGGAGCACCCCTTCCGGCTCGTCCACCACCTGCCACATCGAACGATGCCGCTTGTCCATGAATCGTTCGGCGATACAGCGCTCGAGCAGCTCGATGCACGGATCGAAGAAGCCCCGTGTGTTCACCAGCACGATGGGCCCCAGGAACATGCCCAGCCGCTTGAGCGAGATGGCCTCCACCAACTCGTCCAGCGTTCCCGACCCGCCTGGCAGGGCAACTACCGCGTCGGCCCCGGCGATTAGCTCGCGCTTGCGGTCGTGAAGGTCATCCACCAGGCGCAGCTCGCTGATGCCCGTGTGAAACCACTCGAACTCCTTCATGAAGCGCGGGATGACGCCGATGACCGTACCGCCCTCGGCCAGCGCACCATCGGCAAGTCGGCCCATCGAGCCGACGCCTCCGGCGCCGTACACTATCGCGATGGAGCTACGGGCGAGAATCGCGCCGAGTCGTTCCGCGGCGTCGAGGTAGATGGGATCGGCTTTCGTGCTCGAGGCACAGTAGACGCAGACGTGTCGGATCGCTGTAACGGACATGGCTTCCTGTCGGGAATGTCGAGCAATAGAACAAGAGAGCAATTGAAGTTCGAACCGAACCGGTGAGGTCCGCAACCCCTGCGGTGCCTCCCAGCCACTTCTGATGTTCTATCAAAGTCCATAGACGGGCGTCTCGGGGGCGAACGCCGCCCACGCGAACCAGAACGGAGTGTAATACACCACCTGCTCCAGCCGCCGGCCCGCCAGCGGTCCCTCCACGGCCTCACCGAAGAAGTTCCAGCGGGTTCCCGTCTGCTCGTCGCTGAACCCGTCGCCGTCGGCACGGAAGGTCAGCGTCTGGCCGTCCACCGTACGCGAATATACCGCGGCCGCGCCGACATCGCGCCCGTCGTTGATCCTCCGGGCATCGACCGCCGAGGCCGTGCCGGCTCGGTAGAAGAGCGCGACCTCTTTCTCGCCGACCCGGTGATTGATGACCTTTTCCTCGCCCAAAGTCTCCATCGGGAAGACGACCGCCGCATCACCGCTCCGCACAACAACTACGCGGGCCATGGTCGGCAACCGCTTATCGGCGTCGCCACGGAAGAGGAAAGGCCGGCCGGTGTCGTAACCGCCGTAGGGGCTCGATCCGTAGGAACGGCTGAAGCCGGTATCGCGGCTCAGCACCTCGGCCTCCGGGTACTCCTTCTTGAAGTCCGCCCAGCTGACGGTGGGTGCCGAGAGGAACGTCAGCGTCGTGCCCGTCAGCTCGCCGATGATCGCTTCACCCGTCGCCTGCTGCCACCAGGTCTCCGTCTGCCTATCGTACATCAACAGGTCGCTGTGGCGGAGCTTGCCGGTGGTACCGAAGTCGAGGAGCAGGTCGCCAACACGGCGATCGAAGGCGATGGCCGTGTTACAGAGAGGACAGTACGTCACGGATAGGGGAAGGCCGCCGATCTCATCGTTGACGATCTCATGCCAGATCAGGATCTGCCAGGGATAGCCCCGAACCTCGCCCTCATACTCGACGACGACGATCGGCTCGCGGTCCCCCAGCCAGCCGTCGGCTTCGCCCACCGGGACGAACTTCGGGTTGTCTACGGCGGGGATGCCGTCTTTGGGCGGCCCACCTGATAGGATCTCGTCGAACGGGACCGAGTGCTTCGAGAAGTCGGTCTTCCAACCACGTGTGCTGAATGGCACTCTCACCTCCCCGGACGAGCCCTGGTCGTCCTGACCTCCCTGGGACCTGGCCTCGCCACAGGCGAACAAAGCCAGGAATCCGACCGTCAGAGCAGTTGTCGCGCGTACTGGAATCTTCATGGTGAACCCCTATCGCAGGCACATTTGTCTCGGTACTGCGTAGAACATCTACGATCCAGCGAGGGTTTCCTGAGGAAGGTGCGACTTGCTTTTGGGCCGGTCCCCCGACAGACTGAGGGACTTATCGCGATTCGGAACACAGGAAGAAGGGCTTGAACAGACCCGCGAATCCAGCCGTTGCGCCCGTGGCGGAAAGCGTCACCCGGCTGTCAGAGGACAGGCTGAGCCGCCCGCTGAGGAGCCTGCGGGTGTCGCTGATCGACATGTGCAACCTGCGCTGCAACTACTGCATGCCGGAGGAGGAGTACGTCTGGCTGCCGCGGGAGGATATACTCAGCGTCGATGAGATCGGCCGACTGGTAGGCATCTTCACGGAACTCGGTGTCGACAAGGTGCGGCTGACCGGCGGCGAGCCGCTGATGCGCAAGGAGGTGGAACAGGTGGTCGAGCGGCTGGCCGGGAACCGGGACATCGGCGACCTCAGCCTGACCACGAACGGCGTGCTACTGCCGCGACACGCCGGCCGCTTGCGGCGTGCCGGCCTGCAGCGTGTCACCATCAGCCTGGACACGCTGCGGACAGATCGTTTCCAGCAGCTCACGGGTCGAGATCAGCTGCACCAGGTGATCGAGGGTATCGATGCCGCCATCCAGGCCGGCTTGAAGAGCATCAAGGTCAATACCGTGGTGATGCGCGGCTATAACGACGATGAACTGATCGACCTCATCGAGTTCGGCAAGCAGAAGGGCGTCGAGATTCGCTTCATCGAGTACATGGACGTAGGTGGCGCGACGCACTGGTCGATGGAGAGGGTCGTATCGCGGCGGGAGATGCTCGAGACTCTCGAGCGGTATTACGGGCCGATCCAGCAGCTCAGCAAGAAGGGCTCGGCGCCGGCAGAGCGATTCGTCCTAGCCGACGGCGCCAGCTTCGGGGTCATCGCCTCCACCACCGAGCCGTTCTGCCGCAGCTGCGATCGCAGCCGGGTCACGGCGGACGGGCTCTGGTTCCTCTGTCTCTATGCGGCGAGTGGCGTCGACCTCCGGACCCCGTTACGGAGCCAGGCCACGGAGGACGAGATCAAGGAGCTGATCCTGGACGGCTGGACGGGACGAGCGGATCGCGGGGCCGAGGAGCGGAAAGCGCTCAACTCGCGTGGGCCTCTGTATCAGATCGAGGACTTGCGCAGAGACCCGCATCGGGAGATGCATACGCGGGGAGGGTAGGCGGGGCGGTGGTTAGTGATTCACCGGCTGCTCGGCAGACAGTCGCTCAATCGCACGACGCGCTGCGTTGACACGAGGCTGCAGCTCCGGATCCGCGTCCTTCCAGAGTTCCGCGAAGCGGTTGTAGTAGTACAGCGCCTTCTCGGTGTCGCCGTCCAGCTCGTAGAGCCCACCCAGCCGCTCGTAGACTCCTGCCAGCGCCCACCAGTCGGTCGAGGCCAGCCTGTAGAGCCAGGACGTCTCGAGGTAGCGCTCGTAGACGGCTACCACGGAGTCGGTCTGACCGGCGGCGTCGTAGATCTGACCCAAGACTGGGAGGGCACATACAGAGCATTCCCCCACGTCCGCCAAACGTATCTGCCGGATCGCCTCCTCCATCCGACCCTCGTTGCCAGCAAGTATGGCACGGGCCACCTCGTCCTCAGTGCTCTTATCATAGCTGGCCTGATCATCGACAGCTTTCGCCGCCGCCAACATGGCACGGCTCTGCTCATCGCGTCCCGCCAGAGCGTAGAACACAGCCAACATCTCGTAGGGCCGCTCGAGAGGATCCATCTCTTCCAGCGGGTGCCGGGCGAGGGCCGCCTCGACTCTATCCACCGCACGGTCGATCTCGGCCCTCAACAAGACATCGTACAGAGCGATCCGCATCGTCGTGCCGAGATAGCGCCCGTAGTCACCTTGCTGCTCGAAGATGAGCGCCACACCCTCGAGCATTCGCTCCGCCTCGCCAAGCTGGCCGCGTATCTCGGCGATCTGGACCTCGCTGAAGCCCAGAGCAAGCTGGGTGAGCCGGTTCGGGCTCCCGCTCTCCCGCGCCGCGCGGAGTCGTTCCTCCGCTAGGTCGTAGTCGAAGCGGGCAGTGGCGATTGCCGACCCGGCGAGCAGAGCGGTTTGATGTTCGGGAAACTTCTCGGCGATGCGCCGGTGAGTCTCTTCCGCACCACCAAAATCGCCGAGGGCGATCTGCGTGATTATTGCGCCTTCATAGTAGAGAGCACCCGCCGAATCGAGCTCGATGGCGCGCTCGTACAACTGGTTGGCGC
>JAZGAL010000180.1:0-2270 GCA_036475815.1 Gemmatimonadota bacterium
TAGCGGCCAGGGGTAGATAGCCGCCGGTGAGACCCTTCGCCACACAGAGGAGGTCAGGGCTGACGGCGTCGTGCTCACACGCGAACATCTTGCCTGTGCGTCCAAACCCTGTGGCCACCTCGTCACAGATCAAGAGAACCTCGTGCTCGCGGGTCATCTCCCGTAGTGCCCGGACGTAGCCCGCTGGCTGCGGCCACATGCCGGCGGCACCTTGCATGACCGGCTCGAGGATGAGCGCCGCGAGTTCGTCGCCATGCTCACGCAAGGCACGTCTGGCCTCATGGACGGCTCTCGTCAATGCTTCTGTCTCGGAGAGTCCTTCCCGCCAGCGCAGCAGATGTGGCGGAGGCAGCCGCACGCACGTCGGCAGCAGCGGGCGATAGGCATGATGGAAGAGATCCGAGTATCCGACGCTCACCGCACCCAGCGTGTCTCCATGGTACGCCTCGATCAGAGACGCGAATCGGATCTTTCGCGTTCTCCCCTTGAGCTGCCAGTACTGGACGGCCATCTTCAACGCCGCCTCGACCGCGGTGGCGCCATCGTCGGAGTAGAACACGCGGGTAAGGCCAGGGGGAGCCGAGGCGATCAGTGTCTTGGCCAGCACGATGGCGGGCACGTTGCTGAGCCCCAAGAAGGTCGTGTGGGCAATGTCTCCCAGTTGGGAGACGATGGCCGCGTTGATCTCCGGACGATTGTGGCCGTGCACGTTGCACCAGAGTGAGGACACGCCGTCGAGATACCGATTCCCCTGGAAGTCAATCAGGTAGTTTCCCTCTCCGCGGCTGATGATGAGCGGATCGTCGGCGAGCCACTGCCGCATCTGGGTGAAGGGGTGCCAGAGATGTTGGTGATCCCAACTCTTGAGTTGCTGGTAGGTGCTCACCGAGGGGTCGCGCCACACTAGAGCGCCCCCACGGCCGTTCCCGCACTCGCAAAGGCCTCGAGTGCGCGTTCGAGATCCTCCGCCGTGTGCGTCGCCATCGGCGTCACGCGAAGCCGGGCGGTGCCTCGTGGCACGCTGGGCGAGCGTATGCCTTGGACGAAAACTCCGCGCTCGAGGAGCGCGGCACCGAGTGACATGGTCTGTTCTTCGTCCCCTATCAGTACGGGTATGATCGGCGACTCGGTCGGGGCCACATGGTAGCCGAGCTGCCTGAGCCCCGCCTTGAGAAGGCCCGCGTTCGCCCAGAGCCGTTCCCGCCGCTCCGGTTCGCTCGACACGATGGCGAGCGCCGCGCGAGCCGCGGCCAGTACTGGCGGCGGGAGCGCCGTCGTGTAGATGAAGCTTCGGGCGCGATTGACGAGCCACGTGGTCACCACCCGGGTGGTCGCCACATAGCCCCCAAGGCTCCCGAGCGCCTTGCTCAAGGTGCCCAGTTGGATCTCGACCCGGCCTTCGAGGCCCATCTGCTCGACGACCCCGGCCCCACGCGCGCCAAAGACCCCCGTCCCGTGGGCTTCATCCACCATGACCCAGGCCCGGTACTTGCGAGCCAAGTCCACAATCTGGTCCAGTGGGGCCACATCTCCGTCCATGCTGAACACGGACTCCGTCACGATCAGACGGTGGCCCGCCTCGGACGCACTGGCGAGTTGCTCCTCCAGATGTCCCATGTCGCGATGCCGGAACACGTGCAGCCTGGCTCGCGAGAGACGGCAGCCATCGATGATGCTGGCATGATTCCGCGCGTCACTGAAAATCGCGTCACCGTCGTCCACGATGGCCGGGATCACACCGATGTTGGCGTGATAGCCGGTGCTGAAGAGCAGGGCCGCTTCGGTGCGCTTGAGCGCCGCGATCTCCCGCTCGAGTGCCTCGTCCAGTTCCATGCTCCCCGAGATGAGCCGTGAGGCTCCGGCCCCGCACCCATAGCACTCCACCGCGCGGGCTGCGGCCTGTTTGACGGCCGGATCGTTGGCCAGACCGAGGTAGTTGTTGGAAGAGAGCGACAGGACGTCTTTTCCGTCAAGCGTCACCCTCGCGCCTTGCGGGCCGGAGACTGATCGGAGATGGCGGAACAGGTGGTTCCGTTCGAGCGCCTCTAATCTGGGGCGAAGTACTCGGTCCAGCACGTGGGTCTCTTCGCTCTGCGACTCGGTTGCTACGAGGATGGTGAGCCGGACTCATTCTACTCCGGGACCGCTTGCCGCGCCGGTGGGACCTCCGGGAAGGCGAGGGTGGAGGCGATGGAGGTACACTTGAGCGAAGGGGCTCCCGATCGATTCAAGCGAAGCGCTGAACAGACCGAGAAACTAGCGAGGCACGG
>JAZGAL010000181.1:0-3305 GCA_036475815.1 Gemmatimonadota bacterium
TTCAGCTATGTCATGGCCGACGCCACCGTCCAGACGACAGTCAGCCCGGTCGATCTGCCCAAGGTGCGCGCCATCCGCGTTACCGGCACGGCCGTGGACGACGGCGATGACCGCTTCGAGTACACGCGGGATTTCGAGTTCGACGTCGAGCTTCGCAACTAACGGCGCTCTCAGCCGATGGGCGCGCCGCAGGGCGCGAGCGTCGTTGAGAAGGCGGTCCGCCCCCCCAAGGGTGGGCCGCCTTTCTTTTGTGCGCCTGTGTGCGCCGATGCGCCGCCACGGAATCGAACCCCGGAACCCATAGGCCCCACCTCAGTGGCTATTGGCAGGTCAATCCCTACTGGGACCGCACGAAAACTGCCTCGAACCACGGGCTCTCGTCGGGGCGTAGCCACTCGGCCCCCAGGTTCGCCCCTTGGCGTGTCAGGACAACTCGGATGCCGTCGGGGCAGTCACCTAAAGTCAACTGCTGAGCCACTACTAGGTTGTCGTTGCCAGCGGACTCGAGAATCAGGTCGTACGAGCACGACCACGACGGAGATTCGTAATTGGCGCTTCCGACGATGTCTCCCAAGGACTGTTCCGAGTAGAAGGTCATGTTGACCGGGTATGAAGGGAATCCGGGCGGTTCAATCGTAGCAACCCACCGGCCAACAGAGAAACTGCCGATCGGAGTGGCGACGGGTGCCGGGGGCTCCGCAGGCTCTCGGGGTACCAGGGGCTCCGCAGGCTCTTGGGGTGTCGGGGGCTCAACCGGCTCTTGAGGTGCCAGGGACTCCGCAGGCTCTCGGGGTGCTGGGGGCTCTGGTACGCTCTCGCCGCAGACGACATCGAACCGCAGTTCTGCTACACCGACACGCCGTACCACGACTTTTCGCGGACTACCCTCGGGAACGACGCAATCCTGCGCCACATCGAGGAGGATCGCCGTGTAGATGCCCGGCTTGAGTCGGAGGAAGACAACGGAACCATTCACGCCGACCGACTGACGCAACGTATCCAGAGCGACAACATAGCCATCGGTGTCGAGTCTGGAGCCCGATGTCGCGACAACCACTCGGAGGTCGCCTGTCTGCCCAGGTAGCCGCAGCGGCAAGAGCAGCAACACCGCCAGAGACAGCGGACCTGCCAAGCTGGAGCTCTTCATCTCGCGCCTAGCCCCTGCCGCGTGAAAAAGGACAAGCCAAATTTAGAAACCAGAACATGCTACCAGCCGCGAAACCATCGTTGTCGAACGAACCAGCTGGTTCGCGACTACACCACCAGGCTCGCTCTCCTGCGCCGTCACGGCAAGTCGGGCAGCAGCCCGGTAGCGCGCTCGCTCGCCGCCACACCTTGTCACGGGCCGTGCCGGCGCCTCCCATGCCGCCCAGTTCGCTTGTGTTAGCGGCGGCTCAAGATTGCACACTTGGCGTCGCGGTTGAAGGCCCGCGTTCACCGAGCGCGAGCCTCTGATGTGGAGGCGCTCGGCGGCCGGTAGCAGACCGGGTGTGGTTTGCCGATGGGCGCGAGTACTCGGAAGGACGGACCCTGTAGATGCGAGCAGGGCAGCTCGCGAAGAAAGTGGCTCGCTGTCAGGGCTAGAGCCGTATCTCGGCCTCCTTTTCCGCTAGGACCCTGGCCCGCTAGCTTATTCGCCGTACGGATCACTCGTGGATCGATTCTCGAGAGTCAGATCCCTTGGCTGGGACGTTCGCCATGAACCGCAGGACCCTCTTGCTGACGCTTCTGGGGATTGCGCTCTGTCTCGTAGGGCTGTTGCGTGTCGCCATCATCCTGCCAAGCCGATCGACCCACAACGACTTTGCTCATTACTACGTTTCCAGCCGTCTGCTCCTCGAAGGTCGCGACCCCTATTACGCGCCCTTTGCGTACGAGTACGGGCGTTTGGGTCTCGAATACGATCCGCGAGTCTTCAGCGCCACAAATCCACCTCCTCTCGTCTTCTTGACACAGCCGTTGGCTCTGCTGGAGCCGCGACCCGCTTTCTACATATGGACGACCGTACAGGGGTTGGCCCTGGCCGTGACACTCCTTCTGCTGTGGCGGATCCTCGGCAACCGAACGAGCATGGATGGTTTTCTCGTCCTCGCAGGAGCGCTTGTGGTCGCCGGCGCCACCTATCGCGACTTCTACTTCGGCCAGATCCAGTTACTGCTCGGGGCGATCATACTCGGCGCCTACGTTCTCCACGTGGAAGGAAGGCCGGCTATCGCGTGGCTTCTAGTGACCATCGCGTGTCTGCTGAAGCTGTTCCCGCTCGTGCTTCTGCCTTGGTTCGTTTGGAAGGGAAGCGGCAGAGCGAGCGAGAAGCTGCTTAGGCTCGTGCCTTCGCTGCTCGTGGCAGCCGCGGTGTTCGCCGTTACCGTGCCGCTGTGGCCCGGCTTCCTCGGCAGCGGTCTGGCCGCGGTAAAGAGCAATGTGATCAACCAAACGGGAAACTACTCCGCGTTCTCTTTCGTGGTGAACTTGGGCCACGCGCTGGCGAATTTCTCTCCCTCCCCGGCCCTCGCGGCCTCGCTGTGGAGTGCTGGTGCCATCTGCGCCGCCTTGCTCGTCGTCGCCGCGTACGCCGTTTGCGTGAACGGCCGGACCCAGCTCGAGAACCAGCTTTGTCTTCTCCTTCTCACAACGCTCTTGGCGTCGCCAACCGCCTGGGACCACTACTTCGTGCTGGCCTTCCTTCCCTTCTGCGTCTTCGCGCTGGCAACGCTGAATCAGCCGAGCACCAAGCGAGTGGTCGCCGTCGTGCTCGTGTATTTCGGCACGCTTCACCTGATGAACCTCGGAGGGCTCGTGACGCACCCGGTCCTCAAGGTGCTGCTGAGTTACTTGCCGACGTACGTGGTGTTCGGGCTCGCCCTCTGGTTCGTCCGCCGGCTTGGCCTCCACAACGCCGGCCGCCCGACCGTCCACGTAGAGGAGTAATCGGCGGAGCGGGTGTTCACCCTGAACTCGCGGACGGCGACCCCTGGCGCTGCATGGATGTTCATGAACCGAAAGCCCTGAACCTCCCAATCTCGCAGCTATCCCGCTCAGGTTGTTGGCCCGCGCCCGCATCATGGACGCCCGCTATGGGGCGCGTTGCAGGCGGGGACCTTGGCCCATTCGTCAGGTCGGATCTACCCGAACAGCTACTCCAGTGCAGTCGAGAAACGATGGTTCACAAGAACCGTAAGAGCATGCGAGAAGGTTCGTTACAACAATGCGCCGCCAGGGAATCGAACCCCGAACCTACGGATTAAGAGTCCGTTGCTCTGCCAATTGAGCTAGCGGCGCGTGACGAAGCTCTTCAGTCGTCCTCT
>JAZGAL010000182.1:0-3131 GCA_036475815.1 Gemmatimonadota bacterium
CTGGCCGGGGCGCAGGCTGATCACGACGTCCTCGATTCCGGCCAAGGAGCGGGCCGCCTCCGTGCCCTCCACCTCCACGAACCTTCCCGCTCGGGGGATCGGGATCATCATCACGCCTGCCGGACCCGTGGGCGTCGGCCTCTCTTCTATCGGAGCGCCGATCGCGTGCAACAGGATCAGCTCCTCGAGCGCCACGCCCGCCTGGAAGCGGAACATCCGGGAGCACAGACCGCCGATCGACCGCGGGGCCATCTCGAGCGCCCAGACGCCGTCGTCGTTCACTCGCATCTCGGCGTGCACCGGGCCGTGGCTTAGTCCAATCGCGCGAGCCACCTGGCCGGCGGTCCGCCGGATCGCCTTCTGCTCTTCCTCCGGCAGCCGCGACGGTGTGACGAGCAGAGTCTCCTCGAAGTAGGGGCCTTCGAGCGGATCCGGCTTGTCCAGCACGGCCAGGGTCCGAAGCTCGCCGTCGACGAGCAGGCCTTCGAGCGCTACTTCCGCGCCGGGCATATAGTCCTCCACGATGATCTGGCGTGCGTCCGCCGGCCTGCCTGCCGCCAAGACGATGCGGACCACCCGCCGAAACGCGGCCGCGAGCTCCGATTCGTCGTTCGCTCGGATCACGCCGCGGCTGGCCGCCAGCGAGACCGGCTTCACCACACACGGGAAGCCGATCGGCTCGGCGGCACGCCAAGCGACGCTGTCCGGGTCTTCACTAATACCGAACGTCACGAACCGCGGCGACGGAAGCCCCGCCTCGCACAACGTCTCCCGAAAGCGATCCTTACACCGGGCCGTGAGGACGGCCTCGATTGGGTTGTGCGGCAACCCGATCGCCGCCGACGCGGCTGAAGCGAGGATGGTGCCCTCGTCTTCAGCGGCTACGATGGCGGCCAGGGGGTGCTCCCGGTGGAGCTTGACAACCGTCGACACGGCCTCGTCGGAGTCGGAGAAATCGACGAACAGGCTCGCGGCGGGGGCGACGCCGGCAAACGCTTGCTCGTGGTCCGAAGCCACCGTGACCGCTACGCCGACGCGCTCAGCCGCCGAAAGGAAGTCCTCGGCCCTGTAGCTGCTCGACGTGACGAGAAGGAGGACGCGGCCTTCGCGTCGGTCACCCGGGCGGTCCGCGGCGCCGCTCACACGGCTCGGGAAGGGTTCGTTACTTCTCGGGCGAGAAGTACGGGTCCGTGCCGGCCGCATGGTCGGTGACATCCTGGATGTCCACGATCTCGGGCACAAGCTTCATGAAGACCTGCTTGATCCCCTGCGTGAGCGTCACCGAGGCCATCCCGCAGCCCTGACAGCCGCCACCCATCTGAAGGTAGACGATGCCGTCCCGGATGTCGACGAGGCGAACGGCACCACCGTGCGTCGCGACGCCCGGGTTGATGTGCTCGTCGATCACGCGCTGCACCCGCTCGACGAGCGGCCCGGTCAGGGGCTCCGAACCCAGCGGCTTGATGTTCGGGTTGTCGAATTTGAAGCCGCTTCCCTCAATCGACTCCACCCAGTCGATCCGCGTATCCTGGAGGATCCGCGCGCTCTCCAAATCGACCACGAGATCGAATCCATTGACCGAATGGCGCTCGTCGCACTCCTCGATGTCCTCGAGCTCGATGACGGACATCTCGTACTCCGGCGCCACAGGACTCGGGTTCTGGACGCTCACTCGCACCGCGAGGCCGCTACCCTCCTCCTCCGCGAAGAACGCGAGGATGCGCTCTCTGGCCGCCTCTGTGAACTCGATCATCCACGTTCCTCCTGCGAATCACCCGGGAATAGGTACGTAGGCACCCGAGATCCTGCTCAGGACATCCTAGTCGGCCTTCCCGCCTCCGGTGTGGCCCGAGGCGGTCTCCGGGGCTCCCCACTCCGGGCAGCGCTCGTGCACCGTCGCTGCGTCAGTGGAACGCTGCACCCGGTCCTCGCGCTCGCCGATTGGCTGGCCGCAGTTTGCGCAGATTAGGCGCTCCGCTTGCATGGCACCCCCCTTCCTTCGTTGCATTGCTCAGCGCCACCGTCATCTTCACGTCAGGCGGGGCGGGCCAAGGGTGTGGCTAACGGATCGGCGTTCACGTCGAAACGTCGAACGATAGCCAGCGGCCCCTGTCGGACCAGAGGTGATCGCGCGCACTCACGTAGGCACTTTGGGATCGGTATGTAGCGCACTCACGTGGCGTTTCCTGTGGACGCCCCAGCCATCATAGCCGTACACGTGGCGGAGCTGCTCCCCGATGTGGTCGAGCGCGCCGATGAGGTCGTGAGCCCTCCGGGTACATTGTCGGGGGCTGATCGGGAAGAGGCCGTTGGCCATGTCGCTTCGAGACTTGACAGCTTCCCGCACGATTCGCCAATTCCCGGTACCGATAATATCCACAAGCGTGCGCTCGTTTGGGTCAAGAAGGCTCCACCCCTCTTCCACTGCCTCTATCTCGCCAAGGCCTGCCACCAATCGGAGAGCTTGTTCACTCGTAAAGCCCGCAGAAACCGCGAGTCGTACTAGTGTTCGCCTAAGCATTCGCTCTGCCGTAAAGACCGAGGTAACTAACGCCTCGCATGGGTAGCCGTCCGTAATGAGCTTCTCCAGCCGAGCGCGAACTTGCTGGTACGGGAGTTGAGTTCGGTACATCGTTGTGCCTACACGCGGGAGATTAGGTCAGCTCGTCCCGCATTGGCTGCCCTTCAACCGGATCGTATAGCATCTGTCGTCGCTCCTAGCTTCCGGCACCTGCTCAACTAGGCGCGAGCATGTGGAAGAGGTGTAGTTCTAGGCGATGAAGCCCTCCCAATCTTCCGGGGCCTCATTGTCGGGGGAAGATCGCGTCCACCGGACACTCCGGCACGCACGCGCCACAGTCGATGCATTCCTCCGGGTGGATGTAGTACATGTCCTCGCCCTCGTAGATGCAGTCGACTGGACACACGTCCACGCACGAGGCGTCCTTGGTATCGATGCAGGGCTGTGTGATGATGTAGGTCGCAGGCCTGATTCACGACTTAGCCGACGCTGCCCTCCATCTCGAGTTCGACCAGGCGGTTCAGCTCGATGGCGTACTCGAGCGGCAGCTCCCGGGCGATCGGCTCGATGAAGCCGCGCACGATCATGCTCATCGCCTCGTCCCGGGAGA
>JAZGAL010000183.1:0-2073 GCA_036475815.1 Gemmatimonadota bacterium
GTAGATCGACGGATAGCCAGCGCGGAGGTAGTTGCGGACCTGGGTGATGAAGGGGTTGGGAAAGTGCACTTCCTCCTACGGATGTTTCTGATTGCCTGGACGATACGGCTCGGCTCTAATACTCCTCATGACCAAGCGGAAGCGACTACTTCAGAAGGCTCGGACTGGTAACCGACAGGCTCAGTTTGATCTGGCCTGGGATTGTGACTTCACGGCTCCGAAAGTTCGGCGGCGAGCTGCCTACTGGTACCGCAAGGCCGCAGAGCAAGGGCACCCAGAGGCCCAGAACATGCTCGGCTGGTGCCTAGATGGAATGGCACTTACTTTAGCGGAAGCCGTTGACGGAGAAGAGCTTGGCACTCTTTGCGCGGCTTCTGCAGCCAACCGTAGGACTTGGGCCGCCGTTTCTTGAGCCGGGGCTCGATGCGGCCGGGCCGATCGGGCAGGCGCTCCCCGGCGATCAGGTCGCGCATCGTGGCGTAGAGGCTTGCCGCTTTCGTTGCAGACGCGACGGCGAGGAGCGGAGCGAACGTTCGGACATGCTGGACCGCCCCTTTGAAACTCAGCCGCAGCGGGGGGACGCCCGACTCCTTCGCGGCGTCCCACATCATCGTCCGGATCAAGTTGTACGCGAGGAGATGGACGAGGAGCTCCCGATCGACCACCTCGGGCGAACGTCCTCGCAGGACGTCCATGCCGATGGAGATCTTGAGGTCTCTCAGGTGAACCTCGACATTCCAACGAAGGCCGTAGAGAGCCGCCAGTTCCTCTCGGGGATAGGCCTCCCGATCGAGCAGGGTCGTGGCGAGGACTACCGTCTTCGTCCGGAATCCGGGCTCCTCGATCCGAAAACGGAGCTGCCGGATCTCCATCGATTGGGGCAGCCGGAGGAACTCCCTCTTCGAGAGTCCCTTGGGTTTGCTCTGGGGCCTCTTCCAGGGGACGAGTCGGTCGTCGGGTCCCAGCTGCTCGCCCTTCCGGAAGTCCGCATCCCGGGAGCCGGCGAGTCGAACGACCAGATCGACGCCCCTCTTCTTCAGGAGATGGATGTTCGCGTAGGAGCAGAAGCCTCGGTCCCCGAGGAGGATGTCGCCGACATCGAGGAGGCCCCACAGACGGCGGAAGAGGGGATTCTCCCCGATGGAGAGGGCACTGGATGTGACCCCCACCACCGCGCCGGTGACGAGCCCGAAGAGAGCCACGATACGCATCTGCGGGAACCCGCATCCAGGAGCCTGACTCGAAGGCTGGGGGTACTTCTTCTGGTTCTCCGGAGTGTCGGGCATCGAGACGGTCGAGCCATCGACCGACCGAATCCTCCGTCCCTTCCAGAGATCCTCGCGAGATGCCTTCTCCTCCAGCGTACGAGCGGAGCTGGAGACCAGCCGCTCGAGGGCTTCCCGGGGAAACCTCTTTCTTGCCTGGCAGTAGGCCCCCGTCTGGCTCGACGGCGGCTTGCGCCCGTTGGCGCGGAACTGGGCGATGACCCGGCTGACCGCCTGACGGCAGGAAGGGTCAGGATCGAGCACCTGGGCCAGGAAAGCCCAGAGCGTGACCGATGGGGAAAAGACCCGTTCCCGGAAGAACGTGCCGATCTCGGCCAGCGTTTCATCGATCATCTCCTGGGGGAGAACGTCCTGGAAGGCGAGACCCATCTGGTGTACGATTCGGTCGCGGAGTCGTCGAATAGGACGACCGACACAGGCCGTGGCTGACATGCGCCTCCTTTCCGCGAGGGAGTTGTCACACTCTCATCCTCGCAGACAAGGAGGCGTTTTTCTATTACTAATTGGGAGGCCAGAACTTAGGCCCTAAGTAAGTGCCATTCTTCCTAATCCAATCCCACCCTTCGCAGGTGCGCTATGAACAAGCCGATCGCGTCGCGGGCTAGGTCAAGCACCGCGGCACGCTCCGGCCGGGAGAATCTCCCCGCGGTGGCCGGGTCGAGGTGTCGCGCCCACGTCCCCCAGCTGGTAAGCCCTTCCCACTTCTCTCTACTCGTATCGAGCGCGGCATTCATCTTGTTCCAGTTAGGATGGCCGTCGTTCGTGGTGCCGAACGCGAACCCGATAT
>JAZGAL010000184.1:0-6588 GCA_036475815.1 Gemmatimonadota bacterium
AACCTCAGCCCTTCGACGTACGGCCAGTCGAGCACGCGCCGGCGTTGCCCCGGCATCTGCTCCGGGTCGTGAAGCGTCTCGAGCTCGACGAACTCGGCTCGAGATGTCGGCTCGAGATCATCGATGAAGTCTGCCAGCGGGAATCCCAGCCAGGGTATCACCATGGACCAGGCTTCTACGCAACGGAGCCTGTAGATACGCTCCTCCACTGGATAGCGCTTCAGAATATCCTCTATGTCGTAAACGCCCGGCTTGTTGCACTCGCCCTCGACCGTGATCGTCCAGGGCCGGGTGCGTAGCGTGTGCGCGTTTTTCGCCGGATCGTCCTTGCCGGTACCGAACTCGTAAAAGTTGTTGTATGTGGTCACATCACCGAAAGGCGTGAGCTCATCCTCCCGGCTGGGATCGCTCCCGGCCCGCGACGCGGTCTCCACACGATCAGGGCCACAGGAGAGAAGCGGCGACGCGGTCGCCACCAGCCCGAGCCCGGCGCCCACGGTGGCTGCCGCGCGTATGAACCGACGCCTGCTCAGATAGAGGCTCTCGTCGGTAGCTTCCGATTCCTTGATGTCTACGGGGCGCTTGATGAGCATTCAGATAGTCTCCGGAACTGTCTTTGACGCGTTTGGCGCAAGCCGATGGGCGCCGACCTATGGCCTAACACCTTGGCGATGGCTGCTGTTCCCACCCGCCAGCGCGACTTGACAGTCCCGGCGCCGGGGCAGAGTTTGCCAAGTTCATTCTCTCTGCGGATATGTGAACTCTCAGGCAAGGACTGAGCCCGATGACAAGATCGCGCCTATCCTGGTGGTCACGTGCAACCCTCGCCGCGGCGCTCGCCTGGCCGGGTGCCCTGGCCGCCCAGTACAACGATCCGCCGGCACCGGCGGCCTACGCGTTGCGGGGTGTGACCGTGGTGCGCGCCGATGGCAGCCGGGTAACCGGAGTCAACGTGGTGATCCGGGGCGGGATGATCGAGGCCATAGGGTCGGACGTGGCGATCCCCGTCGATGCCCGGGTGCTGGAGGGTGACTCGCTGTACGTCTACCCCGGGATAGTGGACGCCCAGGGAGAGGCGGAGTACCAGTTCCCGGAGATCGAGGTGGACCGCAGCGAGATCGCGTCCTGGGATCCGCCCCGCGACGCGCAGAGCTTCATGCCCCACCGCCGGGTTGTGGACTACCTGACCGAGACAGGCCCCGGTCTGGCGGAGATGCGGAAGAAGGGTCTGGTGGCGGCGGCGGTGCACCCCGAGGGTCGCCTGATGCCAGGTCGCGGGACGGTTCTGGTCTTCCGCAAGGGAGCGAAGACGTCGGATGAGTTGGTGGCCGTGCCGGCGCTTGGGCCGCAGATGTCGTTCCGAGGCGCACAGGGCGTTTATCCGTCGACGTTATTCGCGGTCATCGCCTTCTACCGTCAGATGTTTGAGGATGCCGGCCATCAGGCGGCGCAGATCGAGGCCTACGACCGCAACCCGGAGGGCCTCACGGCGCCGGCCTGGGATCCCGATATGGATGTGGTTCGTGAGGCGATGGGTGGGAGAGTTCCGGTATTCTTCGAGGTGGACTATGGCCGTGACATCCAGCGAGTTCTGAAGCTCGCCGAGGAGTACGGCTTCACGCCGATAATTGTGGGTGGCGATGAGGCCTGGAAGGTCGCCGATGAGCTCAAGGCCCGGAGGGTTCCCGTGCTCGTTTCGCTCGACTTCCCGAAGCCGGAGCGTTGGAAGCCCGACGAGAAGGAGCAGGAAGAGGCCGAGCCGGGGAACGACAACGGTGAGGAGGAACTCGGTGCCGCGGCCCAGCGTGAGAAACAGCGTCTCGAGGACATCTACTCGAACGCCGGTCGCCTCTCCGCTGCCGGGGTGCAGTTCGCGCTGACGAGCGGAGGCGGCGAGGCCGACATATTGGAAGGCGCGCGGAAAGCTATCGAATACGGACTCTCGGAGGAGGCTGCTCTGCGTGCGATCACGGTCACGCCGGCTTCACTCCTGGGCATCGACGCGGTGGCGCAGGTGGAAGCGGGCATGGCGGCGACGCTCATCGTCACGGACGGACCGCTCTTCGACGAGGAGACTAAAGTAAGCTACACGTTCGTGGATGGCGCTCTGGAGCTGGGGAAGAAAGCAGGCGCCGCGGCGGGCGAAGCTCCTACCGTGGACGTGACCGGCACATGGGACGTCACAAGCGAGAGCGAGATGGGGTCCATGTCGTCCAAGATGATCCTGAAGCAAGTGGGAGCCAGCTTCGACGGTACGACGCAGAGCGATTTCGGCCAGTCCAAGATCAAGGACGGCACGGTATCGGGTAATTCGATCAGCTTCGTCGTCGTCTTCTCGATGGGTGGTGAGACTATGGAAATCCAGTACACCGGCACTGTTGAGGGTGACCGGGCCTCCGGCTCGGCCGAGAGCCCCTTCGGATCGATCGAGTGGACGGCCAAGCGGATCAGCGGTCCGGGAGGGGAGATTGACCAATGAAAAAGCTGGGACTGCTCTGCACGCTCGTGATCCTCTCCGCCGGGCCGCTGGCGGCGCAGAACGCGCCCAAGTGGGAGATGCAGGTGAAGCCGGGTACGATCGATGTGCCGCGAGGCACGATGGTGATCCGGAACCTGGACGCGGTGTGGACCGCGGCTGGCGATGTGCTCGAGAACGTATCGATCGTGATCCGCGATGGAATCATCCGCGAGATCGGCCGCGAAATATCGGTGCCCGATGGGGCGAGGGTGATCGACGGGACCGGTATGACCGCTATCCCCGGGCTCGTCGACGAGCATTCGCACACGGCGATGGATCGAAGCACCAACGAGGGGACGACGCCGATCTCGGCCGAAGTGCGCGTGATCGACGCTCTGGATCCAGGCAGCTTCAACATCTATCGGGCGCTATCGGGTGGCGTGACGACATCGCTCATACTCCACGGCAGCGCCAACCCCATCGGCGGCCAGGCGGCGATCATCAAGATGCGCTGGGGCATGGACGACCCCGAGCAGTTGCTGGTCGAGGGCGCTCCCCAGATGATCAAGTTCGCATTGGGCGAGAACGTCACGCGCAAGAACTCGAGAGGGCAGGGCAGATCGCGGTTCCCGATGTCGCGAGCGGGCGTCGAAGCTTTCTACGACCAGGCTTTCACCGCGGCGCAGGAGTACCAGAAGGCGTGGGACGACTACGACAAGAACCGCAAGAACTACCGCGTACCACCGCGCCGCGATCTACGGCTGGAGACGCTGGTCGCCGTCATGGACGGCAGGATCCTCGTGCACGCCCATTCGTACCGCAGCGACGAGATCGTGATGTTGATGAGAGTGGCGGAGCGCTACGGCTTCAGGATCGACGCGTTCACGCACGTACTCGAGGGCTACAAGGTCGCGGACGAGATGGCGGAGCACGGCGCCTCCGGATCGACCTTCTCCGACTGGTGGGCCTACAAGTTGGAAGCTTTCGACGCCATCCCGTACAACGCGGCGATCATGCACCAGCACGGCGTGCTCACCAGCCTGAACTCTGACATCCCGTCGCTGCAGCCCTTCATGGTCTACGAGTTCAACAAGCCGGTGAAGTACGGCGGCGTGTCGAAGGAGGAAGCGCTGCGGATGCTGACGGCCTATCCGGCCAAGCAACTGCACATCGAAAACAAGGTCGGCACGCTCGAGGTCGGCAAAGAGGCGGACATCGCGCTTCTCAGCGGCGACCCCTTCGACACTTATTCGAGGGTCGAGAAGACGATCGTTGACGGCATCGTCTATTACGATCTGTCCAGAGAGGCGGAGACTCGAGGCGAGCCGGTCCGCGTACTGCCGGATGTGCCGGCCACCCCGGTTGCGACCCGGCCGACTGCCTCGGCGGCGACTGCAGCGACAACTGCTGCTGTAACCAGCGGTGGCTCGAACAGCTCGGGCGAAGGCCCGAGCATCGTACTATTGGGCGCAACGGTCCATCCGGTGTCGGGCCCGGACATTGACGATGGAGCGGTGGTCATCTCTGGCGGTCAGGTCAGCTATGTCGGCTCCCGGAGCGGTCTCGACAGACCCGCCGACGCTCAGGTCGTCAACATCGCGGGCAAGCATGTGTATCCCGGCATGATCGATCCCATGACCCAGGTGGGCATGGTCGAGATCAGGCAGGTCGCTGCCAGCCGCGACGACCGTGAGGCGGGCCGCTACAATCCCCAGCTGAACGCCATCTGGGATGTGCACCCGTACAGCGTGGGGATCCCGGTGACACGCGCCAACGGAGTCACGGCCGTCCTCAGCGTACCTGCCACCGGGACCATCCAGGGTGCGGGAGCGGTGATCCAGCTGAAGGGCGATACTCCCGAGCGGATGGCGGTCAGGGAGCGCGCGGCGATCGTCGTCAACTTCCCGTCACCGAAAGGGAAAGCGTGGGAGGAGCCGAAGCTGGAAGGCGAGCAGCTGGAGGAGCTGGTCGATCTGTTCGCGCGCGCTGTGACCTATGCTGCGGCGCCCTCTGACAACGACGACCCGACCGCGCCCTTCGACGGGAACGATAGAACGCGCGAGCGCACCCTGCTCGAAGCCATGGTTCCGGCGGTGACCGGTGCCACGCCGGTGTTTTTCAGGGCTCGCAGCGAACGTGACATCGGCACGCTGTTGATGTTTCTCGATAGTTTCCCCGACGTGCGGGCCGTGCTCGTTGGCGCGGACCAGGCGTTCCGGGTCGCGGACGAGCTGGCCGAGCGCCAGATCCCCGTCATCGTCGGATCGGAGTTACGTCCGACCATGGATCGCGATGATCCGGTCAGCGCCGGCTGGCGCAATGCCGCTATTCTGTACGGCGCGGGCGTGAAGATCGCTTTCAGCACCCAGGACTACGCCAACGTCCGCAACTTGCCGTACGCAGCAGCGAAGGCCGTCGCGTTCGGTTTGCCCAGAGACGCGGCGCTGCGCGCAGTGACGCTGTCGCCGGCGGAAGTTCTCGGAGTGGACTCGCAGATGGGTAGCATCGAGGTCGGCAAGCGCGCCGATCTGATCGTGACCGACGGCGACCCGCTGCAGATCGTCACGAACGTAGAGCGGGTGTACATCGGCGGGTCCGAAGTCCCGCTGGAGAGCAAGCACACCCGGCTGTACGAGCAGTTCAAGGACCGGCATTAGGCTGAGGCTGCCGAGCCGCGCGCGGGTGCCCTGAAAAAAAGCGGCCGTCCTTCCGGGACGGCCGCTTGTGTTAGGGGCTTTCAACAGACCTCAACGTCTCCCCAACCTCTGCACCGGCATGCGCACCTGGTTTCGCCTCGCGGCCACGTTGAAATTTGCCGGGACCACTCTATTCGGCAGGCGGGCAACGGGAAGCGCACGGTTCGGGTAGCGGATGTTGATCGCTGACGGCACGCAGCTGTTGCCGTGATGGCCGCCGACCCCCAGAAAGATGCTGATTCCGATACCGCCGCCGCCGCCCTGACGGTCGCGGTCTCGCAGCGTCAGTAGGGCGGGCTCTCTTACCCGAATCGGCGACAGGCCGGTCTCGATCGACGCTGTGGTGACCCGGGGACGCGGCACGAGCGGCTCGGTAAGCTCAGCGGCCGAGGCCCCGGCCAGCACTATGCGGTACTCTGCCAGCTCCATGCCCGCCGATGCCACCTCGACCTCACTGATCCTGAACCCACCTGCTGAAGGAAGTTCGCCGTCCGCGGCGAGTACCGCCTCCCGTTCCTCGAGGCGCGACTCCGGCTCGGGCAACGTGACGACGTTCAGGGGTCCATCGGTTGGCTCGCTCGTACCGCCGCTCCAGCGTGCGAGCCCCAGCACCGCAACGTGCGCGGCCAACGAGATGGCAAGGCCGATCCCGAGAATTCGAGCGTAATTGAGTCGCTGGCGTCTCATTCTTCCTCCTCTCAGGCGAGTGAGGCAGTGCCGGCCACTCCGTCTCCCCCGGTCCGACGGGGCTTGGCCTTCCTTGGTCCTGACTACATCTTTGCTCAATCTGTCCGTCCCGTCAAGTGTTTGCAAATCGACAAGGCATGAAAGGCATGAGATGATCCCATTCATCCGCGCTCTCCTCCTGCTGGCCCTCGCCGGGCAGTCACCGGTCGCCTACGAGATCTCTTTCCCAAACGCCGTGCACCACGAAGCGGAGATCCGGGTGACGTTCCCGAACCTTCCGCCGGGGACGCTACAGGTCCGGATGAGCCGGACGTCGCCCGGCCGCTACTCTCTGCACGAGTTCGCCAAGAACGTATACAGCGTGAGGGCCTACGATGGGCGCGGGAACGAGCTCGAGATCGCGCGCTCGAATCCCCATCAATGGGACATCGCCAGGCACGACGGCATCGTCACCGTCAGCTACACGCTGTACGCCGATCACGCCGACGGCACATATCCGGGAATCGACGAAACCCACGCGCACCTGAACATGCCGGCGGTGTTCATGTGGGCGCGCGGGCTTGGTGACCGCCCGATCACGATCACGTTCCACCCGCTGCCGGGATCCGGATGGAAGGTGGCGACACAATTGGGGCCGACCGGCGACCCCTGGACGTTCACGGCTCCCGATCTCGATTACTTCATGGACAGCCCGACGGAGCTGAGCTCGTTCTCGATTAGACAATGGCCGGTAGCCTCAGGCGATAG
>JAZGAL010000185.1:0-13549 GCA_036475815.1 Gemmatimonadota bacterium
TCTCCCCAGCTCAGCCTCTTAGCGCCTGATCGAAATCGGCGATGATATCCCCCGGATCCTCGAGTCCTATGGATACGCGGATCAGGTTCTCCGAGATCCCCGCCTCGGCTCTCTGCTCCGGGGTCAGCCGCGCGTGGATCATGGAGGCCGCGTGGACCGCCAGTGTCTCCGTGCCCCCGAGACTCACGGCCCGCCGCGCCAGCTCTAGCCGCGCCGTGAAGTCGCGGGCCGTCTCGAAGCCGCCCGCCAGCTCGAACACCACCATCCCGCCGTAGCCGTCCATCTGCCGCTTCGCCAGCTCGTGTTGGGGATGAGACGGCAGACCCGGGTAGTAAACGCGTTCGACGTTGGGGTGCGTTTCCAGGAACCCGGCAACGGCCAAGGCGCTGCTGTTCTGGCGCGCCACACGGAACGGCAGCGTCTGGATTCCGCGGGCCAGCAGCCAGGCCTCGAAGGGGTGCGAGATCATCCCATAGATGATCAGCGCGTACCACAGAGCATCGATGTGCTCCCGGCCTCCCACCACGACGCCCGCCGTCACATCGCTGTGCCCACCCAAGTACTTCGTGGCGCTATGGATCACGAGATCGATCCCGTGCTCAAGCGGTCGCTGGTTGATGGGTGTGGCAAAGGTGTTGTCCATGCAGGTGGTGATTCCACGCTCCCGCGCCAGCGAAGCGACCCCGCCCAGATCGGTGAGCGAAAGCGTCGGGTTGACGGGTGTTTCCACGAAGATGAGCCGGGTATTGGGCTGGATCGCGGCCTCGAACGCGGCAACATCGGTCTGATCGACCAGCGTAATCTCGATACCGTTACGCGGCAGCCAGCTTTCCAGCGCCTTCATCGTGCCGATGTAGTGGCAGTTCTGCGCGATCATATGATCGCCGCTCTTCAGCAGGCCCAAGAAGACGAGCATGATCGCGCCCATCCCCGAGCCCGTGACCAGCGCCGCCTCCCCACGCTCAAGGGCGGTGACAGCATCTTGCACGGCGGTGAAGTTGGGGTTGCCGTATCGGGTGTAAAATGTCTCCGGCTGTGCCGCCGTGGCCGCCGCCGCCACGTCCTCGGGCTGGCGGAACTCGAAGGTCGAAGTCTGCCAGATCGGCGACGCGACCGCGGCACCACCATCGGGCCCGGCTAATGCTCCCGAGCCCGTGGCTAAGTGAATGACACGAGTGGTGATGTCCCAATCGTAACTTGATCCCTGCCCCCGCTTTGTCATCGAGCCCCCCGCTCCTGGTCGATCAGAGACGGCCTTCGAGAATCACCGTCGACTGCCGTACCGTCTCCCGTGTGGCCACGGTCAGCGCTGCCAGATTGATGCTCTCAGCTACCAGCAGTTCCTCCACAACCTCGTGCATAGCGCTCAGGCGCGCGGCGTTTCGTTCCCGGAAGTCGCTGAGCCGCTCATCGATCGAGGCGTGTTTTCCATCGCCTCTCAGCACGGCGAGGGTCAGGTTTCGGCGCGCCTGCCCCAAGTCCTGCATCAGACCTTGAGCGGCTCGCTGTTCCCATTCATCTTCGCCCGGCGCCACGTTCAGTAGCTCCTGGAGCAACGCGAAGTCGATCTCGTCGGCCAGCGCGAAATAAATGCGGCCCACATCCGCCACGGGGCGCCCGATTTCCTGCGCGATCCGAGTGACCGCCATCAGGTCGCCGAGGAATTGCAGCGAGGCTATTTTCTGCGCCTCCTCCAGGGTCACGCCTCCACCCCTCAGTTCCTCAAAGGCCTCCTCGAATGCAGCCTGCTGAGAACCCTGCACGATTGACGGCAGTATCTCGCACAGCTCGGCAATCGGACCCTTGAACTGCTCGATCACTCCGCCGACTTCCGACTCCTCCGGCAGATTCTCCACCGCCCACCTCACGGTGCGGTCGAGAACGCCCTCGAGGGCAAGCAGCCACCGGTATTCCTGCTCCGCCGGCAAACCGGCGCGGTTTCGCTCGATCCCCTCCACCAATTCACTCGCACCGGCGATCTCTGACGCCACGTACCAGCCGCGGGCTACCTGAGCCGCGGTGGCACCCGCGTCGCGCGAAACCCGCGGGATGAACGTGACGCCCATCAAATCGATGAGCCTGTTCGTCAGGACTGTCGCGATGATGTCGCGCTGTAAGCGATGGCCGCGCAGATCTCCATCATCGACGCGCTCGACGACCGGCGCCGGAAAGTAACCGCGCAACAACTGTAAGAGTGCTGGATCGTCGGGCAACGCAGACTCGAGGATCTCACGCTTCAGGTGCATCTTGGCGTAGGCGAGCAGCACGGCCAGTTCCGGCCGCGCCAGGCTCTTGCCGCTCTCCTGACGCGCTTGCAGCCGGCCCCAGCCCGGGAGGAATTCCTGCGCGCGCTTCAGGCCGGCGCGATGCTCGAGATAATAGGAGGCGTCACGAAAGTCGCTGAGACGCTCTCCGGCCCTGATCTGCTCCAGGCTCAGAGCCAGACTCTGGGACCCGTTGTGGGCCAGCACCGCCTCCGCGACGTCGTCCTTGACCTGCACGAGCAGATTATTGCGGTCATCCTGGGACATCTCCCCACGGTCGATCGGTGCGCGCAACAGAATCTTCAGGTTGACCTCGTGGTCCGACATGTCGACACCGCCGGAGTTGTCGATGGCATCGGTGTTTAGGCGCCCACCATCGAGGGCGTAGTCGATCCTGGCTCTTTGCGTCAGGCCGAGATTGCCCCCTTCGCCAACCACTTTGACTCGCAGTTCGTTGGCATCGATGCGGACCGCGTCGTTGCTCGAATCCCCCACGTCCGCGTGTGTCTCCTCGGGCGCTTTGACGTAAGTGCCTATCCCGCCGTTCCAGAGCAGTTCCGCGGGCGCGCGAAGGATCTTCTTTATCAGCGCATGTCCGTTGACCACGCTCTCTTTGATGCCGAGCAGTTCGCGAATTTCCGGCGATAGTTCTATCTCCTTCGCACCTCGCGGGAAGACGCCGCCCCCCTTGCTGATCACGGACCGATCGTACTCCTCCCAACTGGAGGTGGGGAGCCGGAAGAGCCGCAGGCGCTCTTCGTAGGATCTTGCGGGGTCGGGATCGGGATCGATGAATATGTGGCGATGATCGAAGGCAGCCAGCAACTTGATAGTCCGGCTCAGCAGCATCCCGTTGCCGAACACGTCACCGCTCATGTCGCCGATCCCCACCACGGTTACGGGCTCCGCGTTGACATCCTTGCCCATCTCGCGGAAGTGGTGACGTACAGACTCCCAGGCACCTCGTGCGGTTATCGCCTCTTTCTTGTGGTCGTAGCCGTGTGATCCACCTGAGGCGAACGCGTCACCCAACCAGAAGTCGTATGCAGCCGAGATTTCGTTCGCCGTATCCGAGAATGTGGCCGTGCCTTTGTCCGCCGCGACCACCAGGTATGGATCTTCGTCGTCGTACACCACGATATCCGGCGGGTGTACGACACTGCCGTCCACAATGTCGTCAACGACATCGAGCAGCCCGGATACGAAGTCGGCATAACAGTCCCGAACCGCCGACTTCAGCGCCGCACGATCCGCGGGCGGCTTCCTGACGTAAAACGCGCCCTTCGCGCCGCAGGGCACGATAACCGTGTTCTTGACCTGCTGCGTTTTCACCAGCCCGAGCACTTCCGTGCGAAAATCGTCCGGCCGTTCACTCCAGCGCAGGCCACCTCTCGCCACGGGACCAAACCGCAGGTGTAGGGCTGCGGTACGCGGTCCATGAACGAACATCTCGCGAGCCGGACGAGGTTGCGGCATCTGCTGAATCACGGCGCAGTCGAACTTGAATGTCGTGCGTGGCACGGGCAACTCGCGCTTCAGGTTCTTGAAGTAACTGGTCCTTACAGTGGCCTCGATCAGATTGTGCAGTCGTCGCAGCGTCAGATCGTCCCCGATGCCGTCCACGGCCTGGAGCGAATCTCGGAACCGGCTGTCCGCCGCTTCGACTGCAGCAGGACGGTCGCCGCTGAAATCCGGGTCGAATTTGACTTGAAACACCTCGAAGAGCAGTCGGGCAACGTTCGGGTAGCTGGTCAGAGCATCCGGTGCGGCACGGCGACTGGTCACAGCGCCCACCTGGAAAGCATAGGCCGAGTAGGCGCGCAGCACGGTGACCTCCGGCCAGCTGAGCCCGGCCGTGATCACCAAGCGGTTGAATGGATCGCTATCCGTCCGACCCGCCGCGATGGCACGCAGCGTGTTCGTGAGCCGCAGACCGACCTCTTCCGGGTCCAGACGCTTCAGCTCCGGACCCTGCACCACGAACTTGTGGATCGTCGCTTCTCCTATGTCGACGGCGTCGGCGTCTATCACACGCAACCCGAGGTTCTCAAGCACCGGCATGGCATCCGCCAGGATCATCGAGCCACGCTTCACGAGAAGACGCAGGTCGCTTGCGTTCAGGCCGTCGTTCGTGTGATCCTCGAGCGACACCTGCATCAGGCCCGTGCGTCGAAGAGCTTCGAGCCGCTCGATGTCCTCTACAGCCCTCTCGACATCAACCGTCGCGACATATGCCGGCGAAAAAGCCTCGAAGTATCTGTCAACCAGCTGGTGAACATACTCGGCGTCGTATTGCTCCTCGAGCGCGTCGCGCAGCCTTTGCTTCCAAGTCCGCACGATCGAGCTGACGTGCCTCTTGAGAGCCTCCACGTCAACCCGCTCAACACGTTCGGGGCTCGCCGAGATGTAGAAGTGCAGCCGCGCGGTGTCGCCTGCGCCGATGGACAGGTGATCGTTGAGCACGTTGCCGCCGAGCGCCTCGGCGATCTCGCTTCGCAGTCGACCTCTCACCTCGTCCGAGTAGTTCCGTTTGGGAAGGATCACCATCACGTTGACACCCCGGCCTAGAGCGTCCGGGCTCAGCACCATCCGCACATCCCCGGTGTCCTCCGTAGCCGTTACGGCGGCGATCTGTTTCCGAAGATCCTCTATGCTGACGAGGAACAGCTCCTCCAGCGGCATGTCGTTGAACAGGGCAACGATCGTTTTATGATCGTGCGAGCCCTCGGGCACATTCGCGCCCTTCACCACAGCTCGCAGCTTCCGCCGAAGGATGGGGATGTTACCCGACTTCTCCGCGTAGGCCTGCCAGGTGAAAAGCCCCAAGAAGCGAAGCTCTCCCACGACCTCGCCCGAGTCGTCCAACTTCTTGATGCCTACGTAGTCCATGCGGGCGCGCCGGTGCACACGGGACTCCGAGTTGGCCTTTGACACGAGGAGAAGGGGGCCGTACAGCGCTCGGGCGCGCAGATCGGCAGGAAGCTCATCCACCGGTATCGGCTCCCACGACGCCGAATCCTCCTCGCGCCGGAGGATGCCGAGCCCCGAGCCGCGCAGCAAAGCCGCGACCTTGCGACCGCCAGGCTCGCTGGTGAGATCGTACTCCCGATAGCCCAGAAACACGAAACCGCCGTCCCTCAGCCACTCGAGGAAGGCCACGATCTCCTCAATCTCACCAGTGGGTTGCAGTCCTCGCTCCGCGTAACCGCGCAGAACCGCAGCCGCTTCGTCGGTCTTCCGAAGCATCGCCTGGAAGTCATCCGTCGCCAATCGGAGGTCGTCCATGCAGAGCCGGATGTCCTCCTCGAGCGTATGGACTAGCGCGGGGTCGAGGTGCCCCTCGAACTCGGTATACATCACCGATGTCCGTTCCGGTGTGGCACGCCAGTCGTGGATCCCAACGATCTTTCCGCCCTCATCGCGGTCGACGCACACGACCGGATGCAGATGGTGCCGGATCTCGAAGCCCCGGCAAGTCAGGTACTGACGAACGGTATCGACGACGAACGGACGATCACCGATGACAACTTCAACGCTCCCCCAGTGCCCGAAATCAGGACGTTGCTGTACCCGAACCGCGAATTCGCCAGGTGGCGTCATCTCCAGGAACTCGAAGACCGAAGTGACGAGCTCCGCTATCTCCTCAACACTGCGATCCACGAAGAAATCCGGCGTCGCCCGGCTCAGCATCTCGCGGGCGTACGACTTGAGCGCTGTCGCCCGAATCGGGTCGGTGCTCGCGCTGATGACGTCGAGAATCTCCTCGATCGAAGCGTCGGATTCGACATTCGCCTTGGTATTCATCTGTGTTGCTGACTATTGATTCCTATTTGCATGACTGGCAGCGCACACCAGGTACCGGTCGAAGCGTGCCTTCGTCCTCGCTCTCTCCAATGCATCCAATCTGGCGCTGGCCCGCAACCCGCCGCAATATATCAAAACTGTCAGAGGCTGCCGACTTGCGGACAACGGTCGACACGGGCATGCTTCGGGCTCTGTTCGGCAATCCTCGGGTTCTCTCCCCCGCCCCGCGAGCGTAGGGACCGGCGTCTACGCGGCCGCTTAGCAAACGAAACTGGAATTGGATCGCTCGAGACACGCAGAAACCGGCTCTTCAGGCTCGGACGAGCGCGCCTCCGTCAGCGGAGTCGGAGGCTATCGACCCGCCTGGTGGAATAGAAGTCGCCACTTGCAGACCGTGTGGAACCGGCTTCTGAGGCGGGCAATCTACGTTCCCACTACCCGCGCGCGGTGGACGACCCCCGATGGGGATTTCCTCGACCTCGACTTCATGGACGGACCCGTCGCATCGCCCCGGCTGCTGGTGATCCATGGCCTCGAGGGCTCCTCGAATCGGCGGTACGTTCGGGGCCTCCTGGCCCTCGCGGCCGAGCACGGCTGGAGAGGCGTCGCCATGAACTTCAGATCGTGCAGCGGCACGCCGAACCGCACCGCCCGGCTCTACCACTCCGGCGATACGGGCGACCTCGGCTGGGTGATCGGCGAGCTGGCCAAGCGCGAACCGGGCGCCCCGATTCTGCCCGTGGGTGTCTCGCTCGGGGGAAACGTGCTCCTCAAGTGGCTCGGTGAAGAGGGCGAGGGCGCCGCCGACGAAGTTCGGGCGGCAGTGGCGATCTCGACTCCCTTCGACCTGGCCGCCGCCGCCGAGAGGATGAGCCGCGGAGCAGGTCGGCTGTACAGCTACTTCTTCCTGCGCACGCTGAAGGCGAAGGCGCTGCAAAAGGCTGATGAAAACCCCGATCTCCTGGACGCCGGGGCGATTCGCCGTGCCCGGACCTGGCGCCAGTACGACGACGCCGCGACCGCCCCTCTGCACGGCTTCAAGGACGCGGAGGATTACTGGGCGCAGTCCAGCTCCATCTTCTATCTCGATCGGATCCGCCGACCCGTGCTACTGATCAACGCCAGGAACGACCCCTTTCTCCCTCCGTCGTCTCTGCCGGAAGAGCAGGTCGAACGATCCGAGTGGCTTCACGCCGAGTTCACGGCGGGCGGTGGACATGCCGGTTTCGTCGCGGGCGCCTTACCGTGGCAGCCGTATTATTGGTCGGAGCACCGCGCCATAGGATACTTATCCGGCTTCGTCCCCACGATTCGGCCGGCTCGATCTTCACGCTGAAACGTTCGTTCTACGTCTCATCCGACTCGATGTAGACGCGGGAGAACTCGCCGGCGAACTCAATCGTCAGGTATACCCAGGCGGTCATTTCCCTGCCCTCCTTGTAGGCCGGCGAGAACTTGATCCAATCTCCGATCAATTTCTGTGCAGCGCTCATCACCTCACGATCGCTGGATTGGCGGGTCTTCACCTGTCTGACCCAGCCCTCGGGACCCACCTGAATCCGGAACCGAGCTGTGCCCCTCAGGTCGGGGTAATCCCGGCCAATGATCGCTTCGACCTCAGCCGCGTTCCTCAACCTCGGTGCGCGGACTACGTGACGCACCACATCGAATGTCACGGGAATTCGCACCAGGGCCGCAACCGGCTTGCCTTCGTGCATCGCCGGCTTGAAGCGCATCTGCTCTCCGATCCACTGAGCCGCATCGTCGAGCTCGGGCATGCCCGAGCTCTCTACGACGCGAGCTTCCCGCACGTGCCCCTCCGCATCCACGCGCACCTGCAGAACGACGCGCGCCTCGAGTCCCGCGCCAACAGCGCTCATCGCTGCGGTGATCTCTTCTCGATTGGCCAGAACCGGGGGTGAGTCGTAGGCGGGTGGAGGGTTCCCACTGCACGCCAGGACAGCCAGCAGAACCGCGGTCACCGGGACACAAGCCTTGCCGAACCGCGCGCTCATCGGTGTACTGCCTCCTGCAAAGGTTAGGCGCCCCATACATCATTCAATACGAGGCGCCCAAAACGCAAGTTTCTCTTACTGGCCGCCGCCCTTAGAGGTGGTCGGCACGTCGAACAGCAAGTTTCCTCCCTCGGTCGGCGCGATGATCACGTTGCCCGCCTTGCTCCCGACCGCCGACAGCGTTTGCATGTAATAGTAGGACAAATATGCCGCCGTCAGGCTCTCGCCGATGATGTTCTGAGCATCCCGGATACCCAGCGCTTCCTGGCGCTTCTGCTCCGCCTGCTCCATGACGATCTCCGTCTGGTATTTCTGCGCCTGTACTTCCTGCTCACGCCGCAGCTTCAGCTCGATCGCCTCTCGCACCGCCGGCGGCGGCTGGATCTCGCGCACGAAGAACCGGACCACCTCGATCCCCTTCGGATCCAGCTCCTCGGACATCAGTTCCTCGACCCGCGTGGCGATCGTCAATCGCTCGGTCGAAAGGATCTGCGTTCCCGTGAGCTCTGCGATGGCATCGCGTAACGCCGTCCGGTACGTGGTGTACACGTATTGGTTGACGGCCTCCAGGTCGCCCACGACGAGAAAGAGATCGACAACTTTCTCCGGATTGACCCGATAGCGATAGGATGCGTCCACGGAAATCGTCAGCTGATCCGACGTCAGTCCCTCGGCTCTCTCGCTTTGCGCGCCCGCCGGCCACTGGATCTCCCGGGTGTCGTAAACCGTGTACTGCTTCCAGAAGAAAGCCGGGGCCGAAAAGTAGAGGGCCTGTCCAAAGGACTCGTCCGCCACGTTACCGGTGATCGGGTTCCTGAGGACCGCGACCTCGTAGTCGGTGACGGTGGTGCAGGAGAACGGTAGGGTTACCGCTACGAGCAAGGCCGCGGCAGCGAGCGGGAACCATCACCAGTGAGCGGCCAAGCGAGGGCCGCTTCATGGCGCGAAACTCGCGGGGGATGATTGGGTCTGACATGGTCTCACGTCTCCACTGTTATTGGTTCCAATAACTCAACAAAGGACGGTAGGCCGGCAAGGTCGGTGAGCACGGCCGTGGCGATCGCCGCCAGGAGGACGGCACGGAAGCAGTCCTCCGCCAGGCTATCTGGCCCGGCCTTCCTTCGTCTTCTCTTTCTCCCGTTGGATCGCATACGTGAGAAGCAGAGCAAACCCGCCCCAGACGAAGCCGCAGGTGAGTATCATCGCAACGATCGCCGATGTGTTCACTGATCGTCTCCCTTATCCCTTACGGCTGAGGTATGGCGTAAGTGTCGCTGTCGGCCGAAAATTGCACAATGGTCACGTTTCCAGTGGTTCGAACCTGGCTGTGAAGTGGCGCAGGAACGGAGCCTGCTGGGTGATACGATAACCACCGATGTGCTCGCGGCGCTTCCAGACCTCGATGATCGCCTCGACAACGTAATCCACATGACTCTGCGTGTAGACTCGCCGCGGAATTGCCAGCCGCAGCAGCTCCTGCTCCGCTGGTTCCTCTCTGCCACTCAGCGGATCCCGATTCCCGAACATCACGCTGCCGATCTCGACCCCGCGGATGCCCGCCTCCACATACAGCTCCACGGCGAGCGCGATTCCCGGGTATTGCAGCTGCTCCAGGTGTGGCAGGAAACCGCCGGCATCGATGTAGATCGCGTGGCCGCCCGGCGGCTGAACGATAGGCACGCCTTCTTCAGAGATATGCTTTCCAAGGTACTCGGTGGAGACGATCCGATACTGCAGGTAGTCCTCGTGGACCACCTCTTCGAGGCCCGTGGCGATCGCCTCGAGATCACGACCCGCCAGACCGCCGTAAGTAGGATATCCCTCTGTCAGTATTAGAAGCTCTTTCTCTTGTCGCGCCAACTCCTCGTCATTGGTGGCCAGGAATCCGCCGATGTTCGCCAACCCGTCCTTCTTGGCCGACATGGTGCATCCGTCGGCATAGGACATGAGCTCGCGCGCGATATCGGCCACCGTCCTGTTCGCGTAGCCCGGTTCGCGAAGCTTGATGAAGTAGGAGTTCTCGGCGAAGCGGCAGGCGTCGATGTACAGCGGCACATCGTAACGGCGGCACATCTCGGACACGGCCCGAACGTTTTCCATAGAGACCGGCTGGCCGCCGCCGGAGTTGTTGGTGACCGTCAACATGACTAGCGGCACCGCGGCCCTGCCCTCCTGTACCAGAAGCTTCTCGAGCGCGGCAAGATCCATGTTGCCCTTGAATGGATGCGGCTCTCCGACCTGACGCGTCTCCGCACACGGCAAATCCACCGCCCTGGCGCCCCGATACTCGATGTTGGCACGCGTCGTGTCGAAGTGCGTGTTGTTCGGCACGACATGGCCTGCACTGCACATCACCGAGAAGAGTATCCGCTCCGCTGCACGGCCCTGGTGTGTCGGGATGATGTGCTTGAAGGGGAAAAGCCGCTTGACCGATTCCTCGAAACGGTAATACGAAGGGCTTCCGGCATACGACTCGTCGCCCCTCATGATGGCGGCCCACTGATCCGAGCTCATCGCACCCGTCCCGCTGTCGGTGAGCAGGTCGATCAGCACATCCTCGGAATGCAGGAGAAAGACGTTGTAGAACGCCTCCCGCACTTTCGCTTCCCTTTCACCGCGAGTCGTAACCCGAATGGGTTCGACCACCTTGATTCTGAACGGCTCTATGATCGTCTTGATGGCCATGTCATCACCAACCCGGCTAGGTACTCTGACTGCCTCCCAGGCCCAGCTCGTCCTGGATCTCGCGCATCGCATCGATGACGAGCTGCACATGCTCTGCGAAATCGACGCCCAGCTCGGCTATCCCTCTGTCCACATCATCCCGGTTCACTCCCCGAGCGAAACTCGAATCTTTGAACTTCTTCTTCACCGACTTCACCTTCATATCGTTCAAGCCCGTCGGCCGCACGAGGGCGCACGCGGTGAGGAAGCCCGTGAGCTCGTCGACCGCGAAAAGAGTCTTCGCCACCAGGCTCTCACGGGCTACGCCCATGTATTCCGCGTGCCCGAGAATGGCTTGCAACATTTCCTCGGGATAGCCCTTCTCCCGGAGGATCTTCACACCATTGCTCGGGTGCTCGACGTCCGGCTTGTGCTCGTCGTTGGGCCAACGCTCGTAGTCGAAGTCGTGCAGCAGGCCGGTGATCCCCCAGAGTTCCTCATCCTCTCCGAATTTCCGGGCGTAGGCTCGCATCGCCGCATCGACCGCGCACATATGGCGCCGCAGGTTCTCGTTCTGCGTGTACTCGCGCATGAGGCTCAGCGCGTCATCACGATTCAGCTGCATTGAACCAGTTCCCATCTCTGTTGCCGACACGATCCGGTCGGCCGGTGGAGTTTGCAACTGAGCCCTGCCTCTACTCGAACGTATGGGCGCTCGGGCAGATATCATCCAGGGCACAGCCGTCGCATTCCGGTTTGCGGGCGGTGCACCTGTAGCGACCGTGCTGGATCATGCGAAGCCCGAAGTCCGTCCACTCGCTCCTCGGTACCAGCTTCGTGAGATCGCGCTCCACCTTCTCTGGATCGCTCTCTTCCGTGAGCTCTAAGCGCGCCGCCACCCGCTTCACATGAGTATCGACAACAATGCCTTCGTTTTTTTCGAACCCCGAGCCGAGGATCACGTTGGCCGTCTTACGCCCAATCCCGGGGAGCTCGACCAGCTGATCCATCGTCTCGGGTACCACACCATCATGCCTGTCCAGCAGGGATTGGGCAAACGAGAGAATCGAGCGCGTTTTGTTCCTGAAGAAGCCGGTCGGTCGGATCTCCTCCTGGAACACCTCCGGATCGGCGTTCGCATAATCTTCCGCCGTCCGGTACTTGCTGAACAGGACACGAGTGACCTCGTTGACCCGCCTGTCCGTGCACTGCGCCGAGAGAATAGTCGCAACGGCCAGCTCCAGCGGGTTGTCGAATTTCAGCTCGATACGCGCAGGATAGGCCTCACCGAGCCAGCCGACGATTTCGCGCGCTCTGTCTCGAAGCTCGGCATCGGACTTCTTCCTGCGGCCGGCGGACGGCTTCATCACGCTCGACTGATCTGTTCCCGGTTAGTGTAACTGCTGATATCGATCGAGCCACTGCGCCACATCAGCCCGCGAGATCACTCCTTCAAGATTCCCGTTGTCGACGACAAGGGCGCGTCCTACTCCGACGCCCTCCAGCTTCGACAGGACGTCGGCCAGGGTATCCTTCGGCCGGACCGTCACCGCCTCGCAAACCTGAATCATCACACTTTCCACCGGCGTCGTCGGCCAGAGATCCCTCTCCACTTCCTTGACCTGACTCAGCGTGATGAGGCCCAGCAATCGGCCGTCGCTATCCTCGACCGGGAAAGCGTTGTACCGGCGCCTCAAGAAGTAATCGTCGACTATGTCACGCAGGGGGAGATCCGGCCTTACCGTCTCCGGCGAGCGGGTCATCGCCTCATACGCCTGCACGCCCTCCAGAATCCGCCGTAGTATCAGCTGTCGGTAACTCGCCTCCGCCGCCTGCGACAGGAACCAGCCGATGAAGATGAGCCACATCCCGTTCACCAGCCTGCCGCCGAATAGACTGATGACGCCCAGGCCGACCAGCAAGAGGCCGAACGTCCGTCCCGTGTAGGATGCCCAGCGGGTCGCTTTGCGAACGTCCTTTGATACATGCCAGACGAGTGACCGGAACAACCTGCCTCCATCCAAAGGGAAGGCGGGTATCAGGTTGAAAGCGGCCAGCCAGAAGTTGAGCAGGGCCAGGTAGCCCGCCACGCCGGTCACGGGCTCCGGCAGGCCGACCGCTTCGCCCAGCCGTCCGAACCCGAGCAGGATCAGGCCGATAAGGGCGCTGGAAAGCGGCCCCACGACCGTGATCAGGAACTCGTCCTTCGGGTTCTCCGCGTCGGAGCGGATGCGGGCTATGCCTCCGAAGATGAAGAGCGTAATACCTTCCACCGGGATGCCTCGCGCGCGCGCCACCGCCGAATGCGCGAGCTCGTGCAGCAACACCGAGCCGAAGAACATGAGCGCACCTGCAACCGCCATCGCGATGTACACGCCGCTACTGTAACCGGGTGTCCGGTACGGGAAGACGGCCCGAGCGAAGGTCCACAGGACCAGGAAGAATATGATGAACCAGGAGAAATCTAAGCGGACATCAAAACCAAAGAAGCGAGCTACTCTCACACCGGCACTCATCCACGGCTCCGTTCAACTAGACGCACCCGGTAATGGCCCAGCGTTGTAGGCACACTGGGGCCTGACTCCTGCAACTTTCCCGTATGGCCGCTCTCTACCCTCTCTATCGCCTCCGGGTAGGAGTCGATGTACCAGAGCAACCGCATCATTAGGAGGACCACCTCTGAAGGTCGACTTAAGGAATATAACCCGGCCAGATCGGCACCGGGGATGTCGGAGGCGAACGCATCGAGCTCCTCAAGCTCGCGCGCTTGCTGGAGGTCCACCGTGAGCCCCACCACGCTGA
>JAZGAL010000186.1:0-2267 GCA_036475815.1 Gemmatimonadota bacterium
CTGCTGCGGCGACAACTCTCTTGACTGGCTGAGAGGTGCAGGTAGGTTAGAGCGGAGTATGGTGGACTGATTTGTGGCGGCTTGCAACCACCATAAAAAAAGCCTAAAGAGCCGGGCGCCGCGTTGCAGGAGCTGAGCGGCGACTCATTAGCAGAGGCTGAAGAGTTCGCGACCCGTGCTCATCACTCACGGGCCGCGCTTTTTTTCTGCGCGGCGCCCAGCGGTTAGAGAGGCAAGAGATGCCAGACTTTCGAGCCCTGATCGACAATGGTAGCGCCCATCTTTTCGATGGTGCGATCGGCACCGAGCTGTACCAGCGCGGGATCTTCATCAACGTCTGCTTCGACGAGCTGAATCTGAAACGGCCGGAGCTAGTCCGCGAGGTGCACGGCGCCTATCGGGAAGCCGGCGCCGAAAGCCTCGAGACCAACACCTTTGGCGCGAATCGCGTTCGCCTGGATCATTTCGGTCTGGGTGACAGGATCCATGACATCAATAGAGCGGGCGCCGAACTGGCGCGGGAGGTCGCCGGCGATGAGCTGTACGTCGCCGGTTCGCTTGGGCCGCTAGGTATCCGCATCGAGCCCTATGGGCCCACGGCGCGCGAGGAAGCGCGCGCCTTCTTCCGCGAGCAGGCTGAGGCGTTAGCGGCCGGAGGCGCGGACCTCTTCGTCGTCGAGACGTTCAGCGATCTGTCGGAGATCGAGCAGGCGATCCTCGGCTGCCGGGATGCGGCGGACCTGCCGATCGTCGCTCTGATGACCGTCTACACCGATGGGAACACTGCCTACGGCTACGATCCGGCGAGGATCGCGCGACACCTGGACGAGGCGGGCGCCGATGTAGTCGGGCTCAACTGCAGTGTCGGGCCCGCGATGATCCTCAAGAGCATTCAGAAGATGGCGGAGGTGACCAACCGGCCACTCGCGGCGCTGCCTAACGCCGGGCTGCCGCGCGAGATCGAAGGGCGGAAGATGTACATGGCCTCGCCGGAGTACTTCGCCAAGTACGCGCGCCGTCTGGTCCAGGCGGGCGTTCGCTTCGTGGGTGGCTGCTGCGGGACGACGCCGGAGCATACGCGCGCCATGGCCGCTCAGGTGCGCGCGCTGCGGCCGCGACGCCAGGTTGTGGTGGTGGAGAAGGTCCGGGACGTGGAGCAGAGGGAGGCCGAGCCGGGCGTAGAGCCTGTTCCCACGCCGCAACGCTCGCGGCTGGCCCGGAAGATCGCCGCCGGCGAAGCAGTGACCAGCGTTGAGATCCTACCCCCTAAGGGGTGCAGCGCCGACGATGTACTCGACAAGGTCCATGCCCTGAAGGCCGCGGGCGTGGACGCCGTCAACGTGCCCGACGGCCCGCGGGCGATGATGCGGATGGGCGTGCTGGCGAGCTGCTCGATCATCGAGCGCGAGGTCGGGCTCGAGACGATCCCTCACTATTGCTGCCGCGATCGCAACCTGCTGGGGATGATGAGCGATCTGCTGGGTGCGCACGCCATGGGTCTCCGAAACCTTCTCATCATCACCGGTGATCCACCCAAGATGGGGCCCTACCCGGACGCGACGGCCGTCTTCGACATCGACTCCGTCGGGCTCACAAACCTGGTGCGCAAACTGAACCACGGGCTCGATCCCAGTGACAACTCGCTCGGTTCGCCCACCAGCTTCTATATAGGTGTGGGCGTGAACCAGGCGTCCGTGGATCCCGAGTACGAGATCCACCACTTCGAGTGGAAGGTCGATGCCGGCGCCCAGTTCGTCGTAACCCAGCCGATCTTCCACGTAGAAGGCTTCCTGGAGTTCCTAGGGAAGATCGATCACGTGCGCATTCCGACCATCGCCGCCGTCTGGCCACTCGTCTCCTATCGGAACGCCGAGTTCCTGAACAACGAGGTGCCGGGCGTCGAGGTGCCCGACCCAATCCTTGAGCGGATGCGGCTGGCCTCGGAACGCGGCAAGGAAGCAGGCTTGGCCGAGGGGCTGGCCATCGCCCGCGAGATGGTGGCGGAACTCGAGCCACACGTTGAGGGCGTCCAGGTGAGCGCGCCGTTCGGTAAGGTCGATTTCGCTCTGCAGGTCTTCGAAGCGCTGGATGGTTGGGCGGAGCGCGAGCGATCCGTCCTGCCGTAGTCTCTCAGAGAGTCAGCGGCAACCGACGAAACGCACGCTGCTCTGCCGGTCGTTGACGATTTCGGCCAGGCTCTCCAGCACGTAATCGGCGTCTGCCTCTGTATTCCCCACCCCGAGCGACATGCGGATCGCGCAGTGCGC
>JAZGAL010000187.1:0-24842 GCA_036475815.1 Gemmatimonadota bacterium
GCGATCAAGGCGGAGTCGGACATCTGCTGCACATCCGCTAACGCTCTTGCCGTCGTCGAGTCGCTGGGAGTGGACCGGGTGATCTTCCTACCCGATGAGTATCTAGCTCAGAACACCCAGAAAGAAACCGACGTCGAGGTCATCGCCTGGAAGGGTCGTTGCATCGTGCACGAGCAGTTCACGGTGGGCGAGCTTCAAGCCTACCGCGAGCAATTCCCCGGCCTGGTGATCCTGGCCCACCCCGAGTGCTCTCCCGAGGTCTGCGACGAGGCCGACTTCGTCGGATCGACGACCGCCATGACGGCTTACGTGGGTCGGACCGATGCTCAGCGGATCCTGCTGGTCACAGAATGCTCCATGTCGGACAACGTCCAGGAGGCGCACCCGGACAAGGAGATGGTGCGGCCCTGCACTCTCTGTCCGCACATGAAGAAGATCACCCTCGAGAACACCCTGGAGTCACTGCGGCGGCGCCAGTTCGAGGTGCATGTGCCGCCGGACGTTCGGGAGCGGGCTCACCGCGCCCTCTCGCGCATGCTGGAGATCGGCCGGGATGATTAGATTCCCACCACAAAGAATAGGCGCGCCCGGGAGGATTCGAACCCCCAACACCTGGGTCCGAAGCCCAGTGCTCTGTCCAATTGAGCTACGGGCGCGCACAGGTTTGGGCCGACAATCTCTACTGCTGCGGTCGAAGAATCAAGCGTCGGCCCCGCTCACTTGACCGCGCTCAGCCCCGTGATCTCCTCCCCCACGATCAGACCGTGGATGTCGTGTGTGCCTTCGTAGGTATACACCGACTCCAGGTTGGCCATGTGGCGCATCGACTGATACTCCACGAGGATACCGTTTGCGCCCAGGAGCCGGCGAGCCTCGCGCGCTATGTCGCAGGCCATGCTCACGTTGTTCCGCTTCGCCATCGAGACGTGCGTGTGCCGCGCCGCGCCTCGGTCCTTGAGGCGGCCCAGCTGGATGGCGAGGAGCTGCCCCTTGGTGATCTCCGTCAGCATCTCCACCAGCCGGATCTGCTGGATCTGATAACCAGCGATCGGCCGATCGAACTGGATCCGGTTCTTCGCGTAGCTCAGCGCTTCGTCGTAGCAGGCCATCGCCGCACCCACCGCGCCCCACGCGATCCCGTAGCGCGCCTGGTTGAGGCACATGAGGGCGCTCTTCAAGCCTGAGGAATTCGGTAGCAGGTTCTCCCCGGGCACCCGGACTTCCTGGAGGGAGATCTCGCTCGTATCCGAGGCGAGCAGTGAGAGCTTTCCTTCCTGGTTCTTGGCCACGTACCCATCACGATCCGACTCGACGATGAACCCGCGGATGGACCTGGAGTCATCGAGCGAGCCGGTCTTCGCCCAGATGATCGCGATGTCCGCTACCGACCCGTTGGTGATCCACATCTTGGTACCGCTGATCACCCACTCATCTCCGTCCTTCACAGCGCGCGTTGTCAGCCCACCGGCATCCGATCCGTGGTCCGGCTCCGTGAGGCCGTAGCAGCCGATCACCTCGGCCTTCGCCAACTTCGGCAGCCAGTATTCTTTTTGCTCCTCGCTGCCGAATTCGAGGATCGGATACATGACGAGCGAGCTTTGCACGCTGGCAAACGAACGAACGCCGGAGTCGCCCCGCTCCAGCTCCTGCATGATCAGGCCGTTAGCGACGTTGTTCAATCCGGCGCAGCCATATCGCTCCGGCATGTTCGCTCCGAACATGCCGAGATCCGCCATCTGTGGAACGAGCTCCTCCGGGAACCGGTGTCCGATGTAGCACCCCTCGATCAGGGGCATGAGCTGCTCGCTGACCCACTCGCGAATCGTGTCTCGTACGGCCCGCTCTTCTTCAGAGAGAAGCGAGTCCGTGTCGTAGTAATCCACACCCGTGTAACTGGTCACTTTCTTTCACTCCGATCCTGGCGGCGGCGTCTCCGCCACATTGCCCCGGGCGCGATAGTATCCCTGTATGACAGCTACGGCAATCCGGCTGGTGAGAACGTACGTCAGCCCGAGTACGAGAACGTATACCGCCAGGAAGCGTGTCGATGGATGAACCCTGACGTAGAGATAGATGCCCACGCCAAGGCTCGATATCACACCGACCAGCCGCCCCCAGACGGCGCCGCGGCGCCGCACGGCCCGCCGGCAATTGGGACACCACAGGTAGCGGTCGAGATCGCTGGCCGGATAAAGCTGCTGGCAGCTCTGGCACTTCGTCTCGCTGGCTCCGAATCGCAATTACTTCAACTCCTTCACTCTCTGCTCCGCAAGCCGGCCCGTGGTGGCGGCATCGCCCAGGCCGCCCGAGGCCCGCGCCTCACCCCGACGAAGCGGCGCCCGGCTACTAGGGGCTGACGACAAGCGCGAACTGCTGGGCCAGTTCTGCCAGCGCCCCCGAAGAGGTTGGCGGCTGATCGCTCCGCCCGAGTACGATCCCGTACCACAACACGTCTCCCCTCCGCGCATCGAGCAGGAAGGTTCGAATCGCCAGATGGCCCGTGCCGGTTTTCTCATCCGCCTCGTAGTAAACCTCGAGCGGCCAGATCACGTAGCGGCAATCGAACAGCGCCGCCAGAGTTCGGATCTCGCCATAGAGCGGATCCTTCACGTCCTTCAGTTTCGCCCCTTTCTTCCGCGCTTCCCCGGCTGAAAGGGCATACGGATCCACGTCGATGCCCGGGCGTCGTATCAGTGTCAGCTCCTGCATGGCCGGCGTGATCCACTCGGCCCGCCCGCCCTGCTCGTCAAGAGCGAAGCTGATCTCCGTGTCGACCTGCCTGGCCGCATCCTCTGAGTTGGCGGCTCGCGCAATCCATCCACCCGGTACCTGCTGCGCATACTGGACAGCCAGCACCAACACCTTCTGACCGCTGAGCACGCCGAACCCCGATGCCGGGGCAGGCTCACCGCTGCTGCCTCCACAGGCGACCGCCACAGCCAGGGCAAGACACGCCGCCGGGGCCATCCACCTTCCACTCATCGCATGCCGTCTCACGTATGCCCCTCCTCTGCGCCTCCGTTGCCACATCAGCCGAACGAGCCGGCGTCAACGCGAATGACCTGACCCGTTATCTGTCGTGCCAGCTCCGAACACAGAAACAGCACGACATGCGCTATGTCGGCGGCTTCCGGGAGTCGCTTCAATGCGGCCCGCTCCATCGATTCTTTGATCACGTCCTCGGGAATGTCCGAGAGCATGTCCGTCCTGACGAAACCGGGTGCTACAGCGTTCACATTGACGTTCGACGGTCCCAGGTCGGCGGCTGCCGAGCGCGTCAATCCAACCAGGCCGGATTTCGACGCAGCGTAGTTCGCGACCCCGAAGCGTCCCACAAAGGCATGGATCGATGCGATGTTTACGATCTTCCCGAAACGCCGGGACTTGAAGGTGGGCGCCACGGCGCGGATCATGTTGAACGCGCCCGTGAGATTGACGTCCAGTACCTCGTTCCACTCCTCGTCCGTCATCTTCCACAGCGGCGCTGAACGATGGACCCCCGCTGCGTTCACAAGAAAGTGAACACCACCCAACTCCTGGCGAACCCGCTCGATGAACGCCTCGACCGCCTCGGCATCCCGAACGTCCACGCGTGCCGCCAAGACCTTGACCTCGAGCTGCTGGAGCTCCAATTCGACCCGAGCCGCGTCTTCCGCAATCGAGCGCCCCGGCAGATCAACCCAGTTGAACGCCACGTTCGCGCCACAGCGGGCAAACTCTATCGCCGTCCGCCGGCCGATGCCCGTCGCGCCGCCGCTGATGACCGCCGTCCGGCCGCGCAGACCGCCCAGGTGACCCGCGGGCTGGGTCTGCGTCTCTTCTCCCACCTCCTCGAGGAGAGCCTCAACAGCCCCACCGGCCCCGGCCGCACCCGGCAGCTCGGTAGTATCCTGATTACCGCCGCGATCTTCGGGGTTCAACGAATCCCCTGCCTATCGAGGGTCCAGCTTCCGGGCGTGCGCTGCTGTGCGCCGCCGCAAGCTCATGATAGCGCAAAGCCTGGGAGCCTAGCAACCGAAGAAAAGAACCGGAGCCTTGTAATCTGACACCCACCCGGACTTCCTGGTAGGAAAGGTTGGATAGGACGGTGAAGCGGTACTCCGCTATCAGCCAGATCGCGCCAGTCTGTGTCAGTCTGACCGTCAAGCCGGCGAAGGCGCTGGCGCCAGCTTTGACACCGTCAAGTCTCGCGGCCTCCAGCGACTCGCCTTCCTGGAACCTCGAGCCATCCTTGCGGGACGTATCGATCGAATGCAGAGCCCCGCCCAGCCCCACATACGGACGCACGGTCCGGGATCGTGTGAGATCCACCCAGAAATCGAGCCCGCCCGCCGCGTCGCGAACCTCCAGATCGCTGTCCACTCGACCCGCCGTCCACCAATCGAGCTCCAACCCCACGCGAAGCGACCCGCTGAACAGGTCCGCGAATCCAAGCCTGGCACCGAAAGCGACGCCCGTCTCGGAATCGGAGGGCCACACCGCGCCGCCATACATGTCGATGGCCACGAAGCGGAAGTTGACGAGCTGAGCGTCCAGCCGCTCCGGCGCCAGCACCACGGCCGCACCAGCCAGAGAAAGGATCGCGCCACCCCGTGCCAGGCGTCTCACGGAGCGCTGGCTAACGGAAGTTCAGGAACAGATAGGAGATCAGCACTATCACACCAAGATATGCCAGGCCTACAGTTGGAGCCTGCACAATAACCATCAACGAGCCGATCACGGCTCCCAGGAAACCACCCAGATAGATGATCAGCTTGAGCTCACGCCTCGTCACCGTCCAGATCAGCTTCTCCAGCTCATCGATGGGATAGGCCCGTATCCGGTGCTCGACCATCTCCGCGATCGGCAGCTCGGAGACCAGCGCCGGCACCCGCGCCTGGAGAAACTCCCAAAGCGGCTTGAACAGCAGCTGCTCCGCGTGGTCCAGGGCGTCCGCAGGCAGGTAGTCGCTGAGCCGGCCAATCGGCACTGTGAGCAGCCATTCCGTTTGCCGCACCAGCGTTGCCCCCAGCAGCGTCCGGATCCGCTCGCCGCGCGCGATCTCCACTATCCAGTCGGCCAAATGATCGCCGATGCGGACAGCGGCCTCGGGACCCAGGTATTCCAGCACATCGCCAAGCTTCTTGCCCTCGGAAGCCCTCAAGAAGCGATCCGCCCTGCTCATGACGAACTCTTCAGTGGTCTCGTGCCGGGCGAAATCAACGATCCGGTCGGTCAGAACGTTCCCGACGCGGGCCAGTTCCTCATCGCCCATATCGCCGAAGATGTCACGCACCGGCCGCTCCAGCATGTCGTCGATCGCGTCGTTCACTGCAGCGGCGGCGCGATCCTGGATCAGCGGCTCCCGCAGCAGCGCGGCGACCTCTTCAGCACCTCCGCGCTCCAGCGCCTGAACCGTCTGGCTCAGCGTTCTCTCGGTGATGATGAGCCGCCCAACGATCTGCTGGAAGATTCCCCGCTGGCTCAGATACCCGTCGATGAAGTTCCTGAGTGCCCGGCGCACGCGTTCTTGGGCGGCGGGTGATTCGAGCACCTGGCCGAAACGATCGAGGACGAACGGCAGGTAGTTCCTCACGACGGCTTCGCCGAAGTTGATGGCCCCGGTCGGTACGAACCTGCCAAACGGCTCCTCGGAGGTGACAAAAGCTCGCAGGTTTCTCTGGAAGAACTCGCCTACCGCGTTGCGGAATCCAGGGCCCATCACGATGCCCTCGCCCAGGTCGTGCAGCACCGCGACAAGTCGCTCGCGCGCCGCCGGCGTGAGCGCGCGTTCCAGCGGCTCATCGCCGAACTCGCGATTGAGCCGTTCTACAAGCTCGCTCACTCGCTTCTCGAAGGCCTCCCCGTGAAGGTACTCCACAAGTCCATCGAGCAGGCGCTCGCCGAACTCCGTTACCGTGCCGGTGACTTCGCCGAGCCGGTTCTCCGGGATCTCGGACCGCAGGTCGCCGAGCTCCTTGTTGAGCATGCTCTCGAGAGCGTTTCGCAACGTTGCATCGAACCGCTCCCGAAACTCCGACTGGCCCAGCGTCTTCACGATGTCCTCGGGCCGCAGCAGGTGAGTTCCCACCGTCTGCCCGATTCGCCGGGCGATGCGATCGATCTCCTTGGGGATGGCGCCCTGCGGGAAAATCCTCAGGCGTCCGAACCGCAACGGCTTGTGTGGATGGAAGAGCATCCATATCGCCACCGCATTCGTGAGAAAACCGGCGGCGATCCCAATGCCAACGAACGACAGATGCTCAATGGTCAGATACTGTGTCACTCCGACCTCGATCCCGCGTTGACAGTCCTGAAGACCCCGTCCAAGTTTCGCCCGATGCGGAACCTCCGGGGCCAGGAGCCTCTCACCGGCACGGAACGGCTTGCCCGGGCGCGCGGCTGGCTCAGCGAACAGGGCGCGGCCGCGCTCAGCGAACAGATCGAGCTGGGCCGCATCCCCGCCCCACCCTTCCGGGAGGGCGAGCGGGCGCGGGCCATCGCGGCGAAGCTCGAGTCGATGGGTGCGCGACCCGAGTTCGATGACGTCGGGAATCTGCTCGCCTGGTTTCCTGTTGGGTCAGGCAGCACCGGTTCGCCGCCCGTCATCATCGCCGCGCACATCGACACGGTGTTCGGCCCTGAGACGCCCATTGAGATCAACCGGATCGGACACCGCTGGGTCGGCCCCGGGACCACCGATAACGCCAGGGGTCTCGCGGTGACCCTCGCCGTCCTCCGCGCGCTGATGCGCGGCGGGTTCGAGCCGCGGCATCCCATCCTCTTCGCGTACACCGTCGGCGAAGAAGGGCGCGGCGACCTGCGGGGCGTCAAGCACCTCTTTTCCGACGGCAGTCCTCTACGCTCTGCGACAGCCTTCATAGCCGTTGATGGCGCGGGTATTCGCCGCATAATACATCACGCCCTCGGCAGCCGCCGCTTCCGCGTAACGGCACGAGGTGCCGGTGGGCACTCCTGGACCGACTGGGGCCGCTCCAACCCGGCAAACGTGATCGGGGAGCTCATCCATCTCCTCTCAGATCTTCCCCTCCCGGAGAAGCCGCGCACGACCCTCACCGTGGCCAGACTCGGCGGCGGTACGAGCATCAACGCGATCCCGGCCGAGAGCTGGGTGGAGCTCGACCTCCGGTCCGGAGCCGACGAGTCCTTGCGCAGCACGGAACGGGCTGTTCGTGATGCGCTGCGGGTCAGCGTAGCCGCTGAGGAGGCGCGTGGCGAAGGCAGCCTGGCGATCGACATCGAGGTCATCGGGGAACGCCCCGCCGGAAAATTGCCGGTGTCTCACTCACTCGTACAGGCGGCGAGGGAGTCCACTCTGAGCTTGGGTGAAGAGCCCCAGTACGCCATCTCCTCCACCGATGCCAACGTGCCACTCGCCCTCGGCATCCCGGCCATCGCCATCGGCGGCGGCGGCCGCTCCGGTGACACTCACACGGAGAACGAGTGGTTCGAGGACACCGATGGCGCCGTCGGCCTCCTGCGGTTGCTCTCTCTCATCGCTTCAGTGGCAGGCCTCTGAGCCCTCGGGCATCATCGAAAACCGGTCACCAGGCGGCGCTATGATCGCCCAGCAAAACGGTGCCGTGTACACCGCGGATCCGTACGTGGGCACCAACGAGCGACTCGCTCAGCTCGCAGTCTTCGATCACAGCGTCCTCTCCCACGATGCAGTCTCTGAGCGTAGCTCCGGTTATTCGGCTGCCCTTCCCTATGCTCACGTTCGGCCCGATTGTTGACTGCGACAGCTCTACTCCGCTCTCGATTCGCACCGGCTCCACTATCGTATTGTCGCCGGCGTCATCCGGGCGCAACGCGCGCCCCGTCTCCAGCAGGTGTCGGTTGGTGGCGAGCAGGGTTTCGGGCTTCCCGCAGTCGTACCACCCCTTCACCTCCAGCACCTTTATCCGGGACTTCTTATCGATCATGTACTGCAACGCGTCCGTAAGAAAGTACTCGCCCATGTACTTGTCCGACGCCAGTGTATGATCGATCCCCTCGAAGAGGAGGCGATAATCCCGCAGGTAATACACGCCGATATTAGCCAGACGCGAGATCGGTTCCTTGGGTTTCTCGATGATGCGCTGCATCATCCCTGCCTCGTCGGTCAAAATCACCCCGAACCGCTGATAGTCCTCCACCTCCTTGGCCCAGATGAAGCCATCGGCCTCCGGATGTGCATTGATCACCGAGAGATCCGCATCGAACACCGTGTCCACGAAGATGATCAACACGGGCCCATCCACGTACGGCTCAGCCAGTTTGATCGCGCCAGCCGTCCCGTCCTGAACCTCCTGCTCCACGAACACCGCCGGCACCGTGTAGTGCGCCTCGACATGCGCCTCGACCTGCGCCTTGAGGTGGCCCGTGATGAAGACGAGCATCTCTACATCGAGCTGACGCAGGACGTCTTCCACCACGTAGTCGAGCACCGCTTTCCCGGCCACGTCCAGGAGCGGCTTCGGCACCGTGTGCGTGTGAGGCCGAAGCCGGGTCCCCTTACCGGCGAGGGGAATGACCACCTTCACCTGCACCCTCCTTTCGCATGGGCTTCCTAGCCTTCCCGCAATCCCGGCCCCTAAACTAAGCGGATCCGTGTCCCAGCATAGTGCACAGGGACGCATCCCGGGCTTGCAGAACTCGCGCGCGCTTCACATGATCAGTGCCGTTAACCCCGTCGTGAGCCCACTCGAGATGGCTGAATACGGTATCTGGAAAGCACTGACACAGAATTCGGCACAGACGCACGACAGCGCCGAAGATCCCCGGCTGCGCGGCCGCACCTACCTCGTTCCCTTCGCAACGGTTTGGGACGAGATCATTGACATGATAGAGACGCAACGACGCTGGAAGCTCGTTCGAGCCGATGAGGGCACCGGCCTCATCCACGCCGAGGCCAAGACTCCAGTGTTCCGCTTTGTCGATGACGTCCGCTTCAAGCTCAAGCTCGACCAGAACGCCCTCACCCGGGTTGATATGTGGTCCGCCTCTCGAAAAGGAAAGGGCGACCTCGGGACCAATGCACGCCGCATCGCTCGGTTCTACCGCCAACTGGACCGCCGGGTGGGCATCGGCGGCTGACGAGGAGATCGCAGCCTAGTTCCCGCCCATTGCCGCCCGCGCCTTGACTTCCTCCACGCCGACCGGATGAGGTATCAACTCCTCACCCTCGCTCCTGGCCACGAACGCCGCGCAAGTCAGATCGCCGGTCACGTTGACCGCGGTACGGCACATGTCGAGGATGCGGTCCACGCCCATGATCAGAGCTATCCCTGTCTCGGGCACCCCGGCCTGGACCAGCACGACCGCCAGGATGATGATCCCTGCCGAGGGCACGCCCGCAGCACCGATCGAGGCCAGCGTCGCAGTCAGTACCACCATTAGCTGGGCAGTCCAGGTGAGATCGATCCCCAGCACCTGCGCGATGAACATGACCGCGACGCCCTGGTAGAGCGCCGTGCCGTCCATATTGATCGTGGCACCCAGAGGTAGAACGAAGCTGGATACCTCATCACTGACACCGAGGTCCTCCTCCGCCGATTCAATGGTCACCGGCAGCGTCGCGTTGGAGCTCGACGTCGAGAAAGCGATGATCGGCACCTTGCGGATGCGTCTGAAGAAATCGAGAGGATTGAAGCGGGCGAGAAACCGTATGGCCAGCGAGTAGGTACCGAACGCCTGGATCGCCAGTCCGAGAATCACCGTCAACACGTACAGGAACAGACTCGCCAGCAGGTCCACGCCGGACTGCGCGATCACCCCGGCCAGCAGAGCGAACACGGCGTATGGCGCCAGGCGCATGAACCAGTCCACCATGATCATCGCCACATCGTTCACGCCATGGAAGAAGCCGAGAACCGCTTCGCGACGATCCGCCTGAATGAGGGAGAGCGCCGCGCCGAAGAGGATGGCGAAGAAGATGACCGACAGCATATCGCCGTTGGCCATGGCCGCTAACGGGTTACGCGGGATGATACCCATCAACACGTCGATGACGCTCGGGGCTTCCTGCGCAAACTCGATCCGCTCGCCCGTGGCACCGGCAAAGCTCTCCATGAGTTGGGCCTGTGTAGCGGGATCGATGCCGCGCCCGGGCCGGATGATATTGCTGAGAACCAGCCCGATCGTGATCGCTACGGTCGTGGTGGCCATGTAGTAAGCGATCGTCTTTCCCCCGATACGGCCCAGCCGCGTGATGTCACCCAGACTTGCCGTACCCACTATGAGGCTGGCCACCACGAGCGGGATCACGACCATCATGATGAGACTGATCCAGGCTCGACCCGCCGGCTCGACCCAGAAGATCAGCGTACGTAACCATTCCAGGTCGAGGAAGTTCGCTGCCAGGCCTGCGACGATCCCTGCGAGCAGCCCGATACCGATCTTATTGTGCAGTGCCATCTTTCCCCTGGGTTAAGCTATGGAGGATCTTTGCTGGCTATCCGGCGGAACGCGCCAAGATAGGAAACGATACGTCAGCGCAACAGCCCATCTGGCCACGGTATGGCACCGCGTATAGCTTTCCAGACATGAAGAGGACGGCGTTCTTTCCCCTGGCCTGCCTGCTGTGTATCCAGGCTTGCGGCCCTGAGACGGCCGTCGACATACCGTCAGGCGAGCGTGACGACACTCGCCCCGGTCTCGCCGGCGCCCCGACCTTCACGGCGACCGAGTACACCACGAGCCTGCTGTTCCTGCCGTTTGAGGCCGCGGCCACCCGCGCGCTGATACTAGACTTCACCAGCTTCGCGACGTCTGACGCAGTGAGCCACCGCTACCTCGGCTGGCGGCTCACGAGCCAGGGCTGGACCAGCATACTGGACATCGAGTCGCAGGAAGGGCCGCTGCGAGAGCCCTGGCGTCTCCTCCCTGTCGATTCGCTGCGGCTTACGGTGAACGCCGACGGCGATCCCGACGCGCTCGTCCTGAAAGCCGGTACCCGGCATTACGTGCTCGACCTGGGCGAGCTGCTCGATCGCTGGGAAGACCGCGCCGGGACCCAGCATGAGATCCGCGAGGCGGTATGGAGCCAACGGGGCCAGCGGGTGAACGGCATCGCCGTTCAGCACCGATTCGCCATCCCTGAGCCCGAGCGGCCGGCGCGTTATGGGCCGTACGAGCGGGCGATCCTCAGGTCGGAGGACGGTGCCATCATCGTACTGTTCAATACCCGGAACCCCGAAACGTACGGCGATTCCTACGCCTGGATGTACGCCGACGGTCTGACGCGGCGCTGGACCGCGTTGGAGACGCGAACGGTCGAGGTCACAAACTCCACGCGGCTGCGCCGCAACGTCCCCATACGAATCTGGTTCCGTATCCCCGAGCCCGATATCAAGGGTGAGCTGACCGCGGCCGAGCGCTTGTTCAACGAGCTGCCGGTGGACCAGGGACCCAAACCCTACAACGCCCTGTATCGAGTGAGGGGCTGGCTCGAGTTTGGGGGTGAGCGGCGCCGCGTGGAAGGGTTGCTGGAGCGCGGGGAGCCGTGAGTCCCTAGCCCTCGAAACTTTCCATCCGACCCAGCGCGACCTTGAGCGGTACGACGGTCGCGACCACACAGATGAGCAGCGCCGCGGCGCCGCTGGCCACCGCCAACATGACGGTTTCCGCGGACACGCCCACACCGTACAGCCGTTGGCGCAAGATTGTCAGAACGGGCCAGGACTCGAGGACCAGCACCGCACCCACCAGCGAGATCGCCGACATCATGAAGAGTAGTCCACCGATGCTCGTGGGGATCTGGGCCACGTTCTCGGTCTCGAACTGTGGGAAGATCGTACCGAAGGCCAGCGCCAGTGCGGCCAATGCGAAAGTGATCGCGGCGATCGTCACCACTGACAAGATCATCATCATCGGCCCGATCTCGAGCAAGAGATTGGTGACCAGAGTCAGCGTGACCGCCATGATGAGTAGCGGTGCCGTGCCAACCCAATACTTGCTCCAGAGCAGGTCTCGCGCCCGCAAGGGGCTGGAGCGCAGCAGCCAGAGCGTCGGCCCCTCCAGGCTTACCCCCGGCAGCACGAATCGCGCGGCGATCGCCGAAAGCACGAACCCCGCCAGCCCGACATTGACGAAGGCGATGATATTGGCAAAGAAGACGCTCACACCTTCCGAATAGAGCGGCAGAGCCTGAATGTTGTAAATGTAGACCACCACGAGAACCGCCAGCAGGATGAGCTGCGACCACTGAGTAGTATCGCGGAAGAACACGCGAATATCCTTCAGCATGAGCTCCGCCCGGCTGCTGCCGAACCCTCTGAATAGATGGCGTACCAATCCTCCGAAGCGCCGCCCGGCCGTGTGCTTCTGAGCACCTTCCTGCGAGCGCGTGAAGGCCGCGGGGTACAGCCGCTGGTGGACGATCGCGCCCAGCACCATTGCGCCCAACGCGCTGCTCCACAGCAACAGCAGTGTGAAGGGATCGAACGTTCCCCGCAGAACTCCCATGATCGCGTCGGCCGTCCAATCGCTGGGAAGCCACGGCGACGTGGGTCCACCCAGGACCGCCATGAACTCACCCAGGTTCCGGAACCCCTCAGGTTTCGCCAGGCTCTCCGGGCGCAACAGCCGGATCAGCAGCACCACACCGCCGGCGGCGGCCACCGAGATGACGCCGAAGATGTCCTTGGCCCGGCGCGCTGGGAAGACGCTGACCAGAACCAAGGTTACCGCCGAGCCGACGGCCGCGATGATCACGAAGAGAGGGATCAGCGCCGCCAGCGACACCCCCAGCAGGGCGACCCCTCCGCCGTATACACTGCCGTACGCTACCACGATAGGTACGCAAATCAGGGCGACCATCCAGCTGGAGTGGAGCACCGTTTCCGTCAGCTTGCTCAGGTACACGTGCTCCCACTCCGAAGGCGTGGCCATCAGCAGCTCGAGATCCTTTGAGAGAAAGAAAATCGAAAGCGCAGTGATGATATTGGATAGCAACAGCACGCCCAGGAACGTCAGGAATATCAGCCCCAGAAGCTTCGCAGCCAGCAGATCACCGATATCCTCTACGCTCTGGAAGTAACGCAAGATCCTGTAGAGGATCCCATAAGCCGCCAGCCAGAAAACGGCGCCCGCCACCAGCACGGTGACCGCCTTGCCGCGGCCCGACGCGTGCCGCCGAATCCTTCGTCGGGCCGAGATCCGCTTCGGGCTCAGCATGTGCCAAAAGTTGGCTGATCTCGAGCTCACGGGCCCAGCACCTCCAGCAACTCCTGAACCTTGTGACCTCCCGTCAGCTTGAAGAAGATCTCCTCCAGGTCCGCGTCACCGGACTGCACCTCGCCTCGCAGATCGTCCATCGTCCCTTCTGCCCGGATCCCGCCATCCTGAATGATCGCGATACGATCGCAGAGCACCTCGGCCACCTCGAGGGTGTGCGTGGACATGAGAATCGTGCCGCCACGCCCCACAAAACCGCGGAAGACATCCTTCAACAGCCGGGCCGCCTTCGGGTCCAGCCCCACCAGCGGCTCATCCACCACGATCACCTCCGGCCGATGGATCAAGGCAGACGAGATGATCAGCTTCTGCCGCATTCCATGACTGTATGCCTCGAGCAGCTCGTCCCGCCATGCCGTGAGCTCCCAAAGGGACAACAGGTCGTCTATCCTTCGATCGATCTCGGCCCCGTTCTGCCCAAATAGCCCTGCGACGAACCTGAGGAACTCCGCTCCGGTGAGCTTCTCGTAGATAAACGGTCTATCGGGTATGAATCCGAGCCGACTTTTCGCGCGCTCCGGATCCTTCTGCACATCGAAGCCGCCAATCACGACAGACCCCGAAGTAGGTTGCAGAATCCCAGCGATGATGCGAAGCGCCGTCGTCTTTCCCGCACCGTTCGGCCCCAATAAGCCGTACAGCGTTCCGCGGGGCACCGTCAGGTTCAGATCCCTCAGTGCCGTGAAGTCACCGTAGTTCTTCGTCAGGTTCTTGAGCTGAATCACCGTTCCTCCACCGCTATCACATCCAGCCGGAGCTGCCCGATCAGGCGCACGAGTCCGACCTGCCGGGCCAGACCGCCGTTCACGAAGCGTAAGTGTGACGCGTCGGCCGGGAACTGCCCGAGCGTCGGGTCTATCGGGATCCAACCATCCAGCCAAACTTCCGGCCAGGCGTGGTAGTAGAAGCGGTCGCGCACGTAGACGAGCCCGGCGGCCGTGCGAGCCGGGAGGCCGGCCGCCCTGGCAAGCGCCACATACAGCACCGTATGCTCGTTACAGTCACCACGGCGGGCGTCAAGCACCTGACGCGCGCTGGGGACGCTCAACGTCACCTTCTTGTCCAGGTTGTCATAAACCCATCCCGCCAGCCGCTCCGCCGCCACCTTCGGGTCCGTGTCATTACCCACCACGGCCGCCGCGATCCGGCGGATCTCGGGATCGTCCGCCTGAATCAGCGGAGTAGAGGCCAGCTCATCCCGCCAATCATCCGGATCGGCAGGCAGGCTATAGCCGGTCGCCGCTGGCGCGGGCCCACCGTCTACATACAGCGTATCGCCCCTCAGCCGCTGGCGTTCACCATCCAGATCGAAGCCCGCCAGGTCCACGTCCAGCAGGCGAACCGCCAGGCCGACGAGCCGGCCGTCTCCGGGCAGGTCAACGCCCACCGAGATGGCCGTCCGCTCTATGACGTCTGTGGCATCGAGCACGGCCCCCAGGCCGCCGGCGCTCTCCAGCGCCCGGTACTCGTTCCAAGCGATCTCGAACGCTGTCCGCTCGATCGTGTAGCCCATCAGGCTGGTCGCACGGACGACCATGCCATCCGGGTCGAGCCACGACTCCAGCTCCACTCCGCCGAACTTCTGCCTGATGTGCCAGGTCTCGACAGAGTCGTACCGGGCCGGAACCCACCTGGCCGAACCCTCATCGAACACGGCGCTGTCCGGAAAGGTCAGGGTTTCCTTGCCCAGCACCTCGATGGTGACACGCTGTCGCTCCATGATGCTCGGATCGAAGACGTCGAAAGCGTAGACCACCCCCGGTTTGTGTTCGCTGCCCAGCGCGAACTGCATCGGCATCACCTGGGGCAAGATGATCGGGCCATCGGTCGGCATCGACACGCTCTGCTCGTCATCTCCCCCGACAATCTCGAGATCGAGAAGCGTGTCACCCCGCATCTCTCCGGCCACCCTGAAGCTCCCGAAGTCCGATCGCAGGGCGAACTGGAAATCAACTAGCTCCAGACTCTTCCCCAGTCGGACCTGGGTGCGTGCGATGGCCGGGAGGGCGCTGCCGAGCACCATCAGACGCAGCCGTACATCGTCCTCGAGCACGAATCCGCCGGACACGGTATCGATTCGCGAAGCCGCGTAGCCGATCGGCACGTCTCCCAGCTTGATTGAGTAGAACGAGGAGGCTGGATTGAGGTTGGCGGAGGCCTCCACCAGCCGCACGGCGATCGGCCTGAAGTACTCGCGGCGTACATGCCACGCCAGCACCACCGCCCAGACCAGCAGAATGGCGACCGCCAGCCCCCGCCGCCGGCGCCGTGGGCTCACCATCCGCCTAGCTCCTCGGCTTTGCGATACATCTCCTTCGCCAGATCCGGCTGCTTCTTGCGATCGTACAGGATTCCCATGGTATAGTACGCTCGCGGAGTGGGCCGTATCTCCAGCGATCGCTCCAGCGCCTCCATGGCAGCGTCCACCTGATCCATATGGTTCAACGCATCGCCCAGGTAGAGGAACGCGCTCGCCCGCTCAGGATCGAGTTCCGCGGTGCGCCGCAGCTCGTCCGCCGCCTCGGCGTAGAGGCCCTTCTTGAAGTACACAAGACCGAGATTCTCCCTGGCGTCTGCATTCTTGGGATCCGAGCTCAGCGCCTTGGTCAACTTCGCCTCCGCTTCCCGATACCTGCCCAGCGAGGCCAGCACCGCCGCGATATTGCACTGCAGTCGCACATCGTCAGGATCGAGCGCCTCCGCCGCCTGATATTCCGCCAGTGCTCCTCGATGGTCTCCCAAACGGTCATAGAGCACGCCGAGGTTGTTGCGGGCCCTCAGGTGCGCCGGCTCCAGCGCCAGCAGCTCACGGTAGACGCGGACGGCTTCCTGCAAGGTACCGTCTTCGCTCAACCGCTTGGCCTGCCGGTAAAGTTCCTCGGCGGGACCCTGTGGCCTCGCCGGCTCCCGGGCTCCCCGTTCATCCAGTCCAGACATCACCGCGCTCCGTCTCGAGCCTGACCCAATCGAGGTAGGCCTCGAGGCCGCCCACCACCTCTGTCGCGATCACTTCGGGAACCTCGTACGGGTGCAACTCGCGCACTCGCTCGGCGACCGCCCCCACGTCCTGCTTCCGCGCTTTCATCAACATCAGCACCTCGTCGGAGCTCTGCACCTCCCCTTCCCACCAGTACAGGGAACGCAGGCCCGGAACGATGTTGACGCAGGCCGCCAGCCGTTCTTCCAGCAGCTTGCGGGCCATTTGTTCGGCTACCTGGCCGTCTGGTGCTGTCACCAGGATGACGACAACGCTGTTCCGATCAGACATGGTCTACAGGGTGAAGTTTCCAGGTTATGCCGAACGAGCGGTGGGATACGGGGGATAACGCGAACACCTGATAGGCTAATCTATTCCACCCCCAAGTTATTGTCCACTATCACGTTTGAGCGCGGCCCCTGCAGGTGTGCTCAGGGGACGTCATAGAGAGAGTCGATGATCTCCTTGTATCTGGTCTCGACGACCCGCCTCTTCACCTTGAGGGTCGGTGTTATCTCGCCGCTTTCGATGGATAGTTCCCTGGACAGCAAGGCCACCCTCTTCGGACACTCGAACCTGGCCAGATCGGAGAGCGTCGCGAGTACTTCCCGCTCCATGAATTCGGCGATACGCGGGTCGGCAACGAGAGCCTCGTGGGTGCTAAGACCGATCCGCTCCGACCGGGCCCAGCTCTCGAGAGCGTCGAAGTCGGGAACCACCAGCAAGACCGGAAACTTGCGGCGATCGCCGATCATGACCGCCTGATTCACGTACGGGCTGGACTTGGCCCGGTTCTCGATCGGTTGCGGCGCGATATTCTTGCCGCCGGCAGTCACGATGATGTCCTTCTTGCGATCGGTGATCGATAGCCGGCCTTCGTCATCGAGCTCGCCGATATCGCCGGTATGGAACCAGCCATCGGGCTCCATCACCGCCGCAGTCGCCTCCGGCATCTTGTAGTAGCCCTTCATCACGTGCGGCCCGCGGGTCAGGATTTCTCCGTCCTCCGCGATCGCCACTTCCACCCCGGGGATCGGCCTGCCGACAGCACCCAGCTTCACGTCTTCAGCTCTGTTGAACGTGATCGCCGGCGAGGTCTCCGTAAGGCCGTACCCCTCGAGTATGGGCAAGCCCACCGAATGGAAGAAGCGGGCGATCTCCAGGCTCAATGGCGCACCCCCCGAAACGAAGAACCTCAGGCGCCCGCCCGTCGTCTCCCGCAGCTTGGAGAACACCAGGCGGTCCGCGACTTTGTGTTCGGCCGCCAGCAAAGGACCCACTTTCCGGCCTGCCATCACGCGGTCCAGACGCCTGGCGCCCACGGCGATGGCCCAGCTCAGAAGCCTCCGCTTGGCTGGACTTGCCTCGCGAGCCGCCTGCTCGACTCGTGAGTGGATCTTTTCATAGCCGCGTGGCACCAACGTCATCACCGTCGGCCTGACTTCGACGAAGTTGTCCCCGACCGCGGCAAAGGACTCGGCGTAGGCTATCGTCACACCGGCGCTGAACATCACGTAATGGCCGGCCATACGCTCGAAGATATGGCACAGCGGAAGTACTGAGAGTGCGACGTCGCCGGGGCCGATATCGAAGATCTGCAGAACCGCCTGGACGTTCGAGGCGATGTTGTTGTGTGTCAGCATCGCACCCTTGGGCCGGCCGGTCGTCCCGGAAGTGTAGATGATGGTCAGCAGATCGTGAGGATTGGTCGCCAGCGCAAGTTCCCGATACTCGTCGTCCGGGTGGTCGGACAACATCGTCCCACCCAGCTCGAGCAGGTCCGCCAGCAGCAGGACGCCAGGCTCGCCCCCCGGCGGGCCGTCGTACGATATGACCTGCCCCAGGGTGGGGACCCGACTTCTCACTTCCCTGATCTTCGCCATCTGCTCTTCCGTCGAAACGAAGATCGCCTTCACCTCACTGTCGCGTAGGAGATACTCGATCTGATCCGCCGGAAGCACCGGGTAGAGCGGCACGCTGATCGCCCCGCTCATCACGCAGGCGAAATCGGAGATGAGCCATTCCGGACGATTCTCCGACAGGATCGCCACCCGGTCACCCGGCGCCACACCGAGCGCCCTCAAGCCCAGCGCAGCCCGCCTGACGTCCTCATAAACCTGCTGGTGGGAGATGCTGCGCCAGGTGCCGCCTTGCTTGAACTTGAGGGCATCGGGCTTCTGGTGTGTGTCGACCGCTTCAAGGAACAGCTGGGAGATGTTCCTTCCGGGGGTCTCCACAGGCGCGCCGGCGGTACGAAGCATCGCTATTCTCCGGCCTGCACGTCGGGTTCTTCGCCGGCTGCTTCCCCGGCCTCGAGCCCCATCAACGTGTCCTGCGCATGCTCGATATGCGCGGAGGCTTCCTGGCCGCCGGGAGGATGTCTCAGGAACGCCTCCAGATGAAGGCGAGCGCTCTGCGAATCTCCGCGATGCAAGAACAGGAAGGCAAGACCGTAATGCGCGGCGGACGAGTCGCCTCCGCGCTTGATGGCCTCTTCATAGTAGGTGACCGCTTCGTCAGGCATACCGATGTGCGTGTAGACAACAGCCATCTGCTGCATGATCTCGGAATCATCGGGCCGGGCCCTCAGCGCCAGGCGGAATGACGTAAGAGCTTCGTGGTACTTCTGCTGGTTGGCGAGCTTCAGCCCTTCCCGAAAGTAGTCGGGCGGCTCACCAAGCCCCTTTTCGCGCCGGGAGAATGGCCACATTCCCATGCCCTAGTGCCCCGGCCGGCAGGCCGGTGCTGGTGGAGAACTCACAGGAATCATGGTAGCCCCAAGCACGGGGCGGCGCAATTCCACTCAACCGATGACCGGCAGAGACTCGAGCTTCCTCTCCGCCACAGCCGTGCCGCCCGCTGACGCCAGAATAGTCAGGCCGGAGCGCCGCACCTCTTCGATGTCGACATCGCTGGCATCGAACAGGACCAATCGCCCTCCCGCAGCGACGCGCCGTGCCGCCGCCCCCACCTCCTCCGGATTCCCGCCGGGTGCGATGGCCACACAGCGCAGCCGGTACTCCACCAGCGGAAAGTGTACATCGGCCAGAACACGACTGACCCCATGTCGCTCCAGCGAACCATCCGGCACCGTGGTCAGCGCGACCACCTCCAGCTCCTGAGCCAGCTCGGCCACCGCGGTGGCGGCGTGGGCTATCCGATCACCGACGAGCAGAAAGCCTCGCTCGCCGCTCATACCCGAGAGGGCAACCACCTTGAGCGCCAGTTCCTCGTCCTCCACAGCCGGGCGAGCGGGAGGTGAAGAATCCGGCTCGAGCCGTAGATCCGCGACGCCGCCGGACACCGGGTAGTCGTGACGGCAATTCGGACAACCCAGCCACCCCGTCTTTACCCGGCGATCATCGACCTCCTGCACCAGCAGTACCAAGCCGTGGGCTGGGCCGCACGCGGGGCAGGTGAGCAGATCGGTCAGCTCAAAGAACACGTTCCACTTCGGCCAGCGCCCAGCGGTAGAGGATATTCTCAGCCAGCTCGATGTCTTCTCGGCGCGAGTCTTCGTCCGACCGGTGGCTCACCCCTTTCAGACTGGGGATGAAGAAGAGACCGGCGGGCGCCACCCTGGCCACAGCCATGGCATCGTGTGCAGCCATCGACACCATACGCATCGACTCCGCCTCCACCTTCCGGCACACGCCTTCCAGGCGCGCCGTAACTTCCTCCGACATCGGAGTGGGCCGCACCGCCGCGATCTGCACCATCTCGATCGCCACGCCCGGCGCCCTCGGCCCCGTGGTCGCAACCAGTTCCTTCAGCCGCCTCGAGATTTCATCCTGGTCGCGCTCGGTCGCAGCACGGTGCTCGACGATGGCCCACGCCCGATCCGGAATGACGGTCGCAACCCCCGGTCGCACTTCCATCGCGCCGCAGGTGACAACGCCGCTCTCCACGCCGCGCACAAGCTGCGGCAGGCGGCCGATCATCCCGGCAATCGGAACCAGCGCATCGCGCCGTTCCCTCATAGGCGTCGTGCCCGCGTGGTTCATCTCGCCCATACTCTCCAGCCGATATCGCCGAATGCCGGCGACGTGGGTCACCAGGCCGATTCTCTTCCCGGCGTCAAGCAGCCTGCGGCCCTGTTCGATGTGAGCCTCGGCGTAGACCGCTATCTCTATCGGCGCTTTGTAGACAAACTTCGCTTCCAGCTCGCCGGTCTCACGGCTGCGCCACGGCTTCCTCTTCTGCAAGCCACGCTCGACCAGCAATTCGCCCAGCATGACACCGTCCCGGTCCTTCAGCCGGATCAGCTCTTCCGCCTTGACCGCGCCGCCAAACGCCCTGGAACCCCACAGTCCGTTGCCGAAGCGATCGCCCTCCTCGTCAGCCCATATCGCCACCGCTATGGGCGCGTCCCGGTGCTTCTTCAGAACCCGCTGCATCGCCGCGAGGGCTCCGGCCACACCCAGCGTGCCGTCCAGCCAACCACCGTTCGGCACGGTGTCGAGATGAGAGCCCATCACCACGTAGGGGCCTTTGCCATCCCCGTTCAGGATGAATGAATTGCCGGCCCGATCCCGGACGTGCTTCACGCGCCGATTTCGCCCGAACAGTGCAGCGGCCGCGGCATGAGCCTTGTCCTCCCAATCCGAGAGCCCCAGCCGCGTAACGCCGTCTTTGGTCTCGCTGATCCTCTGGAACTTCCTTAAGATTTGAAGAATCATGTTCTTGCTTACCTGGTCACAAGTTTCCCGAAGCCGCGGGATTTGTCCTTATCACGATTTCCTCCACCGACACATTCTCGGGCTGAGCGATCGCGAAATAGACGGCCTCCGCCACCGTTTCGGGTGCAAGCATATCCGCTCGCGACGGCAGGTCCCCCCGTCTATCCGGATCGAAGCGGTCCCAGAGCGGCGTGTCCACGGCCGATGGCTCGACCCATGTCACCCTCACGCCCGTACCGCGCAGCTCCTCGACCAAGACTTCGTGCAAACCGCGCAGCCCGAACTTGGAGGCCGAGTAGGCCGCATTCCCCGCAAAGGCCACACGCCCGGCGATCGAACCGATGTTCACGATGTGTCCGGAGCCGCGCTCGATCATAGCGGGCAGCCAGACCCGTGTGAGCTCGAAAGGCGCGCGAAGATTTACAGCGAGCAGCTCCTCGAACGTCTCCGGCGTCGTCTCGCTGAACGGCGCCAGCTCGAAAGCTCCCGCGTTGTTGACCAGAACGTCGGGGCCTTCTCTCCACATCTCCGAGACTCGCGCGGACAGGCTCTGCACAAAGCTCTCCTCCGTCAGATCGCCCGCAAAAGCCCGCGCGCCCAGCCCAGCGGCCAATTCCTCCAGCGCCTCAGCCCGCCGGCCAATCAACCCCAGCACGGCACCGCCCCTGCCCAGCCGCTCAGCTACCGCCCGGCCAATCCCGCCGGTAGCCCCCGTAAGGATGATTCTGCGTGCGAACAACTCGCTCCCGGCCTGTATCACGAATGGAGGGCCTGAGAAGCCACGAGTCGCAGGAATTCCTCCCGCGTACGCGAGTCGCTGCGAAAGATCCCGCGAATCGCGCTCGTGATCGTCCTCGAGTTCTGCTTCTCCACTCCGCGCATCATCATGCACAGGTGCGCCGCGTCGATGACCACACCCACACCTTTCGGCCGCAGGATGTCCTGAACCGCGGACGCTATCTGATCGGTAAGCCGCTCCTGCACCTGCAGCCGCCGCGCGAACACCTCCACTATCCGCGGCAACTTGCTGAACCCGAGGATTCGTCCGTCAGGTATGTACGCGATGTGAACCCGGCCATAGAACGGGAGCAGGTGGTGCTCGCACATCGAGTACAGCTCGATATCCTTGACGATCACCATCTCGTCGTGATCGGCCTCGAACACCCCATCACCCACGACATCCTCGACAGTCATCTGATACCCGCGCATCAACCAGCGCAGAGACTTCTCCACCCTCTCAGGCGTCCGAACGAGTCCCGGGCGCTCCGGGTCCTCACCAAGAAGTCGAAGTTGTTCCCGCACCAGGCTCTGCAGGTCGCTATTCGCCATAGTACTCCACGAAGTTCCTCTCCGACTCCGACACCAACACCCGCTCCAGCATGCCCGCCGGAAGGACTGCCTGGAGCCGGCGCCAGATCCGAACCGCGATGTTCTCCGCCGTTGGGATCACTCCCTCCATCCACAGGACATCCGAGTTCAGGTTCGCGTGGTCGACATCCGCCAATACCGCATCCTCCACCACCTGCTTCAGTCGCTTGAGGTCGAACACGTAGCCCGTCTTCGGATCCACTTCCCCCCTCAGCGTCACCTCCAGCCCGTAGTTGTGGCCGTGGCCGCCCGGGTTGTTGCACCGCCCATAGATCTCCCGGTTCTCAGCGTCCGTGAGTTCCGGGTTGTGCAGACGGTGGCCGGCGCTGAAATGAAGCCGTCGAGTTACCTTTACGCTCGGCATTGGTTGGTCAAATCACAAAAAGCGCCTTCTCCGCGCCGAAAACCGCCAAAATGGCCGACAAACCGTAGGAAATCGATCTAACTTAGACCATCAGAGGGGATCGTGCCAGTTCCGGCCGTCATCCGGCCGCACGAGGCAGGACAAGAAAAGGCCGGCCCTCGAATTTCCGGGAGCCGGCCGAGCGAACGTGAGGCTACAGGGCATTCTATGAAGCCCTTCTGCAACCTTGGGTACCCTCCCCTCAGCCTTCCGCCTTCCCAAATCGGGCATGGTGTCAGGCCAAGAAAGCCGGGCCCCCACATTCTCGTGTTGGCTCAAGAATGTGTCGCTGCAGCCTTGATTCGCTTGCTTCCATTCTAATGCAATACACCCCAAACGTCAATTGAACAAAGACCGAAAAAGCTTCTATTCAACCGCCAGCTTGACCGCTATCATCACAACCGCGCCGGCCATGAACATGAGTGTACTCCCCGGTCGTCCTCGCGCCTGGCCCTCCGGTAAGAGATCAGCGGCTCCCACATAGAGGAAGGTGCCGCCGGCCACAGCCAGCAAGATCCCCAGCGTTTCACGCGAGACATCCCTCAGGGTAAAGAAGCTCACCATCACCGCCACCGGTGTCACAAGCGCCAGCCCCGCAGTAATCCATGCCGCCTTGCCGCCTCTCACCCCGGAGTGATAGAGCGCGGACATCGAGGCGATTCCGACCGGCATCTTGTGCACCACCACCAGAAGCGCGGTGACAGAGCCGAGTACCGCGCCGGCCGACAGGCCGGCACCGACCGACACGCCGTCAACCACCGAGTGGATTCCCAGGGCGATCACGACGACGGGGCCCAAATGGTGCCGGTGAGGATCGTGGTGGTGATCTTCGATAGGCGATTCGCCGCGGGCGTGCACGTGGGGAATGAAGTGCGCCTCCAACAGATAGAACGCCAGGAAGCTGAGCAGCGTCCATGCCAGACCCCGATCACCACCCAGCAGTTGGACGGAGCGCGGGATTAAGTGGAGTAAGGCACCCGATACCAAGAGCCCTGCAGCGAAAGCGATCAGCTCGGCCGTGTGCTTGATCGACCACGTCTCGAAACGTCGGATCGTCAGCGCGCCGGCCAGCATGCCGATGCCCGTGAGAGCGGCGAAAAAAAGCGCGGCGGTTGGAGAAGCGGGCACCGCGCCCAACCCGTCCGCGCCTCCGCTCAACACGGCTGTTGCTGATAAGGTCAAAGTCATGCTCGCCGATCGTCTCGGGAATGTGGTGTGTACTTCCCAGTCTATCGCCGGCAAAGATAGGCGGACTGGGCACGCGCCAGCAACCAGCGCTTGACAGTGATGAAACGCTCACCTAATCTTTGCGCCGTCATGCGGATGCGGGCATTCATCAGGCGCGTTGTAGTTTTCCAGCTGCTCCTCACGTTCCCGGCGGTAGCGAGCGCTCGCCTTAGCCTGGACGTCCGCTGGGCCTCGGAAGATATGCACATCGAGGTCGAGCACCTCGATCGCTGCAGCGGAGCCCACAACCACACGCTCTGCGTACTCTTCTTCCGCACTCCCTGGTCGCACACGCCCTCTGTATCGCATGTCGCGATATCTGCACGACCGGTTCAGACAGAGCCACCCGGCGAAACCGGCGCGCACAGCGCGGGGGAGCAACGTCTCCGGGTTGCCCGCGCACCCCCGATCTCCAGCTAGAACACCACGGCCGGCCACGTCCGGCCTGTTTCCGCACGCATAACCTGTGAGGAGCTTCATGCTGCCGATCGCAGTGAGGGTGAAGAACTATGAGCCCAAAGCGCTTTCTGATCTGCCTGACACTGGCCCTCGCCTTCGCGGCTGTGGCTCCCGCCGGGCTCTCGGCTCAAGAGGCCAAGTCCGACAGCCTGAAAGCGCTCGAGGCACGCATCAAGAAGCTGGAGGCACGTCTCGACAGTCTCCTAGCGGCGCTTTCGCGTGACGCCGGCACGGACAGCACCGCCAGGAGTGCGGAAACAGAGCTCGAAGCGCTCCGCGCGGCCGCTCGGGCGGCGGCCGGCGAGCAGCGGCAGGACTCAACCGAGACCGATGCGAGCCGCACGCGCAACCTCAGCATCCTCAACCCCGAGATCAGCGTAACCGGTGACATACTGGGACTCTACGCAGCCCCAGCCGACCAGAAGAACTTCTTCACCGCGATACCACGGGAATTCGAGTTCTCGTTCCAGGCGGCGATCGATCCCTACACGATCACGAAGATCTTCGTGAC
>JAZGAL010000188.1:0-9780 GCA_036475815.1 Gemmatimonadota bacterium
ATGGACTTGCTGGAGATGCCGCCGGAAGAGCGTGCGTGCGAGGGTGTGTTCCTGGCCTTTCAGTATCCGGTGGAAATTCCTGGCGTAGGCAGCATTTATCTTCCCCTTCTCCTCAACAATGTCCAAAGAACTTCGCCATTTCGAACGCTATTGCCCCCGTGTTCTTTCGCTAGAAATCCCACCACAACATCCCTAGCCAACGCTCCCTTCCAGACTCACGCTGAGAAGCTTCTGCGCTTCCACGGCGAATTCCATCGGCAGCTCTCGGAACACTTCCTTGCAGAAGCCAGCGACGATCAAAGAGATCGCGTCTTCCGTCGCGATGCCGCGCTGCCGGCAGTAGAACATCTGGTCCTCACCAATTTTCGATGTCGAGGCCTCATGCTCCATCTGCGCGGTCTTGTTCTTCACCTCAATATAGGGGAACGTATGCGCCCCACACTTGTCCCCGATCAGCAGTGAGTCGCACTGCGTGAAGTTTCTCGCGTTCTCGGCACCCTTCAGAATCTTCACCATGCCACGGTAGGAATTCTGGCCATGACCCGCGGAAATCCCTTTGGTCACGATGGTGCTCTTCGTGTTCTTGCCGATGTGGATCATCTTCGTGCCTGTATCCGCCTGCTGCCGATTGTTCGTGAGCGCCACCGAATAGAACTCCCCGACTGAGTTGTCGCCCTGAAGGATACAGCTCGGATACTTCCAGGTGATCGCCGAACCCGTCTCCACTTGCGTCCAGGAGATGTGAGAGTTCACACCCGCACACTTGCCTCGCTTGGTGACGAAGTTGTAAATGCCGCCTCGCCCTTGCTCGTCACCCGGATACCAGTTCTGGATCGTCGCGTACTTGATCGTCGCGTTGTCCAGCGCCACCAGCTCCACCACCGCGGCGTGTAGCTGGTTCTCGTCACGCATCGGCGCCGTGCAGCCCTCCATATAGCTCACGTAGCTGCCCTCCTCCGCAACGATCAACGTGCGCTCAAACTGGCCGGTCCCCGCCGCGTTGATGCGGAAGTAGGTCGACAGCTCCATCGGGCAGCGCACACCTTTCGGCAGGTACACGAACGAGCCGTCGCTGAATACCGCGGCATTGAGTGCCGCGAAGAAGTTGTCCGTGTGCGGCACCACCGAACCCATGTACTTTCGCACCAGTTCGGGGTGGTTCTGCACCGCCTCTGAGAACGAACAAAAGATGATCCCGTGCTTCTCCAGCTCCGCCTGGAACGTGGTCGCCACCGAGACACTGTCGAAGACCGCGTCCACCGCTACGCCCGCCAGCCACTTCTGCTCCTCGAGCGGGATCCCCAGCTTCTCGTACGTCGCCAGCAGTTCCGGATCCACCTCGTCCATGCTCTCCGGCCGCGTCTTCGGCGCCGCGTAGTAGCTGATCGCCTGGTAATCGATCGGACCGTAGCCGTACGGCAGAAACGGCCAGTGGGGCTCCTTGCCGGCTTCGTGGAGCGCCGCCCAGTGCCGGTACGCCTTCAGCCGCCACTCCAGCATCCACTCGGGCTCGCTCTTCTTAGCCGAGATGAAGTGGATGATCTCTTCGCTTAGCCCCGGCGGCGCGAACTCCTCCTCGATGTCTGTGACGAAGCCGTACTTGTATTCCTGCTCTGCTAGGGCTTCGATCGCCTCTTGGTTCGAGGCCATTCTTGTCACTCCCTTCGGCTCATAACAGTGGTTTATGTTACAGACCAGCTAACTCCAAGTACAGCAAGAAGTTCCATCACCCCCCTCGCCGCAGCGGCTAGCAATTCTAGTTATCTGTATCGCTAGTCGTAATTGTTCTCGACTCAACATAGCCTAGTTGAGACTGAATTTCAACCACCCCAACTCGCTCGCTCCACCTGCTATGCAGCCGCCCCGCTTCTAATCGGGAACAGCTCGCATTATTATGGCGGCGGCGGTCCCCACGCACCCTCAGGAGGCTTGCGCATGAGACGGCTCCTTCATCGGGCACCCCCACCCCTGCCGGCACTCGTTCTGCTATTGGGCCTGTCCTCGAACGCCACCGCCCAAGCCACGGAACGTCCGTGGTCCATCCAGCTCACCGGCGGCATCGTTCTCCCAACCGGCGAGTACGCCAACGGCACCAACCCGGGTCTTGGACTGTCCGGCAGTGTCGGCTATGCCCTCACCCCGGACTGGTCTCTACTGGCCAGTTTCAATGCCGGCTTTCTCAAAGGCGACCTCGGTCCAGACTGGAACATCTATACTTACTTCCTCAAGGCTGCCTACGATACGGGTGAAGGCGACACGAAGTGGAGGATCCTGGTCCCGCTTGGCGCGGGCGCCGTGACGTTCGCTCCTGACTCGGACGCGATCAGCTCCAACACCTATTTCGGCCTGAACAGCGGACTGATGTTCCAGTATTACTTCAATCCACGGCTCGCCTTCACGTTCGACGGACTGGTGACCTTCGTGTTCGCCAGCAAGAGTGAGATCGGCTCAGATACCCTCTGGCTCTTTCCGCTCGGTGCCGGCCTGCTCCTTCGCTTCTAGTGCTCGACCATCACCTTATTGCCGGGGTATGCCTTCGAAGGGAGGGCATGCCGACACCCACCCTGCTTGACCGTCCGCCCTTCGGACGATAACTAACAAGCTGCAAGCCCCACAGCTTCACTGCCAACAGGAGGGCGACCGTGAACGCCATCCCCCGCTCTGTCACCGCAGCGGTCCTGACGCTGCTGTTCGCCGTCACCTACGCCACCGCACAGGAACCGTACCGCACGCCGCCTCAGAACGTCCTCGACATCGTGGACGCGCCGCCGACCCCCGTGGTCAGCGCCAGCCCGGACGGCGACTGGATGGCCATCTCGGAGCGGCGGGCCTATCCGTCTATCGCACAACTCGCCGAGCCGGCGCTGGGCCTGGCCGGCATCCGCTTCAACCTGCAGACCAACGGCGACGACCAACCGCCGTCCGTGTGGGAGATCAAGCTGATGCGTCTGTTGGACGGGCGGGAATGGACGCTGCAGCTTCCCCAGAACGTGCAGCTCACCAATCCCTTCTGGTCACCCGACAGCCGCTTCATCGCGTTCACCAACACTACCGACGAGGGTGTGGAGCTGTGGATCGCCTCCGCGGAGACGAAGGAGGCGCGACGCCTCACGGGACCCGAGCTCATGGCGGCGCGGGGAGGCACCTGCCGGTGGACGCCCAGTTCCGAGGCTCTCCTCTGTCAGCTCATTCCGGCCGACCGCGGCGAGCCGCCGGAGAAGCCGCGAGTACCGACGGGCCCGACGACCCAGGAAGCCAGCGGCCGCAAGGCGCCCGTGCGTACCTATCAGAACCTCCTGAAGTCGCCGTTCGACGAAAAGCTGCTCGACTACTACTTCACAGCGCAGCTCGCGCTCATCGATCTCAGGGGCGAGCGGGAATTGATCGGCGAGCCGGCGATCTTCAACCACGTGGACCCCGCGCCGGACGGCCGGCACATCCTGGTCAGTCGGGTTCAACGCCCGTACTCCTACCTGGTCCCGATCTACCGCTTCCCGCAGGAGGTCGAGGTTTGGGGCCACGCAGGCGAAGAGGTGCACAAGATCGCCTCGCTCCCACTGGCCGATGACGTACCCATCGCCGGCGTGCCGGAGGGCCCGCGCAACATCAGCTGGCGCCCAGGCGATTCCCATACGCTGGTCTGGACCGAGGCGCTGGACGGCGGCGACCCGAAAGCCGAGGTGGACCATCGCGACAGGTTGGTGTTGTTGAACCCACCGTACACGGGCGATCCGGTGGAGCTGGGACGTACGCAACTGCGTCTGTATCAGGTTCGTTGGACCGAACACGGCAGCCTCGCACTCGCCTGGACATACGACGTCCCGACGCGTCAAACCATGACCGTCGTCATCGACGCCGCGCGCCCCTACTCGGAGGCTCGTGTTATCTGGGACAGGAGCACGCAGGATGCCTATGGCGACCCGGGGACTCCGTGGATGCATCTGACTCCGGAAGGCTACGTCGCGCTCATTCAGTCGCCCGACACGCGCTCGATCTACCTGAGCGGTCAGGCTGCATCTCCGGAAGGCGACCACCCCTTCCTCGATCGGTACGACCTCGCCACGGGTTCCTCCGAACGGCTATGGCAAGCGGAGGATCCTTACTACGAGTTCGTCGTGGCGATGCTCGACGACGAGGGGCGGCGCATCCTAACTCGCCGTGAATCGAAGACCGACCCGCCGAACTACCTCATCCGTGATCTGGAAAGCGGCGAGATCGTGACCTTGACCGACATGAAGGACCCGGCACCGCAGCTGACCGGCATCGAGAAGAGGCGGATCCGCTACGCACGGGCCGACGGCGTCGAGCTCACGGGCACCCTCTACCTCCCGCCGGGCTATGAGGAAGGTGCTCGGCTGCCCACCGTTATTTGGGCCTATCCTTGGGAGTTCAAGTCGGCTGCTCATGCCGGCCAAGTGCGCGGCTCCGAGAACCGGTTCACCTTCTACCGCGGTTACTCGCACCTCTTCTTCCTCACCCAGGGGTACGTGATCTTCGATAACGTCAGCATGCCGGTGATCGGAGAGGGAGATGAGGAGCCCAACGACTCGTTCGTCGAGCAGCTGGTGATGAACGGCCAGGCCGCGGTGGATGTGCTCGTCGAGCTGGGTGTCACCGACGGCGATCGTGTCGGTGTTGGCGGCCACTCCTATGGTGCGTTCATGACTGCCAACCTGCTGGCCCACTCCGAGATCTTCCGGGCCGGGATCGCTCGCAGCGGCGCCTACAACCGTTCGCTGACGCCCTTCGGTTTCCAGAGCGAACGCCGCACATTTTGGGAGGCTCCCGAAATCTACTTCGCCATGTCTCCCTTCATGCACGCAGATTCCATCAATGAGCCGCTCTTGCTGCTGCACGGCGAAGCGGATACCAACTCGGGCACTTTCCCCATACAGTCACAGCGCCTGTTCCACGCCGTAAAGGGGCTTGGCGGCACCATCAAGCTTGTGATGTACCCGGATGAGCAACACGGCTACAGGGCGAGGGAGACCATCCTCGACGCACTTTATCGGCAGTTCGATTGGTTCGACCGCTGGGTGAAGAACGCCCCGCCGCGAGAAGAGGCGGCGGCTACCAGCGCGACCGGCGAGGGATCACGATAGGGTCTAGCAAGGGCCCTCCGGTGAAAGACAGCGGCCGGGACCGGAGGGCCAGATCCATCAGGACGCCAAGCGCCAGGTTCCCCACCTTGACCATCCCGCTCCCGTTGATGAGCTCGACATCGTCGCGCGGCGTGTGATAGTCGTCGTGAAGCCCCGTGTGCAGGAACAGGACGGGCCTCTCGTTCTGGTAAAAGCAGTACTGGTCGCTGCGATGCAGCATCCCGTCTACGAGTGTGAGATGCAACGATTCCCCATTCGCGCCAGCGACCACATTCACCCAGCCCGTTGATGACGACATCCCGATCAGCCCCAGCGTGTTGTCGCGCAGCCGACCCACCATGTCGAGGTTTACCATGGCCACGATGCTGTCCATGTGCACGGCCGGCTGGCGGCAGAAATGGTACGATCCGACGAGACCCACTTCCTCCGCACCATAAGCTTGGAACATGATGGAGCGGCGGTCCACGTCGGCCACCTCATCGCGGGCCACGTACTCGTTCAGCACCCGGGCGATCTCGAGCAGCAATGCGGTGCCCGACGCGTTGTCGTCGGCGCCGTTGTACACGATCACGGAATCGCCACCTGCTTGAGTGAACCCCAGGTGGTCGTAGTGGGCACCCAGTATCACCCACTGCCCCGCCAGATTCCCCTGCCCGGGCAGTATACCCAGGACGTTGCGCGAAAAGAGCCCGCTCTGACCGTCCACCGGGACCGAGATCTGGAACGATTGAAAGTAGCCCGGAACACCCGGCACGAGGCCGATCTCCGTGAACCGGTCGCGGATGTAGTCAGCGGCCCGTCGCTCATGTTGCGATCCGGCACGCCGGCCATACAGGCTATCCGCCGCGAAGAAGCTGACATGTCCAAGAAGAACGGTCCTGCTGGGTGGTTCGATAACCTCCGGCGTCACAGACGTATCGGGCGACGACGGGGAGTCGCAGGCCGCAATCGTCAACAACAGCAGGATCGGAAGTCTTTTTATGACAGATCCCCCTGCTAGCGGATGCCGGTTAGGTTGCGCACCCAAGGCACGCGGGGCCTGTCATCGCACGATTCCTTGTACACCATAGGACAAGTTGAGATCGCCGGCCAGAAGTGGCGGCTCGCCTCGGGCGGGTCACCGCTGCCGCGCTGTTCGGGTTGCTCAGCGGGCTCCAGAGGCGCCAACTTGTAGGTTGAAGGTTCTCTATCAATCCGGGAGGCGGGAAGGAGAATGACGGCACAAATGAAAGCTGCGATCTTCCGACGGCATGGTGGACCGGAAGTGATCGAGATCACCGACGTACCGCGGCCGGACCTGCAACCCGGCCACGTGCTCGTTGCGGTGCGCGCCGCGGCGATGAACCATCTGGACCTCTGGGCACGGCGCGGCCTACCCGGGCTGACGTTAGAGTTCCCGCATATCAGCGGCTCGGACATGGCCGGGACCATCGAGGAGCTGGGCGAAGGCGTCGATGACCTCGAGCTGGGCACACGCGTGCTGGTCAACCCGAGCCTCTGGTGCGGTCGCTGCGAGTGGTGCCGGAAGGGCGAGGAGAGCCTGTGCACGTCTTATAGGATCATCGGCGAGCACACGAACGGCGGGTTCGCCGAGTTCGCCGCCGTACCTGTCCGCAATATCCTGCCCATCCCCGACGACCTTGCCTTCGAGGACGCCGCAGCCGTCCCCCTCGTGTACCAGACCGCCTGGCGCGGAATGATCAGCCGTGGCCGGCTACGGCCCGGCGAGACCGTGCTCATCAGCGGCGGCTCGGGCGGCGTTTCCACCGCGGCGATACAGATCGCGAAGCTCACCGGCGCTTACGTATTCGCCGTGACCAGCGGGGCGCAGAAGGCTCGCCGTCTCGAGGAGCTCGGCGCCGACGTCGTCATCGACCGCCTCGAACAGGATTTGTCCAAAGCGATATGGGCGGCGACAGAGAAACGCGGGGTCGACATGGTCTTCGACAGCGTGGGCGAAGCGCTCTGGCCGGCCCTCACCCGCGCCCTCGCCCGCAACGGCCGCCTTGTCACCTACGGCGCCACCACCGGACCGAAGGGTCAAGTGGATATCAGGCTCACTTTCTGGAAGCAGCTCCAGATCATCGGCACCACCATGTCGAGTCGCTCCGAGTTCGAGGAGGTCATGTCGCTGGTCTTTCAGGGAGAGCTGGAGCCGGTAATCGATGTGGTATGGCCCCTCGACAGAATCCGTGAAGCACACGAGCGGCTCGAGGCCGGCAAGCAGTTCGGCAAGATCGTCCTCACACCCCAGGCCTGATGCCGCGCTCGCCGCTTCCTACGCACCCTTCGCTTTCCCCGTCACAAGCGATCAAGCGGCGGGCCTTCGCCCTGGGCTTCGATCTCGTGGGGATCGCGCCGGCGGAGCGCCCCGCCCACGCCGACGTCTATCTCGATTGGCTCGAGCGGGGGTACGGCGGCGAAATGGCGTACCTCGAGCGATCAGATGCCGTGCGCCGGCGTCTCGATCCCGCAGAAGCGCTGCCGGGCGCGCGCTCCATCGTCATCGTAGCGATGAACTACCACAACGGTGACGACGGTCCGACCGATGATCCGTCACGCCCCGTCATCGCCCGCTACGCCCGGGGAACGGACTACCACAACGTCTTCGAGGAGAAACTGGAGCAGCTCGCCGACTCACTACGAGAGGTCACCGGTGACGACAGCGCCACACGCTGTTATGTCGACTACGGGCCCGTCCTGGAACGCGATCACGCCCAGCGCGCAGGTCTGGGCTGGATCGGCAAGAACACCGTCCTGATCAACCCCGAGATTGGTTCCTACGTATTTCTAGGAGAGATACTAACCGATGCCTGCTTACAGCCGGACGACCCTTTCCTGCCCGACCACTGCGGCACCTGTGAGCGTTGCATAGAGGCTTGCCCGACCGGCGCCATCGTCGGTCCTCGAGAGCTGGACGCGCGCCTCTGTATCTCGTACCTGACCATCGAGCTCCGTGGTCCCATACCTCGTGAGCTTCGCCCGCTTATCGGCAACCGCGTCTTCGGCTGCGACATCTGCCAGGAGGTCTGCCCCTGGAACCGCGGGATCCCTGAGACCGGCGAGCCTCGCTTCAAGCCGCGAGACAATGTGACCGGCCCGGAGTTGGCGGAATTCCTGCACCTGGACGAGGAACAGTTCCGTGAGCGTTTCGAAGACACGCCCCTCTCACGCGGCAAGCGTCGCGGGTTCCTCCGCAACGTGGCCACAGCGCTGGGCAACTGGGGTCACCCCGCCGCTGTGCCGCCTCTGGTGAGCGGCCTGAACGATGTCGAGCCGCTCGTACGCGGCCACGCCGCCTGGGCGCTGGGACAAGTCGGAACCCCCGAGGCCCGTCGAGCGCTCGAAGCTCGTCTCGAGATGGAGGCGGAACTTTGGGTGAGAGAGGAGATCGGGCTCGCTCTGGAGGACGAGCCCGCCTGAAGCCGCGACACTCCGGCTGTCAGTACTCGAAGAAATCCACACTGGGCCGCCGCTCGATGAGTCCTGCCCGGTAGCCACGCTCGAGGAATTCCCTCACTGACCGACGACCATCCTCGCCGACGTCCAGCGTCCGCTGGTTCACATACATGCCCACGAACTCGTCCACCTGCTCGTCGCGCATGTCGCCGGCATACCTGCCGGCGTACTCGAGCGCTTCACTACGATGGTCCAGCGCGTACTGGATGCTCTCACGCATGTAGCGGCAAATGCGTGCGATCGTATCGTCGCCCAGCGCGCGCCGCGCCACGTTGCCGCCTAAGGGCAACGGCAGACCTGTTTGCCCCCACCACCACTCGCCGAGATCGAGCACCAGGTGCAGGCCCGCCTCGGGATAGGTGAGCTGGCCCTCGTGGATGATCACCCCGGCATCGGCAAAGCCGTCCTGCACGTAGCCCATGACTTCGTCGAAGCGGACGAAGCGGACGTCCACGTTCGGCTCGAAGAGGCGGAGTGCCAGGTGCGCCGATGTCAGCTGACCGGGCACCGCGACGACTCGATCCCTGATATCAGCCGGGTCCATCGGCTCACGCGCCACGATGCGCGGCCCGTACTGCTCGCCCATGGCGAAACCGTGCGGCAGCAGCACGTAATCCCGCGACACCTTGGCATAGGCGTGGATCGATACCGCCGAGATGTCTATGTCCCCATTCATCACCCGCAGATTGAGCGTCTCGATGTCCTGTAGCTGGTGCTCGAACTCGAGATCGCCGGTGTCAACTTTCCCCGTTGCCAGCGCGTAGAACATGAACGCGTCGTCCGCATCCGGACTATGGGCCAGTGTCAGCTTCCTGCCCATCTCTTCTCCGCTTCCCAAGGACTCTACTTACAGATACTTCATCACTCATCACTCATCGCTCATCACTCATCACTCATCACTCGCCTCGTCACAGAATGCGCTCTTCCGGATCGATGACATGAATCGCGACCCCCGTCGGTACTTTCGGCCAGAAATACGTCGTCTTGGGCGGCAGCCGCTCACCGGCCGACGCCGCTTCCCTTACCTGCGCCACCCGCGGTGCCGCGAGCAAAGCACCGGCCTGCGCCCTGCCGGAGCGGACAGTCCTCACCACCTCCGCCGAATCCTTCACGAACCCCATCCTTCCCATTTGCTCCTCGCGCGACAAGCCCAGAGCCTCCGACATGAATACCTCGTGAAACGCCACCGAGGGAATCGAAGTCAGCGCATCCGCCTTCC
>JAZGAL010000189.1:0-6647 GCA_036475815.1 Gemmatimonadota bacterium
CGGCCAACAGCTGAGCTGGATAGAGAGCGCGGGTCGTCCAGCCGTCGTAGCTGATCCCCTCCGGCCCCCCATGCGGCAGGATCACGAGCGGGTAGCGTACCCCCGGCACCCCGTTCAGCGCGTGCACCAGCACACCCTCGATGCGCCAGCCGTCGGCGCCACTCCACTCGATCGTCTCTTGTTCCGCCAGCTCGACGTCGTCCAGCCAGGCGTTGTGTGTCGTCACCCGCTCGAGCTCTCCGCGTCTGACGGTACCCGCATACACCTCACGTGGGTGCTGTGCCGTGTGCGCCGCCGCCGCGAAATCGCGCATTCGACTGTCGAAGCTGACGCTGTTGAAGATCTCAGGGCCACCACCAGCGATCAGGTCGATCCCGCCGCGCTCGGCGGGCAGTCTATACATCGTTGTGCGGGTACCCTCGGCGGCCGTGAAGTAGAGAGTGTTGTCATCGAGCCAGCCGACGGATTGGGCGCTCGCCTTCAGATGCGGAGTGCGGTTGACCGCTTCGCCACCGCCGGCGGGAACCACGAACACGCTCTGCGCCAGCGGGTCGTTCATAGAGACGGCGCCGATGAAGGCGAGCTTCCGCCCGTCGGGCGACCACGCCATGCCGCCCAGCTTGCCCTTCGTCTCCGTCAAGCGCTGCAACTCTCCGCCGGATGCCCGCACCGTGTAGATGCGCCGGAACATGTAGCCGGCGTCGACATCGGCCGATTCCGTCATCTGAACGGCGAAGCCGGTTCCATCCGGCGCCCATACGAAGCTGCGCACCGTCCGGTCGGCCGGCGTGACGGCGTGGCGCTCGCCCGTCCCGATGTTCTCCACCCACAGCCTGACGTGCCGCTCGGCCTCTCCGGCCACCTGCACGTCGTCGCCGCGCGCCCGCCGCTCGATAACTTCCGCCGGCTCCGGCTCGCGCGCCGTGTAGGCGATCGCTTCTCCGTCCGGCGACCAGGCGAACGACATCACGCCCAGCGGCGAACGCGTCAGGAGTCTCGGCTCACCGCCGGCTGCCGGCACGCCGTACACCTGCGCGCGGCCGTCCTCCTCGAGCCGCGCTGTGAACGCGAGCGTCGAACCGTCCGGCGACCAATGCGGCGAGCCAGCGCTGCGCGGCGCCTCAACGACGGCCGCAGCTTGACCGCCCGCGGCGGCCACTACCCACAGCTCGCTATAGGGCCTGCCGTACTGGTCATCCGCGGCCCGCGGCACGCTCAGCGTATAGGCGATGAGCTTCGCATCGGGACTCAGCGCGACGGAGCCGACCTGCTCGATGGCCACGACCTGCTCCGGCGTTATCGCCTGAGCCAGGAGGGTCGCCGGCGCGGCGACGATCATGAACGTCAGAAGCATCGCCGCGGCTGATGCCATGTGCCCCTGTCTGCGGATCATTCTGACCTCCTCTTAGCTGCCCTCGCGCTCGGCCTCCCACTCCTCGTGGGTCATCGCCTTCAGCGGCTCGAGCTCCTGTTTCTCGAGATCGGAGTTGACGCGGTTGAAGTCCTTGCCCGACGTTAGCGCGGCGAACTCCTGCTCCGCCTCGTCCAGTTGACCGGCGAGGATCTCCATCCGCCCCAGCTCGGAGTCCGTGGGCCGCCCGGCGTAACCATTGACGGCGCCGTAGAGATTGCCCAGGTGCTCGCGCAGGTTCTCCTCGCCACCGAAGATGCCCGCCTCGCTGGCGGACACCACGCTCTTACGGAACTCGTCGAGCTCGTCGGCATACTCGTTCAACCGCTTGGCCGTCCCGCCGCTCGTCTCTTCCGCGCGCTCCCTGGCCTGATCGCGGAGAGCGATGGTCGCGTCAACCACGTAGGTCAGGCGCTCGAGCATGTCGTAGAGCTCCAGGGCCGTCCGCTGTTGGAGCTGCCGCTCCTCTTTCGAGTGAGGCGAGCGGGGATCGGGCACCAGGCTCACCTCGCCCTCGTACGTGTCCTTGCCCTTGATCAGCTTGAAGCCGTAGGTGCCTTCCGGCACACGCGGTCCCTGAAAGGCCGGGACCAACGAGGTCGCCGGCGGGACCTTCGGCGACGGAAGCCGCATCGGCCAATCGACGCGGTTGATGCCGCGGAGCTTCCCGCCCGGGATGGTCGTTATCAGCTCGCCGTCGGCGTCGTAGATCTCGACATTGAGGTCCCCGAAGATGTGGCGCTTCTTCTGATAGTAGACGATGGTAGCGGCCTCCGGCGGGTTCCGCCCCACGAACTCATCGTCGCCCGAGAACCACGTCATGCCGCCACCGATGGTCTGGACGGCGGGACGAGTAGGCAGCAGCGTCAGGTCCGCCGCCAGCACTTCCGGCGTCAGCGCCCTGAGCGGCGTGATGTCGTCCAGTATCCAGATGCCGCGGCCGTGAGTGCCGATGATCAGGTCGTGCTCGCGCGGATGGATAGCCAGGTCGCGCACGGCCACCTTGGGGAAGTCGCTGGCATAGCGCGCCCACGACCCGCCGCCATCCACGCTGATGAAGAGGCCGAACTCCGTTCCCACGAACAGCAGGTCGCGGTTCTCGATGTCCTCCTTGACGACGTGCGCGTAGCCCTCGATGTCCTCGCTGACCAGCGACTCCCAGGTCGCGCCGTGGTCGCGCGTCCGGTAGACGTAGGCCGTCATGTCGCCCGTGCGGTGCCCTTCGAACGTCACGTAGGCCGTCGCCTCATCGAAGCGGCTCGCCTCGACATGCGAGACCCAGGTGTTCTTCGGCAGGCCGGGAACGTTGCCCACTACGTTGGTCCAGCTCGCGCCGTCGTCGCGCGTGACCTGCAGGTTGCCGTCGTCCGTGCCCACCCAGATCACCTGCTCGTTCGGCGGCGATTCGCTGATCGTGTAGATCGTGGTGTGGTTCTCGGCCGTCGTGTTGTCGGTGGTCAGCCCGCCCGACTCTTCCTGCTTCTGCTTCTCGGGATCATCCGTCGTCAGATCGGGGGAGATCCGCTCCCAGGAATCGCCGCGATCCCGCGTGCGATACAGGTACTGGGCGCCCAGGTACAGGGTGCCCGGGTTGCTCGCGCTCACATGGATCGGCGTGTTCCAGTTGAAGCGCAGCTTCGGTTCATCTTCTCCCGGATACGGCTTGATGTCTTTCGTCTCGCTGGTCGATCTCTGGAGCCGCGACAGGTTGCCGCCCTGGTACTCCACGTACACGAAGTCCGGGTCGCTCGGGTCGACGAAGACGTGAAAGCCGTCGCCGCCCATGATGATCTGCCAATCCGCGCCGCTGATACCGCCGGGGCCACGCGACGGGCCCACCCAGGTCCCGTTGTCCTGGAGACCGCCGTACACGTTGTACGGGATCTCCATGTCGTAGCTGATCTCGTAGAACTGCGAGACCGGGATCGCCTTGGAGAGGCGCCAGCTTCCTCCGTGATCGTAGGAGAAATAGACGCCGCCGTCCGTGCCGAGTATCAGCTCCTCGTTGTTGTTCGGGTCGATCCAGAGCGCGTGCAGGTCGGGGTGCACGCCGCCGCCGCTGAAGCCGCTCGAGCTGAACGGCGACGTGAACGCCTTGCCGCCATCGTCCGATACGGTGAGCGTGAATCCCGGCTTGTAGACCCTGTCCGGGTCCACCGGGTCCGGCACGATGTAGGCGAAGTAGAAGGGACGCATCTTAATGTTCATCGACGCGTTCATCTCTTCCCAGGTCGCGCCCATGTCGTCGGACCGGTAGAGCGCGGTATTCTCCGCCTCCACCAGAGCGTAAACCCTGCTGGGCTGCGGCGGTGACACAGCTACTGCGATCCGGCCCTTCTCGCCCTCAGGCAGCCCCTCAGTCAGCTCCTCCCAGGTCGCGCCACCGTCGATCGACCGGTAGAGGCCGCTACCCGGACCGCCTGACTCGAAGAAGTAGGGCCAGCGCCGGAACTCCCACATGCCGGCGAAGATAACGTTAGGAGCGTGGGGATCGATGGAGAGGTCCGAACATCCGGTGTTCTCATCGATGTAGAGCACCTTCTCCCACGTCTCGCCGCCGTCCGTGGTCCGGAACACGCCTCGCTCCTCGTTCGCGTTCCACAAGTGGCCGGTGGCACAGACGAACACCGTGTTGCCGTCCAAAGGATTGACGGCGATCCGCGCGATGCGCTCGCTGTCCGCCAGGCCCATGTGCTGCCAGCTGTCGCCGCCGTCGGTCGTCCTGTAGACGCCGGTACCCACCGACACACTGTTGCGCGTCCAGGTCTCACCGGTCCCCACCCAGACTATGTCGGGATTCGACGGGTCGACCCTGATCGCACCGATCGACATGGTGTAGTCGTCGAAGATCGGCTCGAACCGGATCCCCCCGTCTCTTGACCTCCAAACTCCGCCAGTCGCCGATCCGACGTAGACGGTGAGCGGATACTCCGGGACCGCATCGATCGCGGCGATCCTCCCGCTCATCACCGCGGGACCGATCGACCGGGCACGCAGCCCACCAAACGTGGCTGATTCGATTTGAACTTGAGCTGCAGGTATCGCGGGAAGCGCGAGCAGCGCTATCAGAAGTGCAAAGCTCCGCCAGATGTATCCCGGCCGGCTACACATGGTGTAACTCCTCTCCCGGAATCGTAGAACCGAACCGAAGAAGGCCAACACTACTGCTGGCCTTCCTCCTCTTCCTTCTCAGGCATGGTGAACATCGAGTCATCGACGTCCACATTCAACTCCACCTGCTCGATCGTGATGACCTGGCCGCTAGGAGCCCCTTTCGTCCTCTGCTCTACCGAGTGAGCCACCATCAACCCGTCCACTTCCTTATAACCGCTGAGGATGATCTCGATATCGACCATCCGGCCCTGCATCTCAGTGCTGCTCTCGACCCTGATGGGGATGAAGTACTCGGCGTCGAGGAAGTAGTACTCCACATCGCCGTCCTTCTTGGTGACCTTGATCTTGTAAGCCTCGGTCCCTTCCGTCTCTTCCTTGCCGATAAGCTCGACCTGGTGGCCTGATTCCTTCCAACCCATGAGCGGGCCGTCGATGTCCGCCTGGTCCTTGAACTGCTTAGCCATTTCATCCGGCATGACCTCGGGGTCGGTGCTACCCATGAACGGCATGACCATCCAGGCCGTCTCGCCGTCGAACGCCTGGACGCCGGTCATCCCCTGGAAGGTGAACTCGAGACGGATCTTGTCGGGTCGCTTCGTCACGAAGGTGAACGGGGCTTCTACACCCATCCCGCCCATCGCCATCTTGCCGGTCGCCCGCATCGACTGAACCGACTGCCAGGCGTCGAGCCCGCCGACGGCCTCGTAGTAGTTGTCGAGGACCTCATCGAGATCCTGGGCCGCAACCGGCGAGGCCAGTAGAGCGCCCGCGAGAGCAAGAAAGACGGCCTTCTTCAACATGGATTCTCCTCCATGGTTGTAAGCCCCAACACAAGAAAGCCAGCTCTGGCTCCTGCGCGCGGGGCCTGCACGAACTTCTGTAGGGCTTCTGATGGTTTGGCCCCGAGAAGATGCCCGCCCGGGAGCCTCCGTGCAAGCGTCCAGGGCGGGCGTGAATCATGTGGCGATCATGTAGCTATCAGGCAGCTATCACGTAGATCATGTGGCTATCACGCTGTAACAACGGCCACCAACGTCACCGGCCATCCCTCTCCTTCTCGGGCATGGTGAAGATGGCGTCGTCGATATCGATGTTCAGCTCCACCCGCTCGATCGTCAGTACCTGTCCGCCGCGACCTCCCGCCGGCCGGGTCTGGACCGAATGGGCGATCAGCAGTCCCCCCACCTCCTTGTAGTCGCTCAGGATCGTCTCGAACTCCATCTCGTCGCCGCGAAACTGCCGTGTGCCCGACACCATGATCGGCACATTGTACTCGCGGTCCAGATAGTAGTAACGAACCTCCCCGTCCTTCAAAGTGACCTCGAGCTTGTACGCCTCCGTCCCTCCTGTCTCCGCCAGACCCAGAAGCTCGACCTTGTTGCCCTTCGCCTCATAGTCCAGCAGCGGCCCGCCGATGTCGGCATCTTCCTTGAGGCCCCGGGCCATCTGCGGGCTCATGACCTCGGGCTCCGTGTTGCCCCTGAAAGGCATCAGCATCCAGGCGGTCGTTCCATCGAAGGCGCGAGTGCCGGTCATTCCCTGCATGGTGAACTCGACGCGTACCTTGTCAGGCCGTTTCACCAGCCGGGTGAAGGGGACTTCCATCCCACGCCGCGCCGTCATCTTGCCGCTGATCTTCATCGACTGGATCGACTTCCACGCCTCGAGGCCGCCGATGGCCTCGTAGTAGCTGCTGAGGATGTCGTCGAGCGACGCTTCCTGGGCCGCGGCCGGTGCAACCAGCAGAGCCCAACCGAGAGCCAGAGTCACACCCTTCTTCAACATGATGTCCCCCAGTGTGCAGGGCCGGGCAGCCGGCGGTCTTGCCGCGCTGCCAACCCAATCGTCAGGTTCTTCGTCTAAGTGATGATGGTGTCCTCGGCAGAGAGTGGCAATCGCCCGCAATCGGGAGCCAATGATCCCATGAACATGTCCAGGCAGCCAAATCCGACGCTCCGCATCACGCTGACCGTGGCCCTGGTCGGGGCGCTGGCTGCCTGCAACGGCTCGGACGCACCCCGTGCACACGAATGGCAGGCCGTTTACGACACGATCGGTGACACCGTGGTCGTGAGGACGGTGGCCGGGAGCATCTGGGGCGACACCGCCGAACTGGTCGCCG
>JAZGAL010000190.1:0-15239 GCA_036475815.1 Gemmatimonadota bacterium
CGGATGCCGATGGACGGAACCTGCTTCTACGCTTCAAGGAAGATCCCCGCAGCTCCGCCACTCCCGTCTACGTAGCGTCCGCGAGATCAGACCCTCACGTTCGGGCGGAATGCCTCGCCCTGGGCGCTGAAGACTTCCTACAGAAGCCTGTCGACCCACAGCAGATCCTGGAGGCACTCGCCCGCCGCCCTATGGAACTGCCAGGGACCGAGAGACGGCCCGGCCGGGAGAAACATGGCCGGATCGTCGATCGCGCCGCGCTGGCCCGAGCATTCGAGACTGGTTCAACAAGTAACCGCTTCCTGGCGTTGATCGCGGCGCGTGGGCCCGGGACTGCAGCGGAAGATGCGCCAGAGCGATTAGGCGCGGCCTTCGCCCTTTGCGCCGGCGACAAGGCGACCAGCGCGCGCTGGAATGCCGACCACCTGGCTGTGCTGATTCACGAAGATGAGATGGCCGCCGCATGTCGGGTGATCGAGAAGACCCAAGGGAACCTCTCAGAGCCCGGCCAACCCGACATCGTTCTCTCGGCCGGAGTCGCCGCGGTAGAGCCTGAAACGACGTTAGAGGAAGCGATCCACGAAGCCGGGCGATTGCTCTATCTGGCCCAGACCTCTCCGGGTACCCGCATCGTTTGTGATCCTCAGAAAGTCGCCACGCCGGGCATCAGAATCCTCGTGGCCGAAGACGATGAAGTGGCGGCTAATCTGCTGGTCTATCGCCTGACGCGGGAGCCGGGCTTCGAGGTTACGCACTGTTCCGACGGAACTGACACCCTGAAGATAGCGCGTGAGCGGCGCTTCGATTTGGTGATCCTGGACGTCAATATGCCGGGCCTCAACGGCTTCGATGTGCTGGGGAGACTACGGGAAACGGCTGAGTACTCCAACGTACCGATCGTGATGCTTACCGCCCTTGGAAGTGAGAAGGATGTGGTGCGCGGATTCGACTTGGGTGCCAGCGATTACGTAGTGAAACCCTTCTCTCCCGTCGAGCTCATAGCCAGGGTGAGACGCCTTCTGGGCGGTGCGGCAGGAGTCACTTGATGGAATACCCTCTGGGGCTTCCGTTCTCCGACCGCGATTTCCAGTACGTCACACTGGCTGTGCTCGTAGTGCTGGCCTGTGCGGTCGCCTTCACGCTCGCGGCGGCATGGCTCCGCGCCGCGAACAACCGAAAGCAGCTGCGTTGGGCACGCCTCCAAGGCCAGTGGGAGCCGGTGATCATTCGAGTTCTGGCCGGCGAGATGCCCGAGAGCCAGTTGCGTTCACTGGTTCCAAAGAAAGACGAACGCTACTTCGTCGGCTTTCTACTGCGCTATGCGAGACGCCTGAAAGGTGTGGAACACGATGCCGTTCTCAGACTCGCCGTCCCCTACCTGAGCACTATCGCTCGCGACCTCGGGCACCGCAGCCCGGAACTGCGTGCCCGCGCGTTGCAGACGCTAGGCGAGCTGAGCATCCTCGACTACAGCAATGAGTTCCTGCAAGCTCTGAACGACCCTTCACCGCTCGTGGCGATGAACGCCGCCCACGCGCTCGCCCGTCACTACCAGCCCGCCCATGCGGTGAGACTGATCCGCTGCCTCGAACGCTTCGAGGAATGGAACATCCGCTACCTGGCCGCGATGCTCGCGAACATGGGACCCGAATCCGCGCAGGTCCTGCGCGACGCGTTCCGCGACAGGAGCCGCCCTCCCCGCATACGCGCCGTCATCGCGCTGACCCTGGCCTCGCTCAACGACGCGGGCTCCGTCGACCTCGCGACGCAGGTGACCGAAGCGGAACGGCAGACCGACCTGGTGATCGCGGCGCTGACCCTGATCGAGAAGGTGGGCGGCAGCGAGCAGCTGCCGGCCGTCAGGCGGCTGCTCGAGTCGACCGACTTCGCCGTACGTGCGCGGGCTGTGACAACCCTCGCCGCCCTGGGTACGGCGGAGGACACCGCGCGTATCCGTTCAGGCCTGGACGACGAATCGAACTGGGTGGCCCTTCACGCTGCGCAGGGACTGCGGGACATGGGCAGGGTGGACCTTCTCGAAGAATTGGCGAACTCCGATCATCCACGCGCCGTAGCGGCGCAGGAAATGCTCTGGGAAATGCGGGCGTGATGCGAGACGTGGGGTTAGCCGTACTCGTCACCATCAACCTTGTAGTACTCGTCTATTTCGTCCTGTTGAACTCCGTCTACCTGTTCACCAGCATGACAGCCTTCCGTTCGCTACGCCGTTACACCCAGCGGCTGAAGTCCGTAGACGTCGACGAAATATTGCGCTCCGGTGCTGCCCTGCCTGTCACAGTGGTCGCGCCCGCTTACAACGAGGAACCGACCATCGTAGAGGTCACTCAATCGCTTCTCACGCTCGAGTATCCGGACTACCAGGTCGTGATCGTGAATGACGGGTCGAAGGATCGGACCCTCGAGCTACTGACGGAGACCTTCGAGCTGGTGCCGGCCCCCCGCGCGCCTTCCTCCGATATCGAGACGGCGCCGGTGCGGGGCACCTACCGCAGCACTCGCCATCCCAACCTCCTGGTCGTCGACAAGGTCAACGGTGGCAGCAAGGCGGACGCGATAAACGCGGGACTCAACTTCGTGCGCACGCCGCTCTTCTTGATCATCGATTCTGACAGCCTCTTGGAGTCTCAGGCCTTGACGCGTGTCAGCCGCCCGTTCCTCGAGGATGACCGAACCATCGCCGCAGGCGGGATCGTGCGCATCGTCAACGGCAGCGCTGTCCGCTCGGCTAGGGTCGTGGACGTCCGGATGCCGCGCAATCTGCTGGCACGATTTCAGGTGCTCGAGTACCTGCGCGCCTTCCACGCCGGGCGCGTCGGTTGGGCGGCGCTCAACGCCACCATGATCATCTCGGGCGCGTTCGGTCTGTTCCGACGTTCGGCCGTCGCGGACGTGGGCGGACTGAACACGGATGCCATCGGTGAAGACATAGATCTCACCATCCGGCTGCATCGGCAATGCCGCGAGAATGGGCTGCCCTACCGTATCGTCTACATCCCGGACCCGGTGGTCTGGACGGAAGGCCCGGAAAATCTGAAGAGCCTGGCCGGGCAGCGGAAACGCTGGCAGCGCGGCTTGATCCAGGTCCTGACCCGCAACATTCGCATGCTGCTCAACCCACGATACGGGACGATGGGTACTCTCGCCTTCCCTTACTACTTCTTCTTCGAGATGCTGGGCCCCGTGGTCGAGGTCGCAGGTTATGCGGCCTTCGCCGCGACGATCATACTGGGCCTCGGCTCGGCCCCCTATATCCTGGCCTTCCTGGCTCTCGCCATCGCCCTTGGCGTCGCGCTCTCCGTGGCCGCAGTAGGTCTCGAGGAACTCACCTTCTGCCGCTACCGCCGAACCTCCGACCTGGTTGGCCTGTTCTGGCTCGCTATCATCGAGAACATCGGCTACCGCCAGCTCAACTCGCTGTGGCGAATCAAGGGGACGTTCGACTACTTCCGTCGCGCGGAAGGTTGGGGAGAGATGCCGAGGAAAGGATTCGCTACGGGTGACTGAGAGTCCGCCGGTCGAGAACAGTCGCTAGATACGACTCTCGAACCCAAACGCGAATCCGATTCTGTTGCGAAACCGGCTCTCGCGCAGCTCTTCCCGCTGGAAGGAGAGGCCCCACAGCCAGCTCAGCGCCGGTCCCATGGGGTGCTTGCCACTTATCGATATCTGGAAGTTGCTCAGACGATCCAGCTCCACCGCTGAGATGCGCTCGTCCGGCGCGTTTCCATACACAATCAATCCACCCACGAAGTTGTCAGCGTCTGCAAAGTACCGGCGCGTGATCAGGAGAAGCGAATAGGACACTTCACCATCATCAAATGCTGCGGTAGGCCGCAGAGACGTCCAGTAGTTGCCATAATACTTGCCGACCGAACCGGAAAGCATTCTGACTTCTGCGGTGGCGAATGTCAGGTAGCGGAAGCCGCCAGAGGCTTCCCAAGCGCCGGGGAGATTGGCGTACAGCTCGCCGCCCAGCCGCCACTCGGGGAACGACGTTGCCGAGGACGAGTAACCGATGTTGAAATACGCGTAATACTTGGGGCTGAAGAGCGGGTAAGCATCCAACTCGAACTGCACCGCCGACGTCTTGAAGCGGTGGGCGTAGTTGACGCGTCCCAGCAGGGAGTAGTTACGCTCCCTACGCTCCACCCACGCAGAGACATAATGCCAGGGGTCCAGATCGTTGTCGAAGTAGTAGAACTGGTAAGCCGCGTTGACTCGGTACTCAGACGGCCGACGCAGTCTGGGGTCGTCCTGCGCCCTCGCCGATAAGGGGAATGCGACAACCGCCGCAAAGAGCAGCGTTGTAGCGTAGGCACCCGGACTCTTCATCGCGCCCCCCGTTTCTAAAGGCACGCCGGCCCGTCAGGTTGAACGGGCTAGTTATCCACTGTTCTCGGGTTGATCTGGCCCCGGGAGGGCTTGAGGGCCACGGGATCCCTTCCCCACATCTTCCTCTGCTACACTAACTTACTAGAAAGGATCCTGGTTTTCCACCCGCCCGGCTTTCCGGGCGTGGGCCCCGAGCCGGCGCGCGTCACTCGAATTCCCTGCTCGCTTTCCGGTGGAAATCGGCTGCAGAGCCGTTACATTGGCGGCATGGACAAGACAGCTGCTCTACCTTCGACGTCCGAGATGTACCGGGCCCTGAGTGAGCGTGACGCTTCCTACGAGGGTCTCTTCTTCGCGGCGATCCGGACCACCGGCATCTTCTGCCGGCCCACCTGCACAGCACGCAAGCCGCACAGCGAGAACGTCGATTACTACCCTTCCACTCATGATGCGCTTCTAGCGGGCTATCGGCCCTGCAAGCGGTGCCGGCCGCTGGAGCCGAACGGCGCGACACCCTCGTGGCTGCGGCCGCTGCTGGATGAGATCGAGCATGATCCTGGCAGGCGATGGAAGGACGCCGATCTGCGCGAGAGGCAGCTCGACCCGGCCCGCGTGCGCCGCTGGTTCCAGACGAACCACGGCATGACGTTCCACGCCTACCAACGGGCCCGCAGACTCGGACTCGCCCTGGGTCGCATCCGCCACGGCGACGGCCTCACCCGCGCCGCTTACGAGCACGGTTACGAGTCGCTGAGCGGGTTCCGTGACGCCTTCGCGCACCTCTTCGACCAGACACCCGGTCGCAGCCAGTCCTCCGCCTGCATCCGGGTGACCCGACTCCTCACCCCGCTCGGCCCCATGGTGGCGGCCTCGGTCGATGAGGGGGTCTGCATGCTCGAGTTCGCCGACCCACAGCTGCTGGAGAATCAGGTCAAGCGGCTGAAGCGGTGGTTCGGCGGCGGGATCGTACCGGGAAGCGATGGACACATCGAACAACTCGCCGATGAGCTCGAGCGCTACTTTGCCGGCGATCTGCAGCAGTTCAGCGTTCCGCTCGTCTACCCAGGCACGAAGTTCCAGGTGGCTTGTTGGGACTACCTGCGCACGATCCCCTACGCGGCCACCCATTCCTACGCGGATGAGGCGCGAGCCCTGGGCAAGCCAAACGCGACTCGTGCCGTGGGCCGGGCGAACGGCGATAACCGGCTGGCCATCATCATCCCTTGCCACCGGGTCGTCGGCAGCGATGGCCAGCTATCAGGCTACGGCGGCGGTTTGTGGAGAAAGCAGTTTCTGCTGGATCACGAGCGAAGATACGCGACCCCGTGTCATAACAACAAAGCGTTGCCAGGCTGACGGAACGCGCGTGCTACGCGGAGGCCAGAAGGCTCTCCAACTCCTCCCCGGGCACGGCGCCCGTACGGCGCCCCGCCTCCTTGCCGTCCTTGAACAGCATCAGCGTGGGGATGCCCCGGATCCCGAACTGCTGTGCGGTCTGCGGGTTCACGTCGGTGTCCAGCTTGGCCACCAGCACCTCGCCGATGTGGCTGTGAGCGAAGTCATCCAGGACCGGCGCCATGATCTTGCAGGGGCCGCACCAGTCGGCGTAGAAGTCTACCATCACCGGGATGTCGGTCTTGCTGATGACCTGCTGGAAGTCGCTGTCGGTCACCCTCACGGGGCGGTCGAGGAGGATGGGCTTGCCGCAGCTCCCGCACTTCGGGTTGTGGTTCACGCGTCCCACGTCCACCCGGTTGAGCGTCAGACAGAATGGACAACTCACCGTCACCTTGCGCGTCCCGTCCTTTGTTTTCTCCGTCATCTTCGAAGCCCTCATGCTCACAGCGCTGCCGTGTAGCCGCCCGTACGTCGAGGGATCCCCTCCCTCAGCCGCCTACAGGTCCTTCTTGCAGAAGTACCAATCCCTGCAGTCCAGGCCCTCCGTGTTCACCCGCTCTTCCGCCGCGTCCTGTGTGGCCGGCGGCGGCAGGATGACCTTATCGCCCGGGCGCCAGTTGGCCGGAGTCGCCACCTGGTGCTCGTCGGTGGTCTGAAGCGCCTGAATCAGCCTCAGGATTTCGTCCATGTTCCTGCCCGTGGTCAGCGGGTAGTAGATCATGGCGCGCAGCACCTGAGCCGGATCGATGATGAAGACGCAACGGGAAGTCTCGGTCTTGCTCTCGCCCGGCATGATCATCCCGTACAGCGACGCGACTTCTTTGTTCAGGTCGGCAATCACCGGGAAGTCGATGCGCACCCCCATCTTCTCTTCGATGTTCCGGACCCAAGCGATGTGGGAGTAGGTGCTATCGATGCTCAGACCCATCAGCTCGCAGTTCATCTCACGCAGCTTGTCCTGAATCTCGGCAAACGCGATGAACTCGGTTGTGCAAACGGGAGTGAAGTCGGCAGGGTGTGAGAAGAGGATCAACCAGCTCCCGTTGAAGTCCTCCAGCCGGATCGTACCTTGAGTCGTGGTCGCCTCGAATTGTGGCGCCGGCATCCCGAGCCGGGGCGTTCCTGCGGTGTCGGCCCCCGCGTGCATCTGCTGCTCGCTCACTGGTGTACCCTTTCTGGTTCAAGATCAAACATATGTCTGTTCATTCTAGACCGCCGAACCCAACCCCACAATACCACGAACAGCGCCGAGTCGTGCGTGCAGCACGAACTCACTAATCACTTTCCGTACGAGCGTACATCCCATCGGATGCCGCCTTCCCCAAGGGGGAGCACGAGCGGGCCATGCCTCACGTTGAGTGCTGCCATTTCAACGACTGGCATGGCCGGCGCATCACGGAGCTCCCAGAGCTCCTCCAGGATACGCTGCTCCTGCCGACCGGCTTGGCCATACGCATATCCGAGTGAGGCCGGGATGCCGCTCCCGGTGATGGTGGCGGCTCGGGCGCTGGCGGCCGGAGACGAGAGACCGAAGCAGGCTTGCGGCTTGGCTATCAAGAACGAATATTAGTTTTATTAGGCAAGGATTGAGGACTGACCTGGGCAGCTTGGCCCCACTGCGTGAGGTCGTCAGCCATGGTAGCAATAGCCAGACCAGCCTTTGGCGAAGCTGGCCCGCCGTCTGATACAGCCGGAAGCCTCAGGACTAGATTCTCACAAAGCCTAGACACGCCTATTCCCCCGGAGCAGCGGATGTCTACATACACCACGCTGGTGTAAGGCTTTGCCACGCTCATAGTCCAGGGTGTTCAATTTGGAGTAGGCCCAAGCCGATGGCGGTTCGTGCCGTGTCGGAACCCCCTTCACGCGCGGACCGGAAACCTTCAGCTGGAGGAATGATATGTCGAATCTGAGAGTGTTCCTGACTCTGGGTCTCGCGCTCGGCGGAGCTGGCCTCGCCGTGTTGCTGGTCGGTTCGGCAAGCGGCTCGAAGCCCGCCACTCGGACCTATTACATCGCCGCCGACGAGGTGATTTGGGATTACGCCCCGAGCGGCGTCGACATGATCCGGGGTGAGCCGTTCGACGAGCACGCGAACACGTGGGTTGCCAGCGGACCAGACCGGATTGGGAAGGTTTACAAGAAGGCGCTGTACCGCGAATACACAGACGCGTCTTTCAACACTCTGATCCCGCGGCCGCCCGAATGGGAGCACCTGGGCTTCCTGGGCCCGCTGATCCGGGCCGAGGTGGGCGACACGATCCGCGTCGTGTTCCGCAACAACGCGCACTTTCCCGTCAGCATGCACCCGCACGGCGTCTTCTACAACAAGGATTCCGAGGGCGCGCCATCCGCCGACGGGACCGGTGATGCCGACAAAGCGGACGACGCGGTGCCGCCCGGCGGCACGCACACCTACGTCTGGCCGGTGCCGGAGCGTGCCGGGCCGGCGGAGGCCGACCTGAGTTCGATCCTGTGGATGTACCACTCCCACGTGAACGAGGACAAAGACGTCAACTCCGGCCTAATGGGCCCGATGATTGTGAGCCGGCGCGGTTCGACGAAACCGGACGGTACGCCAGAGGATGTGGACCGCGAGTTCATCGTCTCGTTCCACGAGGTGGATGAGAACGTGAGCTGGTTCCTGGAGGACAACATCGAGGCCTACAGCGCCGATCCCGCCAGCGTGGACCGGACCCAACTCGCCTTCTTCCAGCCCTTCGGGGCCAGCAACTTCATGGAATCCATGAACGGTTTCATCTTCGGTAACCTTCCCGACCTGACGACGAGAGTGGGCGAGCGGGTGCGCTGGTATCTGATGGCTTCGACCAACTTCGAAGTTCACGCGCCGCACTGGCACGGCAACACGGTGGTGCTGAACCGGATGCGGACCGACGTGACGGACCTCCAGACGATGGGGATGCAGGTGGCCGACATGGTGCCGGACAACCCGGGCACCTGGTTGTTCCACTGCCACGTCAAGGACCACTTGAACGCCGGGATGCAGGCGCACTACGTCGTCTTGGCCAAGGACGCGGCGGAGGTCGCCAAGAGGACGCCGGGCTGAGGCCCGCAGCCCGGCCCACCACAGTGACAGCGCCAGGCGATCCTAGAGGTCGCCGAGCACAACGTGGACTCGGTGCTCACGGCCATCGTCGGACAGGGGTACAAGCGCTTCTCCCGAGAGCAAGGTTCCGTCAAGGCTGACCTGAGAGACCCCGCGGCAGACTCCGTTCGGGTTCTCGACGGTGATCCGGTAAAGGGTACTGCCGTGACGGTAGGTGATCTCGAAGCGTTTCCACTTTCGGGGAATGCAAGGATCGATGCAGAGGGAGGACCCTCGCTTCCGAAATCCGAGAATCCATTCCAGGCCCGCGCGGCTGAGCCAGCCCGCGGCCCCGGTGTACCACGTCCAACCCCCGCGTCCCACGTGTGGAGCTTCGGAATAGATGTCCGCGGGCACGGCGTACGGCTCAACCTTGTAGCGGTGAACGTCCGCTCGACGGCTGGCATGGTGGATGGGGCTGAGCAGGTTGAAGAGATCGACTGCCTTGTCTCCCTCGCCGAGCATAGCGTAAGCCGCCACCGACCAGATCGCCGCGTGCGTGTACTGCCCGCCGTTCTCCCGGATGCCGGGGACGTATCCCTTGATATATCCGGGATCCAGCGGTGTCCGGTCGAATGGCGGCGAGAGGAGCAGCAAGAGCCGGTCCTCCCAACGGATCAGCCGTCGCTCCACCGATTCCATCGCCCGGCGTGCCCGCTCCTCGTTTCCCGCACCGGAGAGGACCGCCCAGGACTGGGCGATCGAGTCGATCTGGCACTCGTCGTTCTCCGCCGAGCCGAGCGGCGTCCCATCGTCGAAGAAGGCGCGCCTGTACCATTCCCCGTCCCATGCCTCACCTTCCAGCGCGGCCTCGAAAGCCGCGGCTTTCTTCCGCCACCTTGCCGCACGCTCCCCTTCCGTGCGGAGATCGGCGATCCGCGCAAACTCCCTCAAGTTCACCAGGAGGAACCAGCCCAGCCAGACGCTTTCTCCCCGGCCTTCGTACCCGACACGGTTCATGCCGTCGTTCCAATCCCCGGACCCCATCAACGGGAGACCGTGGCCGCCCACCTCGAGGCTGCGGTCCAGGGCCCGCGCGCAATGCTCGTACAGCGTCGCCCGCTCTTCCGACTCCTTGGGCTCGAAATAAGCTTCTTGCTCACCCTCCTCCAACGCCGCCCCCTCGAGCCACGGGACCTCTTCGTCGAGCACCGCCCAGTCCTCGGTAATCCGGAGATAATGAGCCACGGCATACGGCAGCCAGAGGCGGTCGTCGGAGATTCGGGTCCGGACCCCGCGGCCTGTTGGAGGGTGCCACCAGTGCTGGACATCCCCTTCCGGGAACTGCCGAGCAGCGGCCCGCAGCAGCTGCTCGCGCGTTATGTCGGGTGCGGTCACCGCCAGCGCCAGCACGTCCTGGAGCTGGTCGCGGAATCCGTACGCCCCTCCCGACTGGTAGAAGGCGGAGCGGGCCCAGATTCGGCAGGAGAGCGTCTGATATAGAAGCCAGCGGTTGAGCAGCAGGTCCATGGAAGGATCGGGGGTCTTGACCTGGACCGTATCCAGCACCCGGTCCCACTGTTTCTGGATCTCGCTGAGAACCGCGTCGCAATTCATCTTGCGGTAGCGTTCCACCAGCGATCGGGCCTGCTCACGGCTGTTCCCCTGGCCCAACAGGAACAGCACTTCGGCGCGCTCGCCCGGTTCGAGCTCCACTTTCGTCTGAAGCGCGGCACAGGGATCCAGCCCCGCTCCGGTCTTGCCCGACAGCTTCTCCCGTCGCTCGAGCGACGCGGGATGGTCGTGGCTCGCGTTCCGGCCCAGGAACTCGAGGCGATCGCCGGTCCACGAGGTTTGGCGCCCGCCCAGGTCGGCGAAGGCGACCCGATCCGCGAACTCACCGTTCCACGCATTTCGCGCGAACATGGCCCCCGTCACAGGGTCAATGTCGGTGACCACGAAGGCCGCTGAGCGGCTCCGTTCCACCCCCAGCACCCATTCCGCATACGCCGTCACCGTAAGCCGCTTTTTTCGGTCGGACCGATTCTCCAGGGTGAGGCGCGAGATCTTGACCGGGTCTCGCACGGGCACGAACTGCAGGAGCTCGAGCGCGATGCCGTGGGAGGTGTGCTCGAAGCGACTGTACCCCTGCCCGTGCCGGATGACATAAGGCCAGCTTTCTTCGCGGATGGGGAGGGTGGTCGGCCCCCAGACCAGGCCGCTGTCCTCATCCCTCACATAGAACGTTTCGCCCGGCGTGTCGCTCACGGGATCGTTCGACCAGGGCGTGAGCTTGTTCTCTCGGCTGTTCACCGACCAGGTATAGCCCGAGCCCGACTCGGAGACCTGGAAGCCGAATCCCGGGTTCGCTACCACGTTGATCCAGGGAGCCGGGGTCCACTGCCCCTTGCCCAGAACCGTGACGTATTCGCGGCCGTCCGGTGTGAATCCCCCCAGCCCGTTGAAGAACTCGAGGTCCAGCGCGGGAGGTGCGACGGTCTCGGCCGTCTCGCGTGGCGAGCGCAGCTTCGGCGGGACTGGCCCCGGTCTCGAACGCTGCAGCCGGACCACCTGCTCAGACAGCGTACCCTGGCTCGCCAGAATCACCACGCGCGCGGTCGCCTGCAGGAGGATCTGGTCCTCCGGCGGCACGAGGTCGGTCCGCAGCACGAATACGTCTCCATGGGCTCCATGCTTCTCGTGGCTGACCGCAGACTGGATGGCTTCCACCATGCCTTCGAGAGACTCCTGGAGATCCTGTATGTAGGAGGTACCCCTTGCGTTGAGGATCACCAGGTCGGCGGAAACCCCCTTCAGGTGCCAGTACTCGTTCGCTCGCAGGAGCTGCCTCACTACGTCCCGTTCCTCTTCCCGCTCGATGCGAACCAGAACGATGGGAAGATCGCCGGAGATGCCGTAGGCCCACAGCCCCGACGGTCCGGTGCGGTTCCCGGCCAGTACTTGAGGAGCCGCACGCAACGTGGGATCGGTGTAGAGCAGACGATTGGCCAGACGCTGGAAGAGGTGCGCCTCGTCCTGGGTGATCCGCAGGTGATGCAGCTGGACCTGGGCCTGTGTCCAGGCCAGCGAGCTCTCTCGTTCGAACGTCGCCGGCTGGCGGTACTTCTCCGCAATCTCCAGAGCCTCATCCCGTGAAGACGCCACCAGCGTGGTGAACACGAGATGGACCGTTCCTCCCTGCGGTATCGCCACCCGCTGCCGGACGCTCACGATGGGATCGAGTACCGTCCCCGCCGTGTTCGAGAGCGGCCCGCCGTCGATCACCGAGAGTGGCGTCCGAATCCCGCGGCCCCGGCCCAGAAAACGCGCGCGATCGCTCTCGTACTGCAACGCGTCGACCGTCTCCCCCTCGACCGCGACCAGATGCGCCAGCCAGATCTGAGGCTCATCCGCCGAACGCGGGCGCCGTGTGGCCAGCAAGGTCCCCAGCTCGGGAACGAACTCCGTCTCCACGAACAGGTTCGAAAAGGCGGGATGGGCCTCGTCCGCGCCCTGCGGAGCCAGCACCACCTCGGCATAGGACGTGAAATCGATCTCGCGGTCCCGGTTCTCCAGGTTGGTTACCGTCAGCCGTCGCAGCTCGGCGTCGTCTTCGGGGGAAACCACGATCTCGAGGGTGATAGTGAGAGACCGGTGCAGCTGGATGATCTTGGCCCGGTCCTCGGAATAGACAACATCGTAGCGGTCCGCTTCCGTTCCGCTCGGCTGGAAGCCGGCGGACCAGACGTCGCCGGTCTCCGCGTCCCGCAAGAATACGAACGTGCCCCAGCAGTCCCGCGTCGTGTCCTCCCGCCAGCGAGTCACGGCCAGGTCGCCCCGACGGCTGAACCCGGAGCCCGCCGCCGTGAGCATGACCATGTAGCGGCCGTTGGATAGCAGATGGGTGCGCGGCGTGATGTCGTGCGGCGATTCGAACCGCCGCAGCGTGGGGAGAACCAGGTCGCGAACGTGCGCCGCCACCCGCACCTCTTCGCCCCGCGGCCTGGCGACGGCCACCGAGCGCGGCGTCCGCTCCTGGAGCAGCAGCTCCGTCGCCTGGACCATCGGGTGGGCGTGAAAGCGCCTTTGGGAGCGGCCGTCATGAACCACGTTTCCCAGGGAAACGATGGTCATCCCCTGGTGATGCGCCATGTAGGCCCGGATCACGACCACCCCGGCTCGCTCCGGCAGCCTCGAGGGGGTGTAGTCGAGAGCTTCATAGAACCCGTAGACGCCCAAGGCTCCCGCCTCCTCCAGGCGGGCGAAGTTGATCAGAGCGGCCCTCGGATCCAGCATGGCCGCGAGGGCGGTGGCATAGGGAGCCACCACCACGTCCTCGAACAGCCCCCGCTTGAGCCCCAGGCCGGGCACCCCGAAATCCGAGTACTGGTATGTCAGCTCCACGTCCCGAACGTTGTAGGCCGACTCGGAGACCCCCCACGGGACGCCCCGTTCCGCGCCGTAGCGGATCTGGCGCCCCACCACGAGGCGGCTGGTGAGATCCAGCAGGCTCCGGGCGGGCTGCTGCATCACGAGGTGCGGCATCAGGTATTCGAACATCGACCCCGACCAGGAGACGAGCGCCGCACCGCCCCCTACCGGCGTGAGCGAGCGGCCGAGCAGGAACCAGTGGCGGGGCGAGACGTCGCCCTTGGCGACGGCCACGAAGCTGGCCAGCCTGGCCTCGGAGGCCAGCAAGTCGTAAAAGCTGGGATCGAGCGTCCCTTCGGCCACGCGGTAGCCGATGGAAAAGAGCTTGCGCGACGGGTCGAACAGGAACTGGAAGTCCATCGTCTGGACCATCTGTTCGGCGAGAAGGGCGAGGCCGGAGAGGCGGTGCTCGAGGGCGGCCGCCGCCGTCTGCGATGCCTCCAGATCCTCGAAGAGCAGGCTTCCGTCTTCGATCTCCTCCTCGGCCGCGCGGCAGAGCTCCGAGAGCCCGGCCGGTGTGGGGTTCGCATCCCCCAGGAACTCCAGAACCGGCGCGGACAGGCCGGCACCGGTCGATATGCCGTCGTCCTCCCGGGTTTCTCCCGCCGCGGTGGCGTCGGAGTAGAGGCGCACGCACCAGGGCAAGATCGTCTCGAGGTCGCGGGCGTAGCTGCGGACGGAATCCCAAATGGCCGTCGCCCAGGTCAGAACATCGGATTGGGACTCGTCCTCTACGTCGCTCGAGAGCGTGCGGGCGATGTCCAGGAGGTTCTCCGCCTCGGAATCCAGCTCCTTGAAGCGTCGCACCCATTCGGGAAGCGCTCGCGGGGGGTCTTCCAGAACCGCCGACATCGCCTCCGCAGCCTCGCGCAACTGTTCCGCCGTCACCGTCTGCGTACGGCCGGGATGCTCGGCCTTCTCCATCGAATCGAGAAGCAGCTCCAGGCTGTCGCGGATTCCCTCCAGCGTCTCCGGGCCGAAGAGGGGGCGATGCATGAGCTGGTGGCAGGCTCGAGCCAATGCGATCAGGTGCCCCGCCAAATTCCCGCTGTCTACGGTGGACACGTACATCGGATCCAACGGCCGCAGGTCCCGAGTGTCGTACCAGTTGAAGAAATGGCCGCGCAGGCGGCGCAGGTCGGTCATCGTCTTCAACGTGGCCTCGAGCCGTTCCACCGTCTCCAGAATCCCGATCCAGCCGAAGTCGTGTGCGACCACTGTGCTCAGGAGATACAGGCCCATGTTCGTCGGCGAAGTCCGGTGGGCTTCTACAGGCTCGGGTTCCTCCTGGAAATTGTCCGGCGGTAGGGCGTGCTCGTCATCGTCCACAAACGTCTCGAAGAAGCGCCAGGTCCGGCGGGCGATGAGCCGAAAGGAGCGCGTCTCCTGCGCCGTGAGGATCTGTTCCTTCGGGACCTTTGGGGGAAGGCTCATCCGCCAGGCGACGACGGGCGACAGCACCCAGAGGAGCACGAACGGCACGGCCAGGGGCCAGGCCTCCGGCTTCACTATAAAAGAGAGCGCGCCGACTGCGACGGCGAGGACCACACTCCAACGAAGGTGCCCGTAAAAGCTCCGCAGCCGCAGGTCGACTCCGTATCCAGCCTGCGCGGCCGCAACCCACTCGAGCAGGTTCCGCTTCGTCACGTAAACGCGCCCGAGCGTGCGCACCACCGCGTCCACCATCAGCCTGGCCTGGTGAGCCAGCATGGCGATGGCCAGAAGCGTTTGCGACAGGGCGACGGATAGGTCGTGTCCCACGGCGCGCACGTGGCTTCGCTTGGAGATCCCCCATCGCTGGGGGACGAGCCCGTCGAGAACCGGGATGAAGGCCGGCACCGCGATGGCCCCGAAAACCAGGCCGGTCCAGAGGTACGGGGGCACGCCAGGCAGGATCCACGCGGCCGCCAACAGAAGAAAGGCGGTAGGAGCCATGAGGCTTCGGCGCAGATTGTCCACCATCTTCCAGCGGCCATAGGCGGGGATGCGCGCCGTCTGTTTCCGCCCTGAG
>JAZGAL010000191.1:0-3743 GCA_036475815.1 Gemmatimonadota bacterium
GACAGCGGCCGGCCACAAGCCGGCGTGACACTGCTGACCGAGGCGCATGTCTTCTATCAGGATCTCAAGCGCGGCCTGATCGAGGCGGCGGATAGCCTCGGCATCGACCTGCACATCGTCGCCGGTGAGTGGGACCTGGCTCGACAAACCGGGCAGGTCCAGAGCTTCATCACCCGCGGCATGGACGCCATCGTGATCGCGCCCGTCAACTCGAGCGGGATCGTGAGCGCCGTTCAGGAGGCGAACGACGCGGGTATCCCCGTGTTCACCGCCGATATTGCGGCTGCCGGCGGCCGCGTCCGCTCGCACGTGGCCAGCGACAACAGGCAGGGTGGCCGCATACTCGGCGAGTTCCTCGCCGAGCGCCTGGATGGCCAGGGAAAAGTGGCCATCCTCGATCAGCCGACCGTGGCCAGCGTGATTGATCGGGTCGCCGGCTTCCAGGAGGCTCTGGAGGCCTATCCCGACATCCAGATCGTCGCCGCGCCGGCTGTGGAGCGCGGCCTCCGCGATGTCGCCAAGGAGAAGACCGACAACCTGCTGGCCAGCGGTCAGCCCATCGACGCCATCTTCGGCAGCAACGACGACTGCGCGCTGGGAGCGCTCGCCGCGATCCAGGCCGCCGGCCGCGCCGATATCGTCGTCGTGGGCTACGACGCCACCCCGGAAGCGCGCACCGCCATCGCCGGCGGCACCCAGCTCATCGGCGATGCCGTGCAGGACCCCGTCGCCATCGGGCGCCGCACCATCGAGGTGGTTGCCCGGGCGCTGAGCGGCGGCGAGGTCCCGGCGGTGGTGACCGTGCCCGTGAGTCTGGTGACGCAGGACTCGCTGGTCGCTCGGTAATGGACAATCCGCCGCGCTTCCTCGTCATGACTTCCTGGGCTCGCGTCAGTCGCTGCCTGCCGGTCATCGCGTTCCTGGCAGGCGCGACCGGACCCGCCCGGGCTGCCCAGGCCCGGCCCTCGGAGCCGCCGGCCATAGCGGTCATGACCTTCAACATCCGCTACGGCACCGCCGATGATGGGGAGAACAGCTGGCCCTACCGCAGGGAGCTGGTCTTCGACGTGATTCGTGAGCAGGCGCCGGATATCCTGGGCGTTCAGGAAGCACTGCGCTCCCAGCTGGACGAGCTGCGGGCGGCGTTTCCGGAGTACGAGAAGATCGGCGTCGGACGCGACGACGGCCTCGAAATCGGCGAGTTCTCCGCCGTACTCTATCGCGCCGAGCGCTTCGAGGTGGCGGACTATGGTACGTTCTGGTTCTCCGATACACCCGATGTACCTTCGATCGCGGTGAATTGGGGCGCACGGCTGCCGCGGGTCTGCTCGTGGGCGCGGCTGGTGGAGAAGGAGTCTGGGCGCGCGTTCTATGTCTACAACGTGCATTTTAGCTCACGCTCGCGGGAAGCGCGCGAGCGGAGCGCTGAAGTGCTCGTCGATCGCATCGCCGACCGTTCCCATTCCGATCCGGTGATAGTGACCGGCGACTTCAACGCCGGCGAAGACAACCCGGCGATGCTTTACCTGAAGGGCGAAGCTGAGCTGCTGCCTCCGCTGAGTTTCCGGGACAGCTTTCGGGTTCTCTATCCGAGTGCTACGGACGTCGGCACCTTCAATGGCTTTAAGGGGAGGAGCACGGGAGAGAAGATCGACGCGATTCTGGTCTCGCCCGGCTGGAAGATCGAGTCGGCGGCTATCATCAGTACGTCGCGGAGCGGCCGCTACCCTTCCGACCACTTCCCGGTCGTCGCGGGACTGCGCATGCCATGAGCCAGCCGGATGCGCGTGGTCCGGTAGGGGCAAAGGGCGTGCTGTTCGATATGGACGGCGTTCTTGTCGCCACCGAGGACCTGAAGGCGCGGGCGCATTGCGAGACGGTGCGCCGCCACGGGGGTCAGCTCGACCCGGGGTACTACAGCGAGGTGATGGGTCAGTCGCATGAGGCGGCCGCGATCGCGTTCATCAGCGCCTCCGGCGCCGATCTCGATCCCGCCGGCTACGCGGAGGCGTTCCGCTCCGTCTATGGAGCCCTGCTCGAGTCGGGCGTGGAGTTGATGCCCGGCGCCCGATCCGTCGTCGTCGCCGCGAAGGAAAGGGGTTACCGGCTCGCGGTCGTCAGTTCCAGCCTGCGCTGGATGATGGACGAGGTGCTCGCGCGAACCGGGCTGGAGGGGTTCTTTGACGCGTGCGTTTCGGCCGACGATGTGCGGAAAGAGAAGCCGTCTCCGGAACCCTATCTGCGCGCGCTTTCCGAGCTGTCGCTGGACGGCGGCGACGCTGTCGTCGTCGAGGATTCAGAGACGGGTGTGGCTTCAGGCGTGGCCGCCGGCCTGCCCGTGATCGCGGTGCGCCACCGCTACAACGCCCGGCACGACATGTCACGTGCTTTCGCCGAATTGGACGGCCTCAGCGATACAACGTGCGTCATCGACTTGATCGAATCGGCTCTGCGGTAACCCGCTAGATCCAGCCGTTCCTGCGGAAGCTACGGAGCACCTCCGCGAAGCGCGCCATCTCGTCCGGGGTCCCGATCGAGACCCGGTTGTACTCGAGCATCGGCGGGAACGGCCGCCCAACCCTCACATCGGCCTCCAGCATCCGCTCGCGGTACGTGTCCAGCTCGCCGTTGATCCGGTGCATGACGAAGTTGGTGTGGCTCGGTAGATACTCCAGGTCGAGCTCCTGCAGAACATCGTGCAGAATCCGCACGCCGGTGTTGTTTGCCTCGCGGCTGCGGTCGATCAAGCCGGCATCGTCCAGTGAGGCGCGGGCGGCAACCAGAACCAGGTAGTTGGCGTTGGTCGCTGCGATGTAGCGGCGGAGCCGCTCGGCGGTCTCCTCGTGAGCCACCGCGTAGCCCAGCCTCATCCCCGCCATGCCGTGAATCTTCGAGAAGGTCCGCGTGACGATGACATTGGGGTTCGCGATCCACTTCATGCACGACCAGTAGCCCGGGTCCGTGCAGTACTCGTAGTAGGCCTCGTCGACCAGGAAGTACACATCAGCCGAGGCCGACCCGATCCAGGCATCGATCTCGGCGCTGGGTGTGAGGGTGCCGGTAGGATTGTTCGGGTTGCAGATATACACCAGCGCCCGGCCGCTTCCGGCTTCGGCGCGCTCCCTCATCCGGCCGATGTCATGAGCGTAGCCCGAATCCAGCGGCACCTTCTCCAGCGAATAACTGAACGGCTCGCCGTACCATGGCACGTCCTCGAACGTCGGGTCAGGCATCACCAGCGTGGCCCCGGGCTCGGCCAGCGCCTGCACCGACATCTGCAAAACCTCGGTGGACCCGTTACCCAGGACGATGTTCTCCGGCTCAACGCCGTGCAGCGCCGCTAGCGCCTCCACCATCTCCACACGCACATCGCGCGGATAACGGTTCGCCTCGCCCAGGTTGTCGATGATCGCCCGGCGGGCCGCCGGTGCCAGCCCCAGCGGGTTCTCGTTCGAGTTGAGCCGCAGAGTGCCGGGGGAGCGTGGCCCCGAGGCCATGGCCAGGTCCGGCAGGACGCCGACTCCGCCTCCCAGCCCCACGGCCCCCAGCGCCAGCCCGGTACGCAAGAAGGATCTGCGTTCCATTGCCACCTCCCGGTCGAGTTGTGGATCGGTAGAAGAGAGCGGGCTTCCGTCTGTTCCCCTGCACCATTCACCCGCTCGCACAGGAGCGCAAGTCCGCCACCCCGAGGGCTGGTTGTGACGTTTTGCTTGGTCAAACGGTCATCTGGTTGAAGCCCCACT
>JAZGAL010000192.1:0-13859 GCA_036475815.1 Gemmatimonadota bacterium
GCTTGTGATCGTGCAGGGATATACGGAAACCGACGTTTGGAACACCCGACAGCCGCTGGGCTGCTGATTCTGTTCGACGTAGACGGCACGCTGCTCCTGACCGACGGAGCGGGGCGTGTAGCTATACGTGCGGCTCTGGAGGCGGTCTACGGGACTAGCGGCCCTATGGAAGGTTATAACTTCCACGGCAAGACAGATCCGCAGATAGTCGTGGAGCTGATGAGCGGGGCTGGCCTGGACGAGCGCGAGATCCGCGACCGTCTGACGAGGGTGTGGCCGATCTATCTGCGGACTCTGGAGAGCGAGCTGGAGATCCGGCGTGCGGAGGGCCGGATCACGGTGCTGCCGGGGGTTGCAGAGCTGCTGGCGGTGCTGGAAGGTAGAACGGGTATCTCGTTGGGACTACTGACGGGGAACATAGAGGAGGGGGCCAGGCTGAAGCTGGCGGCAGCCGATGTTCCGTGGCGTTTCGATGTGGGCGCATACGGATCGGATTCAGAGGAGCGATCCGAGATCGCGCGGATCGCGGTGGAGCGAGGCCGATCGAGCGTGGGTGCCGGCGATGCGCCCGCATCGGTCGTGGTCGTTGGTGACACACCCGAGGACATCGCCTGTGCGCGCGCGGTCAACGCCCGCGCCATAGCTGTGGCGACCGGTAGACACGGGGTGGGTGAGCTGGAGGAGGCGGGCGCCGACGCCGTGTTCGGCGATTTCCGTGACACGGAAGCCGTGCTCCAATGCATAGGGTCGCTGTCCGGGACCGCGAACGGTCGCAGCGATTCCAGGGGGAATGGCGGGAGTCGATGAGCTACGAGGGTAACTTCGACGTCGTGATAGAGGGCGTGGGGGCCCAGCGAGGCGCCCGGGTGATGACGGCCCAGGAAGGGCTCTACGTCAGCGGCCAACAGATCCCGTATTCAACGCTGCTGGGGGTGGCGCTGCGGGGCTCGATTCTGCTGGTGGTAGGGACGCAGATGGCGATGGCGCTGCGCGGGGGCCAGGAAGGCCTCGCCATCCTGGCAGCGGAGCTGCGAGGGCGTGCCGATCTCGATCACCTGGCTCTCGCCGACAAGGAGGCGTTGGAGGGCGAGCGAGTGGTGTTCGCGACGCCGGTGGCGATGTCGGGTCTTGTCGAGATGGAGCGCTTCAAGGGGCTAGCGCTGGCGGTGGTCACGGACCTGGCGTTGCACGTGTTCGAGAGGGGCGGTCGGCATTTCCGGATCGAGTGGGGCCGAATGACCAAGCTGGATGTGGCCAAGGCCAAGTTCGGGCGGTTGCTGCGCATCGGCAGCGGGGCCACGCAGCTGGAGTTTCTGTATCTGACCGACGCTCAGATCCAGACGATCAGGGGGCTGGCGTCGCGACATTCGAGCACGCTACTGGGTGTGTCGGCGTCCGAAGCTGAGGCGGACAGCGAGCGGGCAGCGGGTGTGGTGGAGAAGAAGGTCGAGGCGAAGCCCGTCGCAAGGTTGGAAGTGCCGGAAGCGGATGACTTCGCGCGGCGCTTTCTCATTCCGGAGTTCGAGGCATCGCTGGGTGCTATCGGGAGCGGTTCAGATCGACCGCTGGGTGCGGCGATCGATCGACTCCAGATGTCGTCGCTGCTGCCCGTGGGGTTTCTGGAGGAGCATCTGCGCGAGTTACGGAACATCTACGACGGTGCGCTGCTGAAGGCCAAGCGGGAGGCTGCCGCATCGACGGACGTATTCGCCGCCGGCGAGGCGCTCGACGGCCGGCGCCTCTGGGAAGATGTGCAGGCCAGCGTGAGTGTCATAGTTGACGCGACGGTGCGGGCCTATGAGAGACAGATGCGGCGTGTGGCGGCGAACCGCAGGATTCCCTGGCGGAAAGCACAGCGTCGGTACATGCCAACGCAGAAGGAATCCGCCGGCATGAGGCAACGGCTGGCTCGCGGCATCGCCGAGCTCGAGAGGACGCTGAGCGGCGTGTCGGAGGCTGCCGGAGGGCTGCGACCGGCAGCGGAAGCCGGTCGCTCCGAGCTGAAGCGGGCTTATCAGGACTGGCAGGAGAGCTTGAGGGAGCTGGATCAGGCCTACGCCACGGGGTGGACGGGGCTGAGTCGTGAGATTGTCGGTGTCTGGCAGGAAGCACTCTTGCCCGGCTTGACAAAGCTGGGTGGGGAACGCCGGCGGTTCCTGCCGAGGCCGCTCAAGGTCGCACTCTATTTCGTGGCGGGGCTCTTCCTACTGTTCGTGTTGTATCTGGTTGTCACGGGCCAGCTTGGAGAGGTCATCCAGTTCGAGTAGGGAACGCGCTCACAACTCTGGGGGGAACGAAGGAGGCTTACTGAATGTCGAGTTCGCAGTCGAAGTTCTATGGCGCCCTTGCCCTCATCGTCGTTATAGGGGCGGCGTTGATTGGATATGTCGTGGTCAACAATCGGAAGCAAACAGCGTTTGATTCCTCCGTGTCGTTGCCGCCTCTCAAGGAGGGCGAGCTGGTCTCGGAGGAGGTGGGTGTCTCGATCGGCGCGGCCGATGCGCCGGTAGTCATCGAGGAGTACGCGGACTACCTCTGCCCCTATTGTGGCATGGTCGCGACCCTGACGGTCCCGCAGGTTCTGGAGGAGTACGTGGAGACGGGCAAGGCGCGGTTCATTTTCTTCGATTTCCCCGTCCACCAGGGCGAGACCACTTACCTCGGCGCCGAAGCGGCGCGCTGCGCCGGGGATCAGGGCGCCTTCTGGCCCATGAACAAGGTGCTGATGGGCCGCATGGGTGAGTGGGGCGAAAAGCGTGATCCGCGGGGCATGTTCCGAGGGTACGCGGACGGGCTGGGGTTGGACGGTAAGGCGCTTGTCGAATGCGTCAAATCGCGTAAGCATCGGGAAACGGTGCTGGCCAGCCAGATGCGGGCCAGGCAGCTGGGCCTCTCGGGCACTCCAACCTTCATCATCAACGGGCGTCGTGTGGGGTCGGCGATGGGCTTTGACCAGATGTCGGAGTTAATCGAAGAAGAGCTGGCGAAGCAGTGAACCGGCGGAGGACTATAGCGGTCCTCTCTCTGTTGGGAGTCCTGGACGCAACCTACCTGCTCCTGGCGAAGCTCGGCTACGTGGGCAACCTGGAATGCTCCATCTCGCACGGCTGCGACATGGTCAACGCGTCGTCGTACTCGGAGTTCTTGGGGATGCCGGTGGCGGCGATCGGGCTGGCCGGCTACGTGGCGCTCTTCGCGATAGCGATGGCCGGGGTACAGCCGCGCTGGATCGGTGACCGGCTGCCCGATCGGCTGCTGGCGCTGCTTTCAGGCGTGGCGGTGGCCTTCACGCTCTACCTCACCTACGCCGAGGTGGTCATACTCGGCGCGATCTGCCAGTGGTGCGTGGTGTCCCAGGTCGTCATCCTGGCGATCTTCGTGCTGTCCGTGCTGGGATTACGACGCCGGGAAAGTTGATAGGAAGAAGAAAAAAGCGAGACCAGGCCGGCCTCGCTTTTTTCCTACGCTCACAGACGGCGACTCAGGCCGGAGCCCAGAACCCTTCCAGAGCCATCCCGTCCGGCGACTGTCGGAGCTTCTCGAATGCCCGGTTGCGGATCTGCCGAATCCGCTCTCGCGTCACCCCAAGGAGTGAGCCAATCTCCTCGAGCGTCATCTCTTCGCCGTCATCCAGCCCGTAGTAGAGAACCAGGATTTTCCGCTCGCGCTGCGTGAGGTACTTCTCGAACATATCCTCAAGGAACTGGCGGCGAGCCTGGAACTCGACTTCAACCTGTATGTCCTCATCATTGAGGCCGGAGAACCGCTCGCCGAACGAGGCGCTGTCCCGATCGGTCCGGTCTAACGGCGCGTCCAGGCTGAGCTCCGCGGAAGCCACCCGCCGCAAAGCCCGGATTGTCTGCACCGGCTCGCCCATCCGGTCGGCTATCTCGCGATCGGTGGGCGTCCGCCCGAGGTACTGCGTGAGCGCCGTCTCGGTCCGCGACAGCTTCACCAGGTTGGAGTTCTGGTTCAGCGGGATCCGCACGGAGCGCGTCTGCTCGGCCAGCGCCTGCAGGACCGTCTGGCGAATCCACCACACCGCGTACGAGATGAATTTCACCCCTTTGTCGGGGTCGAACTTCTTGACCGCCTTCAGCAGGCCTTCGTTGCCGATACACACCAGTTCGGCCAGGTTGAGCCCACGGCCCTGGTACTTCTTCACGTAAGAGATCACGAACCGGAGGTTCGCCGTCACCAGCCGCTCGGCGGAAGCTTTGTCGCCGGCTCGGGCTCGATGAGCGATCTGCCGCTCCGCAGCGGCGTTCTCGATAAGCGGGTACTTCTCGACGTCGTGGAGATACTGGTCGAATGAGTCTAAGGCCTTGGAGCTGAAGTACATACCGACTCCGCTTTTGACTCTGAGGTTAACAGATAAGGGACGAAAAGAGCGAGCACCGCAAAGCGGCCTCGCCAAAGATGCACCGCCACGCCCGAGCGCTATGCTCTTCACCAAACAGCACGCCCCTGACGAAATCAGCGGCGGAGACGGACGAATTCAGGACGTGGGTAAGCAAGACTGTATAGTATAAAACGCTACCCGCAGTTCGTAAAGCCCGAAGAAAAGGCGAATCGCATGAATCGCTGCCAAAACGTGCGTTGTGCGCGACTACGGGTGTTTCTACACCGCCGCCCCGTGCCGGAGTTCCAACTGTCGCCTACCTTCCCGCCATTCGCTCGAGTTCTGCCAGAACGGCGGGCCCTTCCGGGGAGCCAGGGCCCAGGCAAAGGGCGTACGGTGAGCGCGCCTCGATTTCGAGTGTCTCGATGAGCGTAGCGTGGTTCGGGCGCCCTTCGCCGAGGCCGAGTCGGATCGCGCGGGCCCGGCCCCACGTCCGGTGCGCGAAGATGGCGGGCTTCTCGTGGGCCAGCACAAGCCGGCCGCGCTGGTAGGGCCAGCGAGGGCCGAACCTGGCCAGGGTCACCCGGGCCGAGCGCGATGGCCCGAGCGGGTTTCCCAGCTCGGCCTCGACGGCGCGCCGTAGCGACCCGGGCAGGCTATCCGGGCTTGAGTCCCAGCGATGGAGGCGGGCGGGCCGGGCGAGAACGGTGAGGACGGAGGTCAGGGTGAGCGAAGCCGCGCCCCAGAGAGAGGGCCACCAGGGCAATGGGGCGAGCACGAGCACGGCGGCGATGGCCCCGGCGTAGGCCGGCACTGCCAGCGAGAGCATGACGACGGCCGCCGCAGCCGCCAGTCGAAGCGGCGTGAAACCCGGGAGCCAGGAGATGGGGCCGGCAGTGCGCGCTCTGGTGCGCAATGCTAGGATCCAGAGGTGAACCAGGAAAGCCGCGAGCAGCGCCGCGAGGGCCGCGGCCCACTGGATGGAGCGGGGGACGGGGGCGTTCACCATGAGCGCGGAGGCGTAGAGGACGGCGGCCAACGGCCGTACGATGGTGTGCAGGGCGTTCCAGACGAGGTCGGTGAGGCGATAGCGGGAGAGGACGCCATCGAGGAGTGTCATACCCGCGAGTGTGCCCCACACGGCCGGCGTGGCCAGGCCTGCCAGCGTGGGAGGAAGGAGAAGCACGCCGACGTGGCCGGCGAGGCCGATGGCGGTGAGGGCGGCATAAGGGCTCAAGCCTATGGCGACGGCGCCTGCCAGAAGGCTGAGCAGCAGGTCGGGCAGTTCCGGGTGCACGGGTGTCAGTTATCAGAGGTGCGAGTGGCCTCGATCGCAGAGATGATCTCGCCGCGCAAGCCCTCGTAGGTCGAGAAGCCGGCGATGGACCGGCCGTTAAGGACGATGGTGGGTGTTCCTGTTGCCCCGGAGCTCAGAGCTTCACGCAGATCGGCTTCCACCACGGCATTTGTCTCCTCAGAGTTCAGGCAGGTGACGAAAGCATCCTGCTCCAGCCCTAGGTTCCCGGCGTAGGCGATCCAGATGGAATCGGAGACCGCTTCACCGGACCACTCCGGCTGGCGCACGTAGAGATAATCGTGGAAGGCCCAGAAGCGGCCGGCCAGCCCGGCGCAGTGGGCCGCTTTCGCTGCGGCAACGGCGTTCTTGTGAAGGGCCGGCAGAGGGAAATAGACGTAGCGCAGGCGCACGAGGCCGGGGTGGACAAACTCGGCGACGATGGCCGGCACCGCGGCGAGGGCGAAGTTGCGGCAATACGGGCACTCGAAATCGGAATAGATGGCCATCTCGACCGGTGCGTCTGGGGAACCCAGAATCCGGTAATCCTCTGCTTGCGTTCCGGCACTCGCGAGGAGTCCGAGAATGAGAGCGTGTCCGAGCTTCAAGTGATCAGTGAGCAGTAACGGCAACCAGTGGCGCGGCCAACGATGAAGAGCCCAGTATAGCACATCGGCGGCAGCGAGAAAGGCCCCACTAATCACTAAGTGCCTCATAGTGCCTCCGACTCGTTTCCCGCCCGAAGAGCTCGCACCCGCTCCAGGTCGTACTCGGCAACCACAGCCGGCGGCCAGTCACCCCGTCGCATCTTATCGATCAGGCGTTCGAGTTCGTCGCGGGCGCGATTAGCGGTGCCGGCGTCGATCCAGTTGCGGTCCACTGCTTCGTCAAACTCATCTTGATCAAGCACCTGGAAGCCGCCGCTCGGGTCGATCCAGAGGTCGAGGCAGAGGTCGTACATCCTCCAGCTCCGACCTGTGATCTGCACGGGCGTAATGAGGTTCACGTAGAGGCCCGTGAAGGTGCCGTCTCTGAGGTGGAACCGCCCCAGGTCGTACCATGCCTCGGGGAATACGAACCAGACGATGGGTGAGCGGGGCTCGAAGATAATGCGATCGCCGACGCGGATGGTGGTGTCAACGGTGGATGGGTCGTGCAACGTGACCTTGAGTTCCGGCCGGTCGACAACCAGGTCCTGGACGAAAACATCGAGTCTGTCAGGCGGGCGCCGGTAATGGATCTCGACCTTGGGCATGGCTCAGGAAGCGTAGAAGGCGTTCCGTTCCAGCAAGCCGGGTGCGGGGTTGAACCTCGCGTCGACGTTGGCGGCATAGTAGCGTAAGCGATCGGCGATGTGTCCAAGTCCCAGCGAATCAGCGTAGCGGAGCAAGCCACCCCGGAAGGGTGGGAACCCCGCGCCCATTATCATCGCGACGTCCAGGGTTTCCGCTGAGCCCACCACCCGGTCATCGAGCGTGCGGGCCGCCTCGTTGATCATGCCGAAGACCATACGCTGCTCGGCTTCACCGGGCTGGGGCGGTGAACCTGCGCTGGCAGCGCGCAGTAGCCGCTCGATCTCCTTGTTCACACCCTTGACCTTCGAGCCGTCGTAGATGTAGAACCCGCGCCCGTTCTTCCTGCCGGTCACCCCGGTGGCCAGCACCTCAGCGACCACCGGGGCGTGAGCGAATCGCTCCCCGAAAGCACTCGTCATGGTCCCGCTCACTTCGGCGACGATGTCGAGCCCGACCTCGTCGAGCAGTCGAAGCGGGCCCATCGGCATCCCGAAGCGGGACATGACCCGGTCGATGCTCTGAACGGTCATCCCCGCCTGGAGCAGGTGTCCGGCCTCGGTCAGGTAAACGGCGAGGATGCGATTAACCACGAATCCCGGCGAATCCTTCACGACGACCGGCGTCTTGCCCAGGCGAACGGCGAGCTTGAAGGCCGTGGCCAGCGTATTGTCGTCGGTCCGCGCACCACGCACGACTTCCACCAGCGGCATGAGATGCGGTGGGTTGAAGAAGTGAAGCCCGCAGACGCGCTCCGGCCTGCTCAGGCTCTCCTGCAGCTCTGAGATCGAGAGGGCCGACGTGTTGGTCGTCAGAACGGCGGTAGGAGGCGCCCGCTCTTCGATGCGGCGGAAGACGTCCTGCTTGACGTCCATGCGCTCGAGAACGGCCTCCACGACCAGGTCGGTTCGCTCGAAGTTGCCGTAGCCCGTGGCTGATTGGAGACAGTTGCTGCGGACCTCGAGATCTTCGTCCGACCACTCGGCGCGCTTGGCAGCCTTTCCCAGCAGGGCGCGGGCACGCTCAACGCCGGATCGAACACGCGCCTCATCGATGTCCACCACCTGGACCGGGATGGTCTGGTAGGCGAACAGCTCGGCGATCCCGGAGCCCATGAGGCCGGCGCCTACCACGGCGGCCTGCCGCACCTGAGCGGCCTCCCCTCCCGGTGCTTGCCTGCGGGCGCCCTCGGCCAGTTTGAATACGAAGATCAGGTTCTTGCTCTCGGGCGTAACCGCCAGCCTCCCGAATGCTTCCGCCTCCAGCTCGTGTGCCCGATCCGGCGCGAGCCCGAGGCCGCGTACCGTGACATCGAGCGCTTCGGGCAGGGCCGGATAGTAGCCCTGCGTGCGCCTGAGCACGTCCTTGCTCGCGAGTCGGCGGATGAGCCAGCGAGCGGGCGCGCCGTCCTTGACCAGGCGAGCCAGGGCAGAACGGCGCCGTGGCCGGAGGGGGCTTTCGCCCCGGGCAAGATCGCCCGCGATGCCCGCGACCTCGTGGTCGAACCGCTCCGCATCTACCACGCGGTCAACCAGCCCCATCCGGCCGGCACGTGCTGCGCTCACCTGGCGACCCGAGAGGATGAGGTCGAGTGCGGCTTGGAGTCCCACCAGCCGGGGCAGACGGACCGTACCGCCGAGCCCCGGACAGATACCCAGCCGAGTCTCGGGCAACCCGAGTCGTGTGGCGGGATGATCGGCGGCCAAGCGGAAGTCGCAGGCCAGGGCCAGCTCCAACCCACCGCCCACGCAAGTGCCGTTGATGGCTGCTAGGGTTGGCACGGGTAGCTGCTCCAGCCGCAGGAAGACCTCCTGACCTCGGCGCGACATCCGGGTCGCGTCGGTCGCGTCGTCGAGCTGTGCTAGCTCGTCAATGTCGGCGCCGGCGATGAAGTTGCCGGGCTTCGCGCTGCGTATCAGCAGCGCCCGGATCTCGCCGTCGGCGATACCGGCTTCGACGGTCGCCAGCATCTCATCGAGCCTGAACATGACCGGACTGGCTAGCAGATTGACTTTGGAGTCGGGACGGTCGAAGGTGAGCGTAGCCAGTCCGTCCTGCACCGCGAGCTGAAGGTCGGGTACCTGAGTGATCATCGGTTGATCTCCCTTTGGCAGGAGGCGGGCGCGTGCGGGGGCGCGGGGGGGGCGGGGGGGCGTGGGGGCGGCACCGATCCGGCGCCGCCCGCGTAGCCGCCGCTAGAAGAGGGGTCGGACCTCAGCGTTGGAGTTGTTCAACACCAGCGTGTCCGCGCCACCCGCCGACTGATAGGGGATGTTCCAGTAAAGCTCTTCGAATACCAACTTCGAGCGGGTGTAGATCAACCAGGGACCACGAGGCACGGTGAGATGGGCCCAGCCGGCTGCATCGGTTGTATCGACAAGCTCCTCACCGCGCAGCTCGATCAGGCTATCCACGATCTGGCCGTAGTCCTGGAAGGCCATGTCCCCCCAGGCCAGGACGACAGCGTTGAACGAGTCGGCCCGCGAACGATACGTGTGCTGTAGCTCTGTGAAGGCTTCGAAGTAGTCTTGCTTGTCCCGGTCGAGACGCCGGACCTGAACGTCGAGATCGTCGAACCGCTGGTAAGCTTGGAAGTACTCGTTGCTGGTACGATTCATGTCTTGCATACGCTCAGAGAGGTCTTGCATCTCGGACCGCATGTCGTTCCAAGCCGCCTCGGCCTGCGTCCAACGTTCCTGAGCGAAGGCAACCGAGTCGCGGAGCACCACCAGGTTCGCAGGCGGTTGGGGCTCAGATTGAGAGGCCATGTCGGCGAGTGCGTCGAAGATCGAGTCGCGATCGTACGGAAGCAACCTGATCACCTGCTGCGCAAGAGGTATCTCTTCCCCGTCCCCCGCGCTCGAGACCGCACGAATTGCCAGCTGGGTCGATCTACCGCAGGCGCTGAGCAGAACCAGTGCAGCAAGACCCAAGACCCAATGCTTGTTCATTGAGCTCCCCCAGATTAGAGTTGGTGGCTGCCGGAATTGTGAAGAACGTAGAAAGGACCGTGCGAGTTTTCAAGCGGTGGGGACAAGCCGGGGGGTCCGTCCGGTCGGGAACACATGGCGGCTTCTGCCGTTCTAAGGGGTAGAGGTGTAAGAAGTTACATGTTCTTGATGCTCAAACGATCCCAGAGGTCTGGAAAGTGGCTCGCCCGGGCGCTGGCGGCGCTGGCGGCGGCATCCGTGTGGGGTGGCTGCGGCTACAGCCAGATCTTGGAACTCGATGAGCGGGCGGAGGCCACCTGGAACGACATCGAGGTGCAGCTGCAAAGGCGGGCGGAACTGGTTCCGAGTCTGGTCGAGACGGTGCTGGACCGGGTGACGGTGGACGAGACGTTGATTGCGGCGGTTTCGGACGCCCGGGCGCAGCTGGCGGGAGCGGTGAGATCGGGGGATGTCGCCATCATGGAGGCGGCCAACGCCGACCTGCGTGCCGGTCTGAACAGACTGCTGGCATTGGCGGTCCGGCAGCCGGAACTCCAGGCGGACGGCGGGTTCCAGCTATTGCGATCGCAGCTCGGGGAGACGGAAGAGCAGCTTATCGAGGCGGGTCGTGCGTACAACTTGGCGGTTCGGCGGTACAACGACTACATAGGAGGTTTCCCCCAGCTGGTCACCGCCAAAGTCTTCGGGGCGGAAAGACGGGAACCGTTCGCGGTTGACAGCGGCCCGGCCGCGGCGCCCAGCGCGGACGAGTGAGCCGGCTAGGCCAAGAATCTCTTCAACAGCTCGAGACCGATCAGCACGACGAGCGGAGACAGGTCGATGCTTCCCGTTGCCGGGAGCGCCTTCCGCACGGGTTCGAGCGCGGGGTCGGTGAGCCGCTTGAGCAGGTCGATGGCCGGGTGGCTCGTCTGAGGAGAGGTGAACCAGGTGAGGACAGCTCTGAGGATGATGAGCCCCTCGTACAGGGTGATGAGGAAAACGAGCAACTCGCCGATTTTCACCATAGCGTTCTAGTCCGTTGGTTCTCTCAGGGTAGTGATCGTCAGGGTTCACTACGGGTCCAGGGAAGAACGAGTTTCACGAAAGCAAAGAAAGGACTGACGATGTCGCGTCAGGAGGAGAAACGGCAACTGGTCCGCTACCTGTACTTCAAGCTGGACCCGGCCTGGCGCAGGCTGAGCACGGACAAGCAGATCGATCAGAAGGTCGAGTTCGCCGAAACGATCCGGGGGTTCCAGGCCAAATCGCTCCTGCGCTCCTACAGCCTGATGGGCACGCGAGGCGATGTAGACTTCATGCTGTGGCAGGCGACGGAGGACCTTGAGACGCTTCAGGCGCTGGAGACGGCGATCTTCTCCACACGCCTGGGCGCCTACCTGACGACGCCGTACAGCTACCTGGCGATGACGAAGCGGTCGATCTACGAATTCCCGGACGACCCCGAGCAGGATGACCGGATCAGCGTGCGCCCGCAGGACTCGAAGTATCTTTTCCTCTACCCGTTTATCAAGACGCGCGCCTGGTACAAGCTGCCGCAGGAGCAGCGGCAGAAGATGATGAGCGAGCATGTGCAGGTCGGTCGCAGGTACCCCGACATCAGGATCAACACCGCCTACTCCTTCGGTCTGGACGACCAGGAGTTCATGGTCGGATTCGAGGGCGATGACCCCGGCAAGTTTCTCGACCTGGTGATGGAGTTGAGGGAGAGCGACGCGTCGGCCTATACGTTCAGTGATACGCCGATCTTCACCTGCATTCAGATGTCGCTCTGGGACGTTCTCGACTCCCTTGGCGGCGCCTCTGTCTCCGAGCGGGCGCGGGCAGCTGAGCGGGACGCGGAGGGATTCACGGTGGCAGCGAAGATCGCCGAGGTGCCGCCGGGCGCGGCGAAACGGATCTATAACGGCGCCGACGCGATCGCACTGTTCAACGTGAACGGCGAGTTCTATGCCGTCAGCGACCGCTGCCCGCACGGCCGGGCGTCACTCAGCGAAGGCTTGGTGGATGGGGACGGCTGCACCCTCAACTGCCCGTGGCACGGCGGGAAATTCGACATCAAGACGGGCGAACCGACCGGGGGGCCGGTCAGGGTGGCGATCAAGACCTATCGGGTAAAGATCGAGGGTGACGAGATCCTGGTTGGCTAGCTCCCCCCGGAGCGAACCTATTCGACGATGACTTTGTGGAGCCGATAATCCTCGGGGTTCACCGCCCGGCCGTCCCGCAGGACCTCGTAGTGTACGTGAGGCCCTTTGGCCAGCCCGCTGCTACCTACTAACGCGATCGTGTCACCGCGCCGCACACGATCGCCGACCTTCACCCTTAGATTCTTCTCGTTATGCGCGTAACGGGTCTTGAGCCCGTTCCCATGGTCGATTTCGACGGTCCAGCCGAAACCGGGCCGCCAACCCGCATAGGTGATCTGGCCGTCGGCGGTGGCCACGACAGGAGTGCCACGACTGGCGGAGATATCGATACCTTCGTGAGGACGCCGGACGTTGAGCAATGGGTGCCAGCGGCTGCGGCTGAAGGAAGAGCTCAGCCATCCTCGTGCGGGATCAATCGAGGGATACGTAGTGAGTTCGTCGCGGTGCGCCTCCATTTTGCGAGAGGTCTCCTCGAGGCTCACCTGCAGGAGGTTCGCCTGGCGCAGCAGACGGTTGAGATCTGTACTGGCAGTATAGACCTGGGCACCCAGGTCGCTGTCGAGCTCCAGCAACGGCTCCGTCTCGAACGAAGCCGTCCCCGGTCCGCCGATACCCACCTGCCGGACCTCGGGATCGATCTCGGGTAGGCCCGCCAGCAAGCGGAAACGGCGATCCCGCTCTGAGATCGCCGTCCACGATAGACTCAACTGCTCCACCGTCTCCTGCATCCGCTGCACGTCCGCCACCAACAACGCGTTCTCTTGCTCGAGCGTGGAAGTCCTAGCGAGGTCGCCGAGCTTGAGCACCAACGCGGCCGAGCCCACCAGCATGAACAGGGCGACAGCGGCTACGCCGCCTGCCACACCGCGGAGCAGACGACTGGAAACCTGCACGGTGCGCGCTGGCTGCGACGGATCAGATATTATCAGGAACGTCAGGCGCTGTCGTTCCATTCGCCCTCGGGTTCGCGAGGTTCACCTGTTGAGGCGCTCCCGTTCGGTCATGGGACGCCGACGCATCGGGCACACTTCAGCGCACTGCGAAACGTCGGCCAAACCGAATGGAGGAGGGGGCGGCGCCACGTTAACAACTTGCGGTAGGAGTGTCAAGCTACCGCGCCGGGCACTTAGCGTTTGCAAGGTTTGTTCCCACATTAAGCGCCCGCTCTAATATGTTGTGACATATAGCCTTGTCGCCATTGCACCTCGTCTGCCATACTCCGCGCAATCGGTAATTATTTCACCATGAGGTAGACTTTTTGGCCGGGTGGGAGGGGTGCTCTAACGGCGTGATCCCGCTCTGACCACCGCACCGTCGTGAAGAACCCTGCCACCGGTTTCGGGGAAATCGAGCCGGCTGAGAGAATCTACGAGAACGGCGCCCCGGCCCGTGGGATCGGGGCTCACCAGTCCCGGCGGCACCTGCCGGGTCGGTCGGAGCACCACGTCTGCGACCCGTCCCGCCGCGTCGATGGAAGCGCAGGCGATGGCACCGCGATTGTTGGGCTCGCGCTGATTGAAGGGACCGTAGGTCAGCAGATTCCCCAACGAATAGAAGATCAGCGCATCGCCGCGCCATTCGGCCGCTCGCAGGACGTGCGGGCCGTGTCCGATCACGAGGGAAGCACCCGACTCCACGGCGGCGTGAGCGAAGGCCACCGGATTCCCCCGGTTCTCGCCCAGAAACGTCTCGGTGGTGTTGGAGGTGCGCTGGGCGTCGCGGCCCTCGGCACCCATGTGGACCGAGACGACGACCCGCCGGTAGCGGGCGAAGGCGCGGGCCACGTGACGGCGCACCGCGCTGATGTCCCGGGCATCGGGTCCGGCCCTGAAG
>JAZGAL010000193.1:0-20098 GCA_036475815.1 Gemmatimonadota bacterium
TCGAGATGGTGTTCATGACGCCTGCCGGTGAGTACACATTCCTCAGCGCCTCCCTTGTTCGGGAGGTGGCGGCACTCGGCGGCGACGTCTCGCGGTTCGTCTCCGCGCCCGTTCTGCGACGGCTCGAAGGGCGCATCTAGGGCTCGATCCTCATGGTGTTCCTTCAGAAGCTCGCCCAGCGAGCCGAGCAAGCCGGCAGACGCATCGTATTGGCCGAGGGCCACGACGAGCGGGTGCGCGAGGCCGCCGTCCGGCTTCGGGCGAGCCGCCACGTCGATCCGATCCTGCTGACGCCCGATTCGTCGCTGGCTGCGCCGGAGGGCTGGAACGGCCCGCTGCGTTGCCCGGCGGATGATCCGGAGCTCGACCGCTTCGCCGAATTTTTCCGTGAGTTGCGATCGGAGTCCGGTGAGATGCTCGGTGCTGCGGCAGCGCGCGAGCAGGTCAAGAACCCGCTGTTCTTCGCCGGCCTCATGGTGCGGGCCGGGGATGCCGACGGCGCCGTTGCCGGGGCGACGCACGCCAGCGGCGACGTGATCCGGGCCGCTTTGCGCACCGTGGGAATGGCGCCGGATACGCGGATGGTCACCGGTGCTTTCTATATGGTGGTGCCTTCTTTTCGCGGGACACCGGAACACGAGGTGCTCACCTTCGCCGATGCGGGCGTCGTCCCCGACCCCGATGCGGGGCAACTGGTGGAGATCGCCGCACAGGCGGCTCGGATGCGCCGGGTGATCGTGGGCGATGAGCCGCGGATCGCCTTCCTGTCCTTCTCGACCCGGGGCAGCGCGGATAGCCCGGCAGTCGAGAAAATGCGGAGAGCGCACGACCTGTTCAGGGAGCTCTGTCCCCACGTGGCGGCGGACGGCGAGCTCCAGGCGGATGCGGCGCTGATCCGGCACGTGGGCCAGCGAAAGGCGCCGGACAGTCCTGTCGCAGGCCATGCGAACGTGCTAATCTTTCCCGACCTTGGAGCGGGTAACATCGCGTATAAGCTGGTCGAACGCCTGGCAAACGCCACCGCGATCGGGCCGATCCTGCATGGGCTGGCGTTGCCGTTCAATGACCTGTCGAGGGGCGCGGACGCAGCGAGCATCGAGTCGGTGGCTTACGTCACCGCGCTTATGGCCGCGGGGGGCGGGAAGCTCCCATGTGGGTAGCGACTGAGCCGTGCGCTCATTGAACGAACCCTGGATATCCTGATGTTCAGATGCTCTATTACTCTATTGTCCTATGCTCGATATTCCCGTCTGAATATCTGACGTCAGAGAGGATTGCATGAACTTTGAGGTCTCGCGTCACAATGATGTGACGATCGTTGAGGTGACCGGCCAGCTGATCGTCGGGAATCGGCAGGAACTGAAGGATGATGTGCTCAAGTTGCTCGGTTCCGGATCCCGCAAGTTCCTGGTCGATTTCAAGGACACCGCCTACATCGACTCGTCGGGCCTCGGAGTCCTGGTGAGCCTGTCGAAGAAGATCCGCGAGAAGGGCGGCGAAATGCGCCTGTCCGATCTGAACGAAGACCTCCGCATGCTCTTCGAGCTGACCAAGCTGGATACCCTTTTCTTCATCGCCGACTCCCGGGACCAGGCGCTGGAGGATTTCTGATCCTGCTATGCGTGGACACGAGGAAGGACGGAGATCTGCCCTCGTCGTCACCCAACGGCCCGAGCTGGCCGCAGAGCTGACGCAGGCCGTAAAGGGACTGGGCCTGTCGGCTCGTGTGATCTCCGCCGTGGATCATCTCGAGGCCCACGCCGATGCCCGGCCCTGGCTGGTAATAACGGACCTGGCCCTCGAGCTTACCGATGCCCAATGGGCGTCACTGGCCTATCTCTTCCCGCGCTCGACCTTGTGGGCGGTCATGGCGGAAGGTGACTGCGACCCGAATGCTGTGATCTCCGCCTTCCGGCACGGTTGCCTCGATTGCCTCACCCAGCCTATCACGCGCGAGCTCCTCGCTGAGAAACTGGCCTCGTTCGGTCGCTTGCCGGGCGCGAAGCCCGGCGAGCTCGATCGGTACATGTCGAACGACATCCGGCTCGAGTTGCCCAGCGATGTCTCGGTCATCGAGCACGTGATCAGGCTGCTGGCCGAGCGCTGCCGCGACTATCGCAGCTATGGCCCGCGTACGCTGGTCAACCTGCGTATCGCGGTGAGCGAGGCGCTCTCGAACGCCATCCTCTACGGCAACGAAGGCGATCGAAGCAAGAAGGTGCGGGTGCGGGCTAACGTGGACGCCTGGGCGATCAGGGTCCAGGTCAGCGATGAAGGCCCTGGCTTCGATCCACACGACGTGCCGGACCCGAGGAGTGGCGGTGGCGTCGCCGCTTCCCGTGGCCGCGGGCTTTTTCTGCTCAAGCAGCTCGCCGACGATGTCGCGTTCAGCGATAGGGGCAACTCGGTCACGCTGACGCTCAGGAGCGATTGGGAGGAGGCCGCCACCGGCGAGCCCCGCCCCACCGCCGCCGGTGAGGCGGAATCGCTCATCGGCCTGATCGACCGCATCCGGCGCAGTTCGGGCGCCGATCTCCACCTCTGGACCGAGGGTCTCGATGGGTCGCTGGAGCATGTGGCGCCCGCATCAGAAAAACTCGAGACCGCGGACGAGCCGCTCCACTGGCTACGGACGCCGGGCTTCAAGTACGCGGTGGAGGTTCGATCGGGCGGCGATGAGCGGTCTGAGCGATGGGCGGTGTTCGCTCGTGATCTTCTCGATGAGGCGGCCGGCTACGAGATCCGGCTGGCTGACGGCCGCCGGGATCTCGCGGAGCGGCAGGAGGAGATCGAGCTGCTCCACAGCATCACCGAGACGTTGGGCGCCGTCACCCGGCTGGAGGATGCGGCCACCCGGATACTGAAGGGCGTCGTTAGTGTCACAGGGGCCGAGAGGGCTTCGCTCTGGATCTACGACCCGAGTGCCGAGGAACTGGTGCTCGCCGCCTCCGAGGGGCCTGCCCGGATCTCCGTTGAGCGGGTGCCGGTATCGTCGGGCGCATCGGTTTCCGCACTCGCCTTCCGGGAAAACCGGACGGTGCGGCTGGAGGATGTGGGTGACTTGCCGGAGGGTCTGGCGGACAGGTTGGGCCCCAAGCCGGAGCCGTGGGTGGCGGTGCCCGTCAGCTACACCAGCCCGGGAGGCGCCATGCGAACTGTCGGCGTCCTGAACCTCATCGGCCGTCGGACGGGCTCCGTGATATCGGATGCTGGTGAAACCAGGCTGCTGATGACGTTGGCGCGCCAGATCGGCAGCGCCATCGAGAATCTCAGGCTGTTCGAGGAGATCCTATCCCGCGAGAAGCTGATCGGCGAGCTTGAGCTTGCGCAGGATCTTCAGATGAAGCTCCTGCCCGACCTGAGCGAGTTCAGGGAAGTGGCTGACGCGGCGGCGCGCTGCGTTCCGGCCCGGCCGGTGGGCGGCGACTTCTACCAGCTCTTCAAGCTGTCGGACGGCAAGATCGGTGCGATGCTGGGAGACGTGACGTCTCATGGGTTCAGCGCATCGCTGATCATGGCGCTGTCGATGAGCGTGATGGGAATCTACGCTCGCGAGACGGCCTCTCCCGGCGATCTGCTCAGGGCGCTCCACCACGCGCTCATCCAGAAGCTCGAGAGCACCGAGATGTTCATGACCATCTTCTACGGCGTGATCGATCCGCTGCGCGGGCGGCTCTGCTACGCGAATGCCGGCCACGCACACGCTTTCCGCTTGCATGGGGACGAGGCGCCGGAACGGTTGGTCGCCACGAGCCCGCCGCTGGGCATCGCCGAGTACGGCGCTTACGGCGAGGCGCTCATCCCTTGGGCACCGGGGGACGTCTTGTGCCTGTTCACCGATGGCCTCACGAACCCATCGCTCAGGACCACCGAGGCGGCGGTCCTCGAGGCGGTGAAGCTGCATCGCAACGGCTCTGCGGAAGAGATCGTCGAGGCCATGTTCGAGGCGCGGGGCAGGAGCGGCGACTCGGCCCCGGACGATCAGACCGCCTTCGTGCTCCGGCCCTGAGAGGTCCAGATGGCGGCAGCGCTCTACCACAGAGCGAAGAAATCGCTGGGCCAGAATTTTCTCATCGATCCAAACCTTCAACGCAAGATCGTCGAGGTGCTCGCTCCGGCGCCCGGCGATCGCGTGGTCGAGATCGGGCCCGGCACCGGCGCGCTCACCCGGCATCTGGTTGGGCGAGTGGGTCATCTGACACTGGTGGAGTTGGACGACGACCTGGCCGCGCGGTTTCAGGAGGAGTACGCTGAGCGCGATGACGTCGATGTGGTTCACGGAGATGTGCTCGAGATCCCCATGAGAGAGCTCGCAGCAGGGGAGCCATCATTCAAGGTCATCGGCAACATCCCGTACGGGATCACCACGCCACTTATCTTCCGTCTCCTCGATGTGGGAGGGCCGCGCCCGCAGTTGATCGTGCTCACCGTGCAGCGCGAAGTCGCGGAGCGCCTGGCGGCCGGGCCGGGCACCAAGGACTACGGCGCCTTGAGCGTCGGGGTGCAGGCGGTGGCGCGCGTGGAAACGCTGTTCAGGATTACGCGCCAGGCCTTTCGGCCTCGACCGAACGTGGATTCCATGCTGATCCGCATCGTGCCCGTGATGCCGCCGCCACTGTCCGCCTCGGAGGAGGAGGCCTTCCGCCGGCTGACGCGCGCCGCTTTCAGCCGCCGGCGCAAGCAGTTGCAAAAAGTCCTGCGGCAGGCGCCGGACTACGCCCTCTCGGGTGAAGAGGCCGGGAATCTGCTGCGCTCGCTGGACATCGATCCGGCCACGCGGCCCGATGCCCTGCCCGTCGCCGATTACGTCCGTCTCGCGGCTGCTCTGACTCGGGAACGGAGCCTCTGATCCGGCCAAAAAACCCCGCCCTGGGACGGTTTGCGCCCGCCCGCCGGCCGGCCTATTTTTCGCCTCGATGTTGCCTCTAGCCGCGTCGTATCCTGTTGGCTCGCCTGCCGCTGGAGCGACGTCCGGTGCCGGTATCGATTCTGACAGCCCCAGCCTCACCGCGCCCGGGACGATACGCTCGTTGCGGCAAGGACTCGCCGTCACATCGGCCGGACCTGAAACGCAGGCCCGCCGGTGAATGGCGCGCTGGGTGTCCGTTGGGACGACCTCCCTCTGCTTCGAGAGCGGGCGGTCTCGATGCTGTCGGACGGACCGGCCCGGCCGCCGGCCCTGGCCGAGCAGATCTTCGGCCTGCGGCATGGGCCACCGCGCCTCGCCGCCTCGCTGGTGCGAGATGTTCTCCACGGCGACCCGCGTTTCGAGGCGAGCCGTGGATGCTGGCTGCTGCGCGACGTGCCGGACGGCTATGCCTCCGTGCCTCTCGGCGAGCTCGATTTCGTGGTCGTCGATGTGGAGGCGACGGGCGGCTCACCGGCAAGAGGCGACCGGATGACGGAGGTTGCGGCTGTCCGGGTTCGCGGCGGCAAGGTCGTCGACTGTTACGAGTCGCTCATCAACCCGCAACGGCCGATCCCTTCGTCTGTTACTAGGCTGACCGACATAACCGAAGAGATGGTCGCCGGCGCCCCTACGTTCGGCCAGTTGGTCGGCCCGCTGAAGCGGGCGCTCGAGGGAGCCGTTTTCGTCGCGCATAACGTCAGCTTCGACTGGCGCTTTCTGGCGGCCGAGTTCGAGCGCTGCCAGGGGGGGCGGCTGGGTGGTGAACGACTGTGCACGCTGCGCCTGGCCCGGCGTCTGCACCCGGAGCTGCGGCGCCGCAGCCTGCATGCCATGGCCGATTACTACGCCATCGCGCCTGAGAAATGGCACCGCGCCGGGCCCGATGCCCGGGCGACGGCGGAGCTGTTCGTCCGCTTCCTCAAGCGTTTGGCGGAGGAAGGAGTGGAGAACTGGGGATGTCTGCAGGCGTTCCTGAGGGGGGAGTTTCCGTCAAAGCAGGCCGACGAGGAGGAATGCGAGAAATCAGATCCGTGATATGGGCCGGGTAGTCACCCGTGGGCTTGGCAGCTTCCGCCTGCATGCGCTGGATGCGGGTCTGCAGCGCCTCGATGGCGGCGCCATGTTCGGCGTCGTGCCCAAGCCGCTGTGGGAGAAGAAAATGTCCGCCGATGACCGGAATCGGATACGTCTGGCCATGCGGCCGCTGCTGGTGGAGGCGGGATCCGAACTGGTGCTGATCGACACCGGGGCCGGCAACAAGGAGGACCAGAAGTTCCACGACATCTACGGCATCGAGAACGACGGTGACCCCACGGCCCTCGAGGACGGCATCCGCGATGCAGGCTTCCAGCCGTCGGATATCACGCTGGTCATCAACACGCACCTGCATTTCGATCATGCCGGCGGGAACAGCGTGAGGCGGCCGGACGACGCGATCGAGCCGTCGTTTCCAGGCGCCAGGTACGTGGTTCAACAGGATGAGTGGGAGTTCGCGCAGGGGCGGAGCGAGCGGGTTCGGGCCAGCTACTTGCCGCCCAACTTCGTGCTAGTGCACGAGGCGGGCCTCTTCGATTTCGTGCGGGGCGCCGCTGAGATCGTTCCCGGGATACAGGTTCTGCCGACGCCGGGGCATACGCCCGGGCACCAGTCGGTGCTCATCGAGTCCGGCGGCGAATCGGCGCTCTATCTGGCCGATCTGGTCCCCACGGTGGCCCATCTACCCCTACCCTGGATCATGGGCTACGATGTCGAGCCGCTCCGCACGCTGGAAACCAAGCGGGCCGTGCTCGAGCGGGCCACGAGGGAACGGACTTTGCTACTATTCGAGCATGACCCCAACATCCCCTGGGGCTATCTGGCGCCTCAGGAAAAGAAACCCGTCCTGGTCGCGGAGCGGCCGGACTAGATAAACAGGTGTGGCGAAATGTCAGACCCAAAAACAACTCCGGTTATCATTAGCAGCGCCAGAACGGCCGTCGGCAGGTTCCTGGGCGGCCTGGCGAAGCTCAAGGCGCCCGAGTTGGGCGCCATCGCCATCCGCGAGGCGGTGTCCCGGGCCGGTATCGAGCCGGGCGATGTCCAGGATGTCATCATGGGCAATGTGCTCCAGGCGGGCGTGGGTCAGGCGCCTGCGCGGCAGGCCGCGATCGGCGCGGGGATACCGGCAACGGTACCGGCGATGACGATCAACAAAGTCTGCGGCTCAGGACTGAAAGCCGTGACGCTGGCGGCCCAATCGATCCGTGTGGGCGATGCCGATGTCGTGGTGGCCGGTGGCATGGAGTCGATGTCGAACGCGCCGTACTACCTGTTCGGCTATCGTGATGGCGTGAAGTTCGGTACCCAGAAGCTGGTGGACGGCCTGGTCCACGACGGCCTCTGGTGCGGTTTCCACGATTGCCACATGGGCGGCCACGCCGAGTACACCGCGATGAAGGCCGGTGTGTCCCGTGAGGACCAGGACGAGTTCGCCTACAACAGCCACATGAAGGCGGTGGCGGCCATGGAGGCCGGCAAGTTCGACGCGGAGATCGTTCCGGTGGAGGTGCACGGGCGCAAGGGCAAGGTTACCATCGTGGACAGGGACGAGGGGCCGCGAGGCGATACCACGATCGAGGCGCTGGGGAAGCTGCGGCCGGTGTTCGGCGACAGCGCGCCTGCTGAGGTCAGCGAGTATAGCGTCACCGCAGGGAACGCGTCGGCCCTCAACGATGGCGCGGCGGCCCTGGTCGTCACCTCGCAGAAGTTCGCCGAGGACCGCGGGCTCAGCATCAAGGCTCGCATCAAAGGTTACGCGGTCGGTGCCACCGAGCCGCAAGACCTCTTCTTCGCTCCGATCGATGCGGTGAACAAGCTGATGGCGAAAGACGGCACGTCGATCGGCGACTATGACCTGATCGAGGTCAATGAGGCGTTCGCCGTCCAGACGCTCGCCAATGGCCGCGAGCTTGGCTGGGATTGGGATCGCGTCAACGTACACGGTGGCGCCGTGGCACTGGGGCATCCCATCGGAGCATCGGGTGCCCGCATCCTGGTCACCCTGCTGGGTGCCATGGAGGACCGCGATGCGAAGCTCGGCATGGCGACCCTCTGCCTCGGGGGCGGCAACGCGGTGGCCGTCAGCATCGAGCGCGCGTGAATCACTCGTAAACCGCAAAATGGGAAAACCAGATGAGCGCTAGACTGCAGAGCCGTGCGTTAGGCTGGGCGCGCGAGGATTATGTGACGAGCCGGGCGTTGCGGCGCGCAATCGGCGTCACGGTCTTTGCCATGGCCACGGCCTTCGGAGCGAAGGTGGCGATCCCCCTTCTCGGGACGCCGGTCCCGTTCACGCTGCAGGTCGTCTGCGTGCTGATGGCCGGCGCCGTCCTCGGCCCGAGGCTCGGAGCGGCTTCGCAGGCCGCTTATCTGGCGGTGGGCGCCTTGGGCGCGCCTGTGTTCGCGGTGGGCGGCGGCCTCGCCTATCTGCTCGGCCCCACGGGCGGCTACTTGCTGGCCTTCCCGGCGGCCGCCTACGCGGTCGGTGCTATCGCGGGTCGCTCGGGCGGCGTGGCGAGGCTGGCCGCCGGCCTGATCGCGGGTGTCGCGCTCATCCACGCGGGTGGTGCGGCGTGGCTGAGTGTGGTCACTGGCGGCTTTGACCAGGCGTTGCTGGTGGGAGTGGGCCCGTTTCTGGCACTTGACGTCGCTAAGATCGCCCTTGTTCTGGTTATTAGCATCAGAATCCGTCGCCGAGCCCTCGAGCTATTCTAGCTGCGAGGGCTGCATTTCTTAATGAGGATGAGGGTACCCGGGATTATTGAGACCGAGAGACATCTTCTTCGGCCCCGAGAAGTTGCGGGCGTTGTGGCGAGTGCTGCTCTTCCTCGCGCTCGCCGCCGCCGCGATCGGGGTGCTGAGCGCACTGATGACGCTCGTCGTGCCGTCGCGGCTGGGCGATGCCTGGGCACTGGGCCTGACCAGCCTGGTCATGACGGCCGGTCTGCTCATCGCCTCGGCCATTATGATGCGTTGGGTCGAGCATCGACGCTTCGCTGCTCTCGGTCTGCCGTTGGGCAAAGAGATGTGGCGGGGCTGGCTGAGGGGGGCGGCTATTGGGGGCGCCTTCATGGTGCTGGTGGTTGCAGCGCAGACCGTTATCGGGTGGCTCAGACCGGCGCCCGATGCCGGGAGCCTGGCCGGCTGGCTCGAGATGATGGGGATGCTCGCTCTGCTGTTTGCGATCGCCGCGGCGGCCGAGGAATTGCTCCTGCGGGGGTACGCCTTCCAGGTGCTCGTCGAGGGGATGGGCGTGAAGCTGACGGTGATCGTAACGTCGGCGCTGTTCGCCCTGGCCCATCTGGGCAACCCCAACATCGATCTCGTCGCGCTGGTGAACATCGGCCTCGCCGGAGTCGCGATGGCGGGCGCCTACCTCCGGACGCGCTCTCTCTGGACCGCGATCGGACTGCACTGGGCCTGGAACTGGGTGATGGCCGCGGTCTTCGACCTGCCGGTGAGTGGGATCGATTTCGACGTGCCGGGCTACGACACCCTGGAGCTCGGCCCCGACCGCTTCACAGGCGGCGTCTTCGGGCCGGAAGGAGGGATAGTCGTCACCCTGCTGGTGCTGCCCTTCATAGTATGGGTGTTTCGTACGCCCTGGCTGGTCGAGTCTAAACGCATGGCGGAACTGAGACCGCTGGTCGACGTTTCACGTAACGTGCCGTAATCAATCGCCGGATTGCTTTCCTCGTGCGATTCGATGACCGCTTGGTTAGGCTTATAACATGAGCACAGAAGGTGGTGTCGAAATGAGTACTGGAAACAATCTGAAAGCTGTCGTCCTCGGTGCCGGGACGATGGGCAACGGGATCGCCCACGTCTTCGCTCAGAGCGGCTTCGATGTCACGCTCATCGATGTGAGCTCTGATATCCTCGAGAAGGCGCTCGCCACGATTGACAAGAACCTGGGACGTCAGGTGAAGAAGGGCGCTATCGATGAGGCCGCCAAGGACGCGACGTTGGCCCGGATCTCGACGGCCACGGGGCTCGACGCGGCGTCCTCCGCCGGCATCGTGATCGAGGCCGTCCCCGAGGACGAAGCGATAAAGGCGGAAACGTTCGGAAAGCTGGATGAGGTCGCGGATAACTCGGCCATCCTCGCCAGCAACACCAGCTCCATCCCGATCACCCGGCTGGCTGCATTCACGAAGCGGCCCGAGAAGGTCATCGGCATGCACTTCATGAACCCCGTTCCGGTCATGAAGCTGGTCGAGGTCGTACGTGGACTGGCGACCTCCGACGAGACAGCCGACGCCGTCGTCCAGCTATCCACCGATCTCGGTAAGACGCCGGTCGTCGTGAACGACTCCCCCGGCTTCGTCAGTAATAGAGTGCTCATGCCGATGATCAACGAGGCGACCTACTGCCTGTATGAGGACGTCGCCGACGCTGAAGCGATCGACCAGATCATGAAGCTGGGGATGAATCATCCTATCGGCCCACTCGCACTCGCGGACCTGATCGGGCTCGACGTTTGCCTGTTCATCCTCGAGGTGTTGCACAAGGACCTGGGCGAGGACAAGTATCGGCCGTGCCCGTTGCTCAGGAAGTACGTTGACGCCGGTTGGCTTGGCCGGAAGAGCGGCCGCGGCTTCTACGCGTACGATTGACTTGCGGGCAGACTAAGTGAGACGCGACTTCACACTGACCGAAGAACAAGAGCAAATCAGGCAGCTCGCTCGCGAGTTCGCCGAGAACGAGCTGCGGCCACGCTCCGCGGAGTGGGATCGCAAGCAGGAGTTCCACTCCGAGGTGATGCCGCTCATGGCGGAGCTCGGCTTCTTCGGGATGTTGCTGCCCGAGGAATACGATGGCCTGGAGCTGGGCATGCTCACCTATCTGGTGGCGCTTGAGCAGATCGCCTGGGGCGATGCGTCGGTGGCGATCACCATCTCGGTGCATAACTCGTTGCCAACCCAGATGATCCTCAAGTACGGCACGGAGGAACAGAAGAAGAAGTGGTTGCCGCCCATGGCTCGCGGCGAGCTCCTCGGGGCCTTCGCGCTCTCCGAGGCCGACGCCGGTAGCGATGCCGCGAGCATGAAGGCGCGGGCGGTGCGCGATGGCCACGAATGGGTCCTGAACGGCGAGAAGATGTGGGTGACCAACGGCGGCATCGCCGGGGTGGTGCTGGTGATGGCGCGCACCGACAGCGCGGGCGACCGCCGCGGACCTCGCGGCATTGGAGCCTTCGTCGTCCCCACCGACACGCCGGGCTACGTGGTTGGGAAGAAGGAGGACAAGACCGGGATCCGCAGCTCAGAGACGGTTTCGATCGCCTTCAACGACATGCGGCTTCCCGCCGAGTCGCTGCTAGGTGAGCCCGACAAGGGCTTCATCTACGCGCTGTCTAGCCTCGAGGGTGGCCGCCTGGGCGTCGGTGCCCAGGCCTTGGGGATCGCCGAGGCCGCGCTGGAACACTCGATCGACTATGCCGGCGAGCGTAAGCAATTCGGTCGTGCTATCAAGGACTTTGAAGGTCTCGCCTTCAAGCTTGCCGACATGGCCACGCGGGTGGAAGCTTCCAGGGGCCTGCTCTATCGCGCGGCGCGCGCCTGGGATGCTGGCAAGCCTGACATGCGCCTCTCCAGCATGACCAAGCTGGCCTGCAGCGAGACGGCTGTCTGGGTCACATCGCAGGCGATTAACATCTTTGGCGGCTATGGGTTCATGCGGGACTATCCCGTGGAGAAGCTGTTCAGAGATGCGAAGGTGACGGAGATCTACGAGGGTACCAGCGAGATTCAGCGGCTGGTCATCGTCAGAACGCTGTATCAGGAAAAAGCAACGGAGGTGTAAAGCCGCAACCCACGAAGCGTGGCACATAGAAAGAGGTGTGAAGATGGAAGTCTTCAAGGCGATGGGGAAGTACGAGCACGAACAGGTTCTGTTCACCCGGGAACCTTCGGTAGGCTATTACGGCATCATCGCGATCCACGACACGACGTTAGGACCGGCGCTCGGCGGTTGCCGCTTCTGGGACTATGACTCCGAGGATCAAGCGCTGGTCGACGTGCTGCGCCTGTCGTTGGGGATGACTTACAAGGCCGCCGTGGCCGGGCTCAATCTGGGTGGCGGGAAGTCGGTCATCATCGGCGACCCAAGTGCAAAGCGCCGCGAGATGATCTTTCGCGCCCACGGCCGGGCCGTCGAGTCGCTCAAAGGCCGCTATATCACCGCCGAAGATGTCGGCACCTCCGTGGAGGACATGGATTTCGTCCACATGGAGACCGATTACGTCGTTGGAATCGCCGGGCGCTCAGGCGATCCCTCACCGGTGACCGCCTACGGGACGTACCGGGGGATGAAGGCCTGTGCTCTGGATCGCTACGGCGACGATTCTCTCAAGGGTAAGGTGGTGGCAATACAGGGCGTCGGACACGTCGGCTACTACCTGTGCGAGAACCTGGGGGCCGAAGGTGCCAAGCTCGTGGTTACCGACATCCACCAGGACAAGGTGGACCGCTGTGTGGAAGATTTCGGTGCAGAGGCTGTCGGCTGCGAGCAAATCTATGACGTCGATGCCCAGATCTTCGCGCCCTGCGCTCTGGGAGCGATCATCAACTCCGAGACCATCCCGCGGCTCAAGGTCGACATCATCGCCGGCGCCGCCAACAACCAGCTTGCGACCAAGGAAGATGCGAAGACTATCCAGGAGCGAGGCATCCTCTACGCGCCTGACTACGTGATCAACGCCGGCGGCCTGATCAACGTTTACTCGGAGCTGGCGGACTGGAGCACCGACCGCTCAAAGCGCAAGGCGGGCGAGATCTATGATACGCTGCTCGAGGTTTTCGAGTTGGCGGGTGAGGAGAACCTGACCACCGCCGAGGCGGCGGACAAGATCGCCCAGCGCCGGATCGAGAAGGTGGGCACGTTGCACCGCTCGCGGATGAGCTGAATGGCGCGCTGTGGAGAGGAGCAGATGTGAGAAACCTGGAATCGGTCGATCCCGCCGTACACGAGGCGATACTCGACGAGATCCGTCGCCAGGGCGAAGGTCTCGAGCTCATCGCCAGCGAGAACTTCGTATCACCGGCGGTGCTCGAGGCGATGGGCTCGGTCTTCACCAACAAGTACGCCGAGGGATACCCGGGCAAGCGTTACTATGGCGGTTGCGAGTACGCCGATGTGGTCGAGGACCTGGCACGAACGCGCGCCTGCACCCTGTTCGGCGCCGATCACGCCAACGTCCAGCCGCACAGCGGCGCTCAGGCGAACATGGGCGTCTATTTCTCCCTGCTCGAGCCCGGCGACACCATCCTGGGGATGAACCTCTCGCACGGTGGCCACCTCACCCACGGCTCACCCGTCAACTTCAGCGGGAAGTGGTACAACGTCGTCGCCTATGGCGTGCGCGAAGACGACCAGCGTATCGACTTCGATCAGGTCCGCGATCTCGCACAGCAGCACGGGCCCGCCCTGATCGTAGCGGGCGCCAGCGCCTATCCGCGGACCATCGACTTCGAGACGTTCGGCGCGATCGCGCGGGAAGTCGGCGCTCGCTTGATGGTGGACATGGCGCACATCGCCGGTCTCATCGCCGCGAAGCTGCACCCGTCGCCGCTGCCCTACGCCGATGCGGTCACGACCACTACGCACAAGACGCTGAGGGGACCGCGCGGCGGCCTAATCCTCTGTACCGAGGAGCTGTCAAAGCCCATCGACAAGGCCGTATTCCCCGGCATGCAGGGAGGCCCACTGGTCCACGTCATCGCCGCCAAGGCGGTGGCCCTCGAGGAAGCCATGACCGACGAGTTCGTCGACTACTCCCGCCAGGTGATCGCCAACGCCCAGGCCCTCGGCGGCAAGCTCAAGCAGCGTGGGTACAGGCTCGTCTCCGGCGGAACCGATACGCACTTATTGCTCGTCGACCTGCGAGACACGGAACTGACGGGCAAGGACGCGGAGGAGGCGCTCGGTCGCGCCGCGATCACCGTCAACAAGAACACGGTTCCCTTCGAGGCCCGCTCACCGTTCGTCACCTCGGGGATCCGGATCGGGACGCCGGCGCTGACCACGCGTGGCATGGGTGTCGCCGAGATGGAGAGGATCGGCGGCTGGATCGCTGACATCCTGTCGGCGTCCGGCGATGAGGCGCTGGCGGCACGCGTTCGCGAGGAAATCCGGGCGCTCGGCCGGGAGTTTCCGCTTTACGAGGAGTGGCTCGAGGGGAGCTTCACGCGCCCGGCCGGGCTCGGGCCCAATTCCGCGGGCTAGCTGGCCCGCCGCTGCCCCGGGATGCTCCCCTTGACTGGGGGGGCCCCCCGCATGAGCTTTTCTGGGGTGTGTAACGTGGGACGTGGTTACGTACGGGCGATGACAGGAGCCGCTCTAACTCTGGACTCAGGTATCTGAGGGAACGGGCGGGGCTTTATGGTCGGGCAGAACCTGCTGGAGAAGCTCCGGGAGAAGAATCCGCGTTATTCGGACGCTGCCTACCTGTTTGTCCTTTCGGCGCTTCAATACGCAATCGATCAGCTGGACGAGCCTCGCCACATCACGGGGCAGGAGCTGGCGGAGGGATGTCGCGACCTCGCGATCGAGCAGTTCGGGCCCATGGCCCGCACTGTCCTGGAGCACTGGGGCATCCACTCCACCACGGACATGGGCGAGATCGTTTACGCTTTGATCGAGTGCCGCGTGCTCATCAAGCAGGACGCCGATAGCCTGGACGATTTTCGAGACGTTTTCGACTTCGAGGACGCTTTCGATCGCAACTACCCTTGGGGGCGGCTCCAGCCGCATCGCTAGAGGGCGTTGCTCCCCGGCTGTCTGTTGAAGTGGCCACCTAGAGGGAGGGGGGTTGAGTCAGTTGGAGCGCGAGCAAGGATTTCCGGTGTGCAGGAAGTGTGATGCGGGGTCTATGCTGCCGCTGTCGGACTACGGACGTGAAGGCGCGACCATCATGTACAAGGCTTGGGTTTGCAGCAATCCGGACTGCGGCTTCAATATCCGCATCGACAACGGCGAGATCAGCTTCGGCCGTCAGATTCAGCATTCCTACAAATAGCCGCATCGCGGGATCCCGGCATCCGGATCCGGCCAGGTAGCCAGGTAGTGAACCGATGAGCGATCTATACGGCGTCGAGCGACTGCCGTTGCCGCGCGCGGCCGAGATGGCAGAGATCGATCGGCGGGCGCGCGAAGAACATGGCGTGCCGGAACGCCTCCTGATGGAGAATGCCGGCAGGGCAATCGCCCTGGTCGTGCAGCAACTTCTCCCCGAGGGCAGGGTTGTGGCGGCCGTGGGCAGCGGTCACAACGGGGGCGACGCCTACATCGCGCTGCGGGCGCTCCGCAGCTGGGGGCGCGATGTCCTCGCCATCCAGGCCGGCAGTGCACCACCCGATCCCGCCCTCGCCCATCGCTGGGACATCCCGCTGGAGCCCGCCGAGTCGGCCGCCGCGGCCTTCGCCTCCGCCGCTGTTGTCATGGACGGCATCTTGGGAACCGGTGCCAGCGGTGCCCCGCAGGAGCGGCAGGCGCGGATCATAGAGGCGATGAACTCCAGCAACGGTACCCGTGTGGCCGTGGATGGGCCGTCGGGCGTCGACTTCAGCACCGGCGCTGTGCCGGGCGCCTGCACCCACGCGGACATCACGGTCACGCTGGGGTATCCCAAGCTCGGCCTCCTCTTCCAGCCGGCCCGCTCCAGGTGCGGCCGCATCATGGCGGCCGAGATCGGATTCCATCCCGTGTCCGATGACGAGGTATCGGCTCGAGTCATCACACCCGATTGGGCGAAAGAGCGGCTGCCGCGACGCGCGCCCGACGCCCACAAGGGAGACGCCGGCTATCTCCTCATCGCGGCTGGAAAGAAGGGGATGGCCGGTGCCGGCGTCCTGGCGGCGCGTGGCGCGCTGGCCATGGGTGCCGGGATCGTGCGCATCGCGTCGGACGCCGCCAACCGCAAGATCTATCAGACCGCTGTCCCCGAGGCGATCTTCGTCGATATCGATGACGACGCGGCGATGGAGGAGGCCGGTAGTTGGGCTCACGCCGTCGTCGCCGGACCCGGCTTTGGCCAGGACAAGCTCGCCGCCGACCGCCTCAAGCGAGTGCTGCACAGCACGGGTTCGCTGCCGATCCTCATCGATGCGGATGGCCTCAACATGCTGGCCACACGGCCCGGCGAGCTGGCCGAGATTGCCAAGACCCGGCCCGTGGCCATCACTCCCCACCCGGGCGAGATGGCGCGGCTGCTGGGGCTCAGCGTACAGGAGGTCACGGCGGACCCAGTGACCATCGCCGGTTTCGCCGCAGAAAAGCTGCGCGCCGCCGTGCTCCACAAGGGTGCACCGTCGGTCATCGCCTTGAGTCACGAGCCGGTGCTCGTCACGTCCTCCGGGTCCTCCGCCACGGCATCGGGCGGGTCGGGTGACGTTCTTTCCGGGGCGTGTGGCGCCATGCTCGCCGCGCGGATGCCCCGTCGCGAGGCTCTGGCCGTGGCCCTCTTCTATGCCGGCCGCGCCGCCCAGCTGGGCCCGGCGCTTGGACGTACTTCTCTCGACCTGGTGGACAGTATTCCCGCCGCCCTCCAGGATCCGGGTGCCCGCACGCCGCCGCTCCCGTTCATACTGTTCGACCAGCCGCCGCCCCAGTGACTTCCACTCCGCTGGGTCCTGGAGCCGAGTTCGATGTCATCCGCCGCGTTCTGAACGGTGCTGCGGCGCCCGGCTCCATGGTGGCGCTCGGCGCGGGGGACGACTGCGCCCTCATCGAGTCCGGTGACGGCTATCTGGCCGTCACCGTTGACCTGTTCGTCGAAGGCGTGCATTTCCTCACCTCGTGGGGCGCGCCGGAGCTGGTGGGCCGGAGGGCGGTGCTGGCGGCGACTTCCGATCTGGCGGCGATGGCGGCCCAGCCGCTGGCGGTCCTGGTGTCGCTGAGCGTCCCGGGTGATGAGGGCCCGGAGCTTGCCGAGCGGATCGGGGCCGGCTGCCGGGAAGCTGCCGAGCAGATGGGCGCCAGCCTCGTAGGGGGCGATCTGTCGCACGGCGGCGGCCAGCTCGCTCTGGACGTGACCGCCCTCGGTCAGGTCGGCATTCCTTTGTTGAGGAGCGGAGTGAGACCGGGAGACGAGATCTGGCTGACCGGCGGCGGCCTGGGCGCCGCCGCGGCTGCCGTGAGGGGCTGGAAGGCGGGTGCGGCGGTGAGCGAGGTGTGGCGCGAGCGCTTCTGGGCCCCGACGCCGCGGATTCGCGAGGCGCGCTGGCTGTCCGAGCAGGGGGCGTCGGCCGCTATCGATGTCTCCGATGGCCTCGTCGCCGATGCTGGGCACCTCGCCGCCGCGTCCGCGGTGGGGATCGAGATCGACTGGAGCGGGGTGCCGCTGGCCCCCGGCGTCGAGGCGGAGCTGGCCCTGACCGGCGGCGAGGACTACGAATTGCTCGTGGCGGTCCCCGGTGGCATATTGAGCGGGCAGGCGGTTTCTGAGTTCGAGCGCGCCTTCGGCATCCCCGTCACCCGTGTTGGCCGTGCCGTGTCCGGCTATGGCGTGCGGGTTTTTCGCGATGGCGAGGAGGTTCGGCTCGCCTCCTCCGGTTACAACCACTTCGACTCTGCGTAGCGGGCTGCTGTGATTCGATCTATCTGGGTAGCGCTGGTCGCGGCCTCGGTCCTGGGCACGGTAGGCGTCGTATCGGTCGTGGGCGCCCACCTGGGTCTCCCGCGAGCGTACCTGAACTGGACGGGCCGCTTCTTCAGCCGGGCCATGCTCTGGGCCGGCGGCACGCCGGTGCGCGTCATCGGGCTCGAGAACATCGATCGGGAGAACCCGCAGGTCATCGCCTGCAACCACCAGTCGATGTACGACCTCTGGGCCGTGGCGGCCAGCATACCGGTGCGCAACCACTTCGTGGCCAAGAAGGAGATCCGCAAGATCCCCGTCTTCGGCCGCGCCGCGGAGGCTGCCGGCCACGTCTTCGTCGACCGGGGTCGCCACGTGGCCGCGGTCGAGTCGATCAAGGAGGCGGGGCGACGTATCAGGGCGGACAACAGTACGGCAGTCGTATTCCCGGAGGGCACGCGTTCGTTGACCGGCGACCTGCAGCGCTTCAAGAAGGGGCCGTTCATCATGGCCATCGAGGCCGGTGTGCCGATCGTGCCCACTGTTGTCGACGGGACTTTCCACATACTGCCGAAGGGCGGTTTCCGCCTGCGCCCGGGGCCCATCACCGTCTACTTCGGTGAGCCCGTGGACGCCCAGCTCTTCACCCACGAGGACAGGGACGCGCTCATCATGCGCGTTCATGCTCAGATGGCCGAGATGCTGGCGGAGTTACGGGCGCCCGAAGGATACGCGGGGCCAAAGCGGTTAACCGTAGATCGGGTGGCGTCAGAGAGTGTCGAACATGTCTGAGATCGTTGAGGTAAGAGCGCGAGAGATCCTCGATTCCAGGGGCAACCCGACCGTCGAGGCCGACGTCATCCTCCGGAACGGCATCAGGGGCCGGGCGGCCGTGCCCAGCGGCGCCTCCACCGGCGAGCACGAGGCCGTGGAGCTCCGGGACGGCGACAAGCGGCGCTATCGCGGCAAGGGGGTGACCAAGGCCGTCGAGAACGTGGAGAAGGTGATCGGGCCCGCGGTCGTGGGACTCGATCCGGTCGACCAGGTCGGCCTCGACCGCACCATGATCGAGCTGGACGGCACCCAGAACAAGTCGAAGCTCGGCGCCAACGCCATCCTTTCCGTCTCGCTGGCCGCCGCGCGCGCCGCCGCGCAGCAGCTCAAGTTGCCCCTCTATCGTTACCTGGGCGGCCCGCTCACCTGTGTGCTCCCCGTTCCCATGATGAACATCCTGAACGGCGGCGCCCACGCCTCCAACAACGTCGACGTTCAGGAGTTCATGGTCATGCCGGTCGGTGCCGACTCGTTCAGGACGGCGCTGCGCTGGGGCGCGGAAGTCTTTCAGGCGCTTCGAGACCTGTTGAAGGAGAACAAGCTGTCGGTGGCGGTGGGTGACGAGGGCGGCTTCGCGCCCGACCTGGAGTCGAACGAGCAGGCGCTGCAGTACGTCATGGAGGCAATCGAGCGCGCCGGCTACATGCCGGGCGAGCAGATCGCGCTCTCCCTCGATGTGGCCGCCTCGGAGCTGGGGACGGCCGGCAACTACCGGATCGGCGAGCGCGAGGGCCTGACGGCCCAGGACCTGATCGAGATGTACCGCGAGTGGTGCGATCACTATCCGATCGTTTCGTTGGAGGACGGATTGGGCGAAGACGATTGGGACGGCTGGAAGGAGCTGACCGGCGCTCTGGGCGATCGGATCCAGCTGGTGGGCGACGACATATTCGTGACCAACACCGAGCGCCTGCTCCGGGGCATCGCCGCGGACGTGGCCAACTCGATCCTGATCAAGCTGAACCAGATCGGCACGCTCACCGAGACATTGAAGGCGATCGAGCTGGGACGCACGGCGGGCTACACGGCGGTCATCTCGCACCGTTCCGGCGAGACCGAGGACACCTTCATCGCGGACCTGGCGGTGGCCACCGGGGTCGGCCAGATCAAGACCGGCAGCCTCTCGCGCTCGGAGCGGACGGCGAAGTACAATCGACTACTGAGGATCGAGGAGCAGCTCGGCCGGCGCGCCGAGTACGGGACCGGGCGGTTCAGGAAGATTGGGTGACGTGAGGAGGGCGTGTGGGGAAGCGGAGAAAGGGTGAGGTCAAGCAAGCCAGGCTAGGGAAGCGCTTCGTCGATCTCTCGATCGTAGGCATGCTGCTGTTTGCCGCCTACTTCGCGATTTTCGGCGGCGAGTATACGGTGTTCCAGGTCAGCGGGCTGGAGGGGCTGGAGGCGGAGCGCGCCGCCCAGCTCGCCGCCACCGACGCGGAGATCGATTCGCTGCAGGCGGTCGCCTACCGGCTCAAGAACGATCCGCAAGCCATCGAGCGCGTGGCCCGCGAGCGCTACGGCATGATCCGGGACGGCGAGATCTTGTATCGCTTCCGGGAGGCACCGCCGCCCGATTCGGCGGCAATTGACGAGTCGAAGCAGGCCGAATAGCTTTGGCTTCCCTTCGTAATCTGGCAGGGTAGCTCAATCGGCAGAGCAGCGGAATCATAATCTGTGGGTTGGGAGTTCGAGTCTCCCCCCTGCCACTGCATTTTCGGGCCCTTCGGGGGCCGTTTTTACAC